>LFLF01000126.1 GCA_001184395.1 Candidatus Paraburkholderia calva | reverse complement strand
GTGTTTCGGGTAATAGGGTTCGATTACCGCACACAGTTCGGTCCACGGAACGATCGTGTTCATCGTGTCAAGCAACTCGTCGCGTCGCGTGTGCTTGCGGCAAGTCTCAAACCCCGCACCTTGATCCACGGCCATCGCCAGGGTCTGCTGCTTCATCGTCGTTTGCCTTTCTCCTTGCACGTGCGCTCTATAACACCTGACAAGCACAAGCAGTGGACTTAATCAGCGTTGCCCTAGCAGTACCACCGTGCAGTCTTCGAGCATCACGAGCGAAACATGCTCATGCAAAAAGAGCGTGCTCCACAGAATGCCGAACGGCGGAATGACGAAGGTGACGGTCATCGCGCGCGCGGGGCCGGCGACCGCGACCAAATGGAAGTAGATGAAGTAAGCGATGCCCGTACAGCCGATGCCGAGCGCAAGCACTGCTTGCCATGCTGCAGCGGACACGGGCGCGGCGGGCCACGTGACGAACGCGATGGGCGACAAAACGAGCGTCGCGGCGATCATGCTGCCGGCGGCGTTGGTGAGCGGATCGACGTTTATCAGATGGCACTTGGCGAAGTTACCCGCCACGCCGTACAGCGCGGCCGCGAGCAGACCACGCACGGGCAGGCTGGCGGCCTGCGCGTCGTGCGCCGGCGCGATCTGGTTCCACACGAGCACTAGTATGCCCGCAAAGCCGATCGCCATGCCGATGGTGCGGATCGTCGTGAGCCGGTCTTTCAGCCACAAATACGCGACGAGCGCACCCCACAGCGGCGTCGTCGCGTGATGACCGAGGTCGCGCCCGCGGACAGCGTCGGTTCGGCATAGGCGAACAGGCAGAACGGCGCGGCGGAATTGAGGATGCCGACCGCGAACAGCGGCAACGCGCGCGTGTGCAGGGTCGCGAAGGTGTGCGCAAGCGGCTGGCGCGCGACCAGCATAGCGACCAGAAACAGCGCGCCGATGCCCACGCACAGCACCATCAGCAGCGCGACGCCGAACTCGGCCATGCCAACGCGAATGAAGAGAAACGATGCGCCCCAGAGTGCGGCGGGCGTGATGAGCTGAAGCAGATTGGCGATGGCGCTCAATGCGGCGGAATCATCCACGTCAGCACGTTTTATTGCAACCATACGAGCACGCCGAGTAGGATCGTCAACAGGATCGAATGCTTGAAGGTGCGCGCGAACACGAGACCTTCCTTGTCCTTGAGTTCGGTCGTCGCGACGCCGGTCGAAATGTTTTGCGGCGAGATCATCTTGCCCATCACGCTGCCGGACGAATTGGTCGCCGCCATCAGCACCGGATTCAGATTCAGTTGATGCGCGGCCATCACCTGCAGATTGCCGAACAGCGCGTTGCTGAAGGTATCGCTGCCGGACAGGAACACCACGACCCAGCCGAGGAATGCTGACACCAGCGGAAAGAACGGCCCGACCGACGCCACGCCCAGGCCGAGCGTGTAGTTCATCCCGAGTAGTTCATCAGATACGCCATGTCGACGATGGTCGTCACCGTGAAAATGGCGATGCGCGTCTGTACGCACGTATCGACGGCGGCGAAGAACTCGCGCGCCGGCAGCTTCACCATGACCGACGTGATGATCGCGGCCACCAAGATCGCCGTGTCGGTCGCGAGCGGCTGGAAGTCCCAGATCGCGCCGTAGGGCTGGTGGTACAGTGTGATGTAGACCGCCTTGTCGAGTCCCGGCCACGCCACTTTCACGTCGCCGATCATGAAGATCTTCGCGATCGTCCACGATACCACTGCCGACACCACGATCCACGGCACCCAGCCCTGACCGCCGAAATCGTCGCGCGCATGTCGGCGAGGCGATCGATGTCGACGGCAAATTGTTCATCGGGCGCGGGCTTCCACACGCGCAGGAACGCAATGGTGAGGATCAGCGACACGGGCGAGGAGAGCACGTCGGTCAGCGCATAGCTGATGTAGTTCGAGGTCACGTATTGCGTCAGTGCGAACGTGCCGCCGGAGACGAGCAGCACCGGCCACACGCGCATCGTGTTGCGAAAGCCCGCATAGATGCCGATCACGTAGAACGGCAGGAAGAACGCGAACAGCGGCAACTGCCGGCCGACCATCTTGGCGAGGGCACCGGTGGGCAGGTGGGTCACCGCGCCGAGCACGGTGATCGGCACGCCGAGCGCGCCGAAGGCGACCGGCGCGGTGTTGAAGATCAGCGTTAAAGTGAGCGCCTCGAGGGTCGGGAAGCCTAACAGGATCAGAAGCGAACTGGTGATCGCGATCGGCGTGCCGAAACCCGAGATGCCCTCGAGCAGCGCGCCGAACGAAAAGCCGATCATGACCAGCATGATGCGCCGGTCGTTCGGTAGATTGTCGACCATCCACAATCCACAGGCGGAAGGCTTCGAAACGTCCCGAGCGTTGCGAGACGTTGTAGAGCAGGATCGCCGCGAACACGATCCACATGGCCGGCCAAAGCGCGAACACCGCGCCGGTGAAGACCGAATTCACCGCCAGTCCCACCGGGAAATGCCAGCCCGCGACCGCGATGATCAACGCGAGGATCAGGCCCGCGAGCGACACCTGCCCGCGGGGCGGTGCGCCCAGCCGAGCAGCACGAGCATGAGGAAGATGAGCAGCGCCGCGACGAGAAAGGACAGCGCGAGTGAATCGGCGATCGGGGTAAGCAGCTGATGGAACATCGGGTCTCCTTTGATCGGCCGGCGTCAGCGCCCGGGCGTGGCGTGCCAGCTTTCTGGAAGCATGGTCCGGGTGCGCGCGATGTTCGATGCGTCTCTTGCATGCGAGCGTGCGCTTATCCGAGAGGCTTAAGCGAACGCATAACGCGCATGTTTAGAATAGGGGAGGAATCGGGCCAGTCAAGAAACGATTGGCCGGTCAGACGGCGGGCGGCGGAAAGGACAGACGTGTCGACGTCATCACGCGGCCGTCGCGTAGTCATGGAATACTGGCGCGCGTCAGCCTTCGACCGATGCCGCTTTCGCGCCGGAAGCCAGCGCCCGCGCGGAATCCGCGGAGGCGGGCGAGGTTTGACGGAACACCCAGACGGTCAGCAGACCGAGGCTCGCGGGCATCCACAGGGCAAAAAAGACGAAGGCCATCATGTCCGAACTCCCGATGATTGAAACGCGGCCGCCTCGACTGGCCGGGCCGCGTGATCGATGGGGAAGCTTCATCAGAGCCAGAAGCATGCCATAAGGTGGCTCGATCTGCCAAGTGCCTGTCGGAAAAGGAAAGTGTCGTGGCGTACGAAGCCGCGTTAGTCCGTTGTTGCGCGAACGGCGCACGAAAGTGTTTCAGCAGCGTTACGCGGGCGTGCATTCGGCGTGAAAAAGCATCGTCCGGTGCGGCTTTCCGAGCCAATTCAATGACTGCGCCCGCCGCCGCTATGCCAGCCGTTGCTGCGCCATCCACACGGCCCCAGTAGCATCTGCCGCCGCCCAGTAGCCGAAGCCGAACGCGCCGGAAACCGGCGCATACGGATAGCCGTAATAAGCCGGGTAATGCCGATGCGGGCACCGAATAGTAACAGCGTAGTAATCCGCCGTCGGCGATGCCACCGCGTATTGCGACTGAACGGCGGTACTCGAATAGGCGACGCCCGATGCCGGTGCCACGGCGGCCGCCGTTCCCGATGCGCCCTGAGGCAGCGTGAACTCCCGCTGCGTGTAGGCAGCAGGCACGACCGGCGAATAGTAGCCGCCCGGATAAGGCGGATAGCCGTAATAGCACCCGCTCAGCAACAGCCCGCTAGCGAGCGATGCCATCACCGCCCTGGGGTCCGAGATCAAAGGTGCGGGGTTCATGTGACTGCTCCTTGCGTGCGGCATGCCGAATGCCGGACTCTACGTATTCGCGACGAGGGCAGCGAACGGGTCCGTTAAGAAACAGCTTACTCGCAAGCGATCGAAGCAAATCAGGCGTTGTGTGACAAAGCATGAATGGAGGCTTCCTGTAACAATCATGAAACAAGCGCCTCACCGCGCGATGCCCGATCAACTCATATGATCAGGCCACCGCGCCGACCGGTACTCACTTGCCGACCTGATTACCGATGATGCCGCCCACCGCCGCGCCGCCCAACGTCGACAGACAAGTGCGCTGCCGCCGATCACCGCACCGCCCGCCGCGCCCACACCCGCGCCGACCGCGGTATCCCGTTGACGCGTGGTCATGTCGCCACAAGCGGTCAACCCTCCGAGGAGTGCCACGAACATTGCAGTGATGCCGATCGGTTTGATGGTTTTCATGTCGACTCTCCAGTACGAGTGTGAAAGGAATCGGCTGCAATCGCGGCTTCTCATGAAGCCGGCCTACGCTGTGCATGTGCACGGTGGCGGCAGCGTGTCATGCCGGTTCGATTTCTTTCAGCGCAGGAAAAGTGCTCGCGCGTGCTTAATGAAAGGCAATTGAAAACAGCCCGGTGCGTGTAAATGCGCCGGGCCGTCGTTGTAAAAGCGACGTTGGTCCGTGCCGTCAGGACGTCAACGGCGCGTCGGCATCAAGTCGGCTGATAGATCTCCGCGCCTTTCTTCACGAATTCGATCGCTTTCGTCTGCATGCCCTTGGCGAGCGCTTCGTCTTCGGTCACGCCTTGCCTGGCGGCGAAGTCGCGCACGTCCTGCGTGATCTTCATCGAGCAGAAGTGCGGGCCGCACATCGAGCAGAAATGCGCGACCTTGGCGGAATCCTTCGGCAGCGTTTCGTCGTGGAATTCGCGGGCCTTGTCCGGATCGAGACCGAGATTGAACTGGTCTTCCCAGCGGAACTCGAAGCGCGCTTTCGACAGTGCGTTGTCGCGCACCTGGGCGCTCGGATGACCCTTCGCCAGATCTGCCGCGTGCGCCGCCAGCTTGTACGTGATGATGCCTTCCTTCACGTCGTCCTTGTTCGGCAAACCGAGGTGTTCCTTCGGTGTCACGTAGCAGAGCATCGCGGTGCCGAACCAGCCGATCATTGCGGCGCCGATGCCCGAGGTGATGTGGTCGTAACCCGGCGCGATGTCGGTGGTCAGCGGCCCGAGCGTGTAGAATGGCGCTTCGTCGCACCATTCGAGTTGCAGGTCCATGTTCTCCTTGATGAGCTGCATAGGCACATGGCCGGGGCCTTCGATCATCACCTGCACGTCGTGCTTCCACGCGATCTGCGTGAGTTCGCCGAGCGTCTTCAGTTCGCCGAGTTGCGCTTCGTCGTTGGCGTCGTAGATGGAGCCGGGTCGGAGGCCATCGCCGAGCGAGAACGAGACATCGTATTGCTTCATAATTTCGCAGATGTCTTCGAAGTGCTCGTAGATGAAGCTTTCCTTGTGGTGCGCGAGGCACCACTTCGCCATGATCGAGCCGCCGCGCGAAACGATGCCCGTCATGCGGTTGGCGGTCAGCGGCACGTATTGCAGGCGCACGCCTGCGTGGATCGTAAAGTAATCGACGCCTTGCTCTGCCTGCTCGATGAGCGTGTCTCGGAAGATTTCCCATGTCAGGTCTTCGGCGTTACCGTTGACCTTTTCCAGCGCCTGATAGATCGGCACCGTGCCGATCGGCACTGGCGAATTGCGGATGATCCACTCACGCGTTTCGTAAATGTGCTTGCCGGTGGAGAGATCCATCACCGTGTCGCCACCCCAGCGGATCGCCCACGTCATCTTGTCCACTTCCTCGCCAATGGAGGACGTCACCGCCGAATTGCCGATGTTCGCGTTGATCTTCACGAGGAAGTTGCGGCCGATGATCATCGGCTCGCTTTCCGGGTGATTGATGTTGGCGGGAATAATCGCGCGGCCGCGCACCACTTCCTCGCGCACGAACTCCGGTGTGATTTCCTTGAGCGCGTCCTTGCCGAACGCCTGGCCGGGATGCTGACGGCCCATCATCTTGGCGAGCTTTTCGCCGTTCGGGCCGCTGTTCTTCAGGCTTTCGAGATACTCCGCGCGCCGCTGGTTCTCGCGAATCGCGATGTACTCCATCTCCGGCGTGATGATGCCTTGTCGCGCGTAGTGCATATGCGAGACGTTTTTGCCGTTGAGCGCGCGGCGCGGCTTGCGATGCAGATCGGGGAAGCGCAGTTCGGCGGTCTTGGGATCGGCGGCGCGCTCGCGGCCGAACTCGCTGGAGAGCCCGGCGAGTTCTTCCGTGTCGCCGCGCTTGTCGATCCACGCGCCGCGCAGGGCCGGCAGGCCGGAGCGGATATCGATTTTTGCGTCCGGATCCGTGTACGGGCCGGACGTGTCGTATACGTAGACGGGCGGGTTCTTCTCGCGGCCGAAGCCGTCGGGTGTGTCGGACTGCGTGATCTCGCGCATCGGCACGCGGATGTCGGGCGTCGAGCCCTCGACATAGACCTTGCGCGAATTCGGCAGCGGCGCGATGGCGGCGGCATCGACGACGGCGTTCTCGGAGATGAACTTCGGGTTGGCATTCATGTGCTGTATCTCCTGTGTGGACATCAAAGTTCCAGCACGAGCAAAGGCGCGCTCGGCTGATTCAGGAGCTAAACAGGGAGGAACGAGATGGAAAGGTACGGGTCCGGAAGAAGTGGCGTGGATGATGCGAAAAAGCCGCCGGACTCGAACGCTTCCCTGCGCTGGCATTATCCAGATCAGGTTCAAAGGGTATTTCTCACCCACGCCGCGCGAAGCGATTCGCCAAACAAACGGGCTAAAACCACGATGCGCAACTCAGGACCCCTACGTTAGCAGCCGACACGTTACACTGGGACGTGGCGTCTTGGCAACCTCATGCGAACTTTGTTTGCCAGGGTACTCTCGCACAGGGCGCTTACTGCATAACGTCGGGCGCCGCGCGTTCGGTGTTTTCCCCGATGACGCTGCCCACTCTCACAAGCCCTCACAAGCTCTCGCGCACTTCCTTTCGTTCTGTCCGATGCCGTTCTGCACTGCGTGTTCCGCCCTGAGCGCCGACTCTCCGGCGCGCTTCGTTTTTGCGTCCCGTGATCTCGTATCAGCCGCCAGGTGTTTTCGCCCGGCACACGCGGAGTAACGCATGTCCGCCGTTCCGCCGCCGCGTCTGCCGTTCAGTTTCCCCGACCGTTTTCCGTTTCGCGCGCCGCCTTCGTTCAAGGGGCAGGTCGCGCTTGCGCTCGCCGTGGTCTATCTCGTGTGGGGATCGACCTATCTCGGCATCCATCTGGCACTCGAGTCGTTTCCGCCGCTCATGCTGGGCGGCTTGCGCAACTTGTTCGTGGGCATCGGCCTGTTCGTGATCGCGGTGCATCGCAAGGCCCAGTGGCCGAGCGCGCCCGAAGTGCGCAATGCGGCGATCGTCGGTACGCTGCTCGAAGGGCTCTCCAGGGGGATGATGGCTTGGGGCATACGTACGGTCGGCACCGGTACGGCCGCCGTGATGGTCGCCACCGTGCTACTTTCGCCACCATTTTCACGGCGCTGTCCGGGCGCGGCGTTGCGCGGGGCGAGTGGTTCGCGGTGGCGCTAGGTCTGGGCGGCATCGTGTTGCTGAATCACGGCGATCCTTCGCCGAGTTTGACCTTCGGCACGCTCGCGATCCTGTGCGCGGCGGTCTTCTGGGCGGGCGGCGCGCATCTGGCGAGCCGTCTGCCGCAGCCCTCGGACCTTTTGATGTCGACGTCGCTGCAAATCGGCCTTGGCAGGCTGATCGCGACGGTCATCGCGCTGGCGTCGGGCGAGCGGCTCACGCATGTCGGCCTGGGCGCGGGCGCGTCATTTCTGTATCTCGTCGTGATTGGCTCGATGGCCGCCTACGTCGCATACAATTTCCTGATCTGCAATACGAGCACGATCGTCGCGACGAGCTGCCTGTATGTGAATCCGGTCGTCGCGGTGCTGCTCGGCGAGATCGTGACGCAACGGACCATCATCGCGACCGTCGTCATCCTGCTGTCGGTTGGCCTGTCGTTCTGGTTCGATTACCGGCGGCGTGGACTAGTCTGAGGGGCCGCGTTCCCGCAGCGCGAACGAAAAAAGCCACCACACGGCGTGGCGGCAAGACAGGGAACTACATCAACGCTATGGGAGGTCGATCAGTCGCTGTGCTTCTCGGCCGAATTCGTGATGGCGTTACCGCCCTTCGAGATGTCTTGGCCCGCACCGGCCATGGTGTTACAGCCCGCGAGGACGGCCGTGCCTGCGAGCAGCAGCAGAGCGATAAGTCGAGTCATGTGTATTCCTCTTGGAGTTGAAAGGCGCAACGCATATCGCGCCGGTGCAGTGTATCTGGGTCGGCCCGCCGCTGCACGAATGGAGTCGAAGGCCCGCTCCCGTAAGAACAATCATAAAAAGCGCATTGTCCGAAACTGTAGGCCGGCTCGCGTTTTCGTGTCGGTGGTGTGTCCGTACTTCGTGTAGGTATCGTCCTACGCGTTTGCGTTCACCTCGGGTAAGGCATTGAGCCGCTCGCGCGGCATCGATACGCGAATGCTCGTGCCGTGCGAAATCGCGCGCTCGATCTCGAAGCGTCCGCTGCGCGCCGACACGCGCTGACGTATGCCGACCAGTCCGTGCCTATGCGTGCGTTCGAGGTCGCCCGGCTGAATGCCGATGCCATCGTCGGCAATATGCAGCGACACGCGAGCCGCATCCAGCGGGAGCGCCACATGGATGCGGCTCGCCTGCGCGTACTTCGCCGCATTGGTGAGCGTTTCCTGCGCGACGCGGAAAAGCGCGATCTCGATCGCCTCGCCGCGTTTCACGTCGTCGTCGGGCAGTTGGAATTCGAGCGTCCAGCCGTTGCGCTGCGCGGCGTCGTCTGCCAGCGAACGCAGAGCGGTGACGAGACCGAAGTTCGCGAGTACAGTCGGCCGCATATCCTCGATGATGCGCCGCTTGAGCGCAATGCCCTGGTCCAGATTGCCGAGCGCGCGCGAGCTTGTCGGCCATCGCCGGTTCGCTTTCCCTGAGCCAGTTTCGCACCCAGGCGACATCCATCTTGCTTGCAGTCAGGATCGAGCCGAGTTCGTCGTGCAGTTCGCGCGCGAGTTCGGTCTTCTCGTTTTCGCTGACGGACTGCAGGTGCCACGCGAGCGCTTCGAGTTGACGCGTCCGCTCGAAGACGAGCCGGTCCAGTTCTTCCTGTTGCGTGATGAGCTTCTTCTGCACGCGATCCTGTTTGTCGAGCTGGATGCCCAAATTGCGAACAGCAGCACGAACAACACGATGTTCAACGCGCACAGCGCGCCTACGCATAGCGTTGAGATGCGCTGATCGGCGCGACTCGCATCCAACGCCTGCTGCGCGCGTTGGTCTTCGTTCAGGCGCAGGAGCGATAGCGCCGCGTCGAGCGTCGCGCCGCTGTCGGGCGGTGGCAGTGCGAGAGCGCGGGCATGTGCCGCCGGATCGTCGACGGCCGATGGCACGACGAAACGCACCGCGCCGCGTTCGATTTCATCGTCGTCGATGACCTGCGCGAAGCTCGTGAGCGCCGTGTCGTTGCCGAGGCGGCGATAGTAGGCGTCCATCACGGCGAGCGTGTGTTTCACCCGCTGCTGCGTGGCGGCACGGTCCTTGTAGACAGAGTCCGGTCTCAGCCCGTAGGCGCGTTCCTCAGCGGTGAGCGTGGCGATATCGGCGGCGAACGCGGAGAGTTGCGCGGTGGCGCCCTCGGCGTCCAGCGCGGTCTCGTATTCCGACGCGATACGCATGCGCCCCGACTCGAGAATCACCAGCCCGCCCACGGTAATGACAATGGTGACCGTCATCGCGACCAGCCGGCTGTAGCGGCGCATCCAGTCGTTGATGCGGGTGGCGCGTCGCGCAAGCCTCGTTGTCGCTGTCTTCGATGACGCAGGAGACGCGGAGATCGCGGGTGCGCTGGTCCCGGGCGTGAGATCGGACAGGTCGGTAAAAGCGGCGCGCGGTACGTGGCTCATGCTGCAAAGGGTCGATGGCTGGTGCGCCGGATCGGCCTGGAACGTCCGCAACGACGTGATGTAACCGATTTGAAAGCGCATGTCAGTCGATTCTCACAGCAAAAAAGGAGCTAGCCCGAATGCGCCGCCGGACACGCCCGGCTAGCATGAGCTCACCATCCAATTCTACGGGTAACGATCATGCTGAAATGGGCTTTGTTCTTCGCCATCGTGGCGGTGATCGCCAGTCTGCTCTGCTTCACAGGCGTCGCCGCCGGCGTTGCCGCCATCGCCAAATTCCTGTTCGTGCTGTTCCTGATTCTGTGCGTCGTGTTTCTGGTGCTCGGTTTCGTCATCACGAAGAAAGCGATCGATTAGCGCGGGGTGAAGCCGGCGCATAGCGTCTTTTGAACCTCGTCATTCGTCGTAACAGTAAACAGGCAGCAGATAAGGAGGTCCCATGCTTCACTACGCCGCTGTATTTTTCGTCATCGCCATCATCGCCGCCGTGTTCGGTTTCACAGGCATTGCAGCGGGCGCGGCCGAAATCGCCAAGATCCTGTTCTTCATCTTTCTCGTGGTGTTCGTGGTCACGTTGCTGCTCGGCGTGTTCCGAACCTGACGGCACATTGACCCTCGCGCCTGGCCGCCCGCGAGGGTTTTTTGCCTGAACGCGACGGACTTTTTGCACGAGCGGGCATGGCGCATGCGTCAAGGCATCTGTTTAGATAGCAGGGCGCTATGAGCGATGGCGGCGAGTGCCGCGCGCACGACCTGCTCCAGCGATCGCCAACATTTCCATCTCTTTAGGAGCGGATCAAATGTCCAAATCGTCTGCTGTAAAGGCTGCGTCGAACGACTCGAAGAGCGCATTCGTCATCGACGTCGAGAAGATTCGCAACGACGCGCGGCAGCACATGGACGAAGGTCCGGTGACGCCCAGCTACGGCGCCGATCGCCAGACCGTGCTCAAGCTGCTGAACGACTCGCTGGCGACGGAAATCGTCTGCACGCTGCGCTACAAGCGTCACTACTTCATGGCGAAGGGCATCCATTCGGAAGCCGTCGCGCAAGATTTCCTCGAACACGCCAACGAGGAGCAACAACACGCGGACACGCTCGCCGAGCGCATCGTGCAGCTCGGCGGCGAGCCGAACTTCGCGCCGGACAGCCTCGCGTCGCGTTCGCATTCGGAGTATCAGGAAAGCCGCGACCTGATCGACATGATCCGCGAGAACCTGATAGCGGAACGCATCGCCATCGATACATATCGCGAGATCATTCGTTATCTGGGCGACAAGGATGTCACGACGCGCCGTATCTTCGAGGAAATTCTCATCGTCGAGGAAGAGCACGCCGACGACATGGCCGATCTGCTGGAAGGCCGCAATGGCTGATGCGTGACCTGCCGCCGACAAACTCGACAAGCCCGCTGCCGAGCGTTCGCACGAAAGCTTGTCTGAGCGAGAGTTTCAGATTTTTTGCAAGCTTGCGGTCGGGCGGATTCCGACCGAGATCGCGGAGGAATTGCATCTGTCGGTCAAGACGGTGAGCACGTATCGCGCGCGTACTGGAGAAAATGCGGCTCGCGAACAATGCCGATCTCACGTATTACGCGATCAAGAATGGTTTGATCGACTAGCTGGGTTTGGCCGAATGGCGTCGCGCCTGAATAGGCGCAAGACGTACCGCGATGAGAGGGCCGCGCATGACCGACATGCGAGCGGCCTCGACGTGAAACGGGGCGCGCGCAGGCGGCGTTCGTCGCGGTGCTGACTAATCATGCGCTGCCGGCGTATCGCGAGCGCTGTCTGTAGTACGGCGTGCGCCATTTCTTCGATAAATCGCTGGAATTCGATCGCATGCTCGATGCGATGGTGGAGGTGGCGCGAGAGAGTGTGAGTCCGGGTCTTTTCGCGCTATGGCCGAGCGCTGGCCGGCGCTCGCGGTTCGGCTAGATAAAAGACAAATGGCACCTGAAGGTCGTCGCGACGGCTTTCCCATCCTCGAAGTACGGGCGGCAGTGCGAGTTCAGCACCGCGTTGAGCGCGGCATGGTCTAGCAGGCTGTGTTGAAATAGTCTTTTTGAATGTGCGCCTACTCATTCGAAAGAGCCAACGCGACGTTCAGACCCAACTAATTTAACGCCGGACTTCGTTGATTCAGGTGCTGCTAATGTCGCATTCTTTTCGGCGGTCGCTCTCATGCCGCCCAAGCGGCCAGCGTTCCCATGCGCGTCAGGTTGTAAGCTGCCTGGATCAGCAGAAAGAATTGGTCGACGCGCTTCAGTCCTCGATACATCGCCTGCCGAATCCTCCCGACTGTCTTGCTCCAACCAAAC
>LFLF01000125.1 GCA_001184395.1 Candidatus Paraburkholderia calva | reverse complement strand
GCGCTGGCGTTGACCAACGTTTATCTTTCGCGCAAGCGATTGATGGCACAGGTTCGCCCGTAATGGGGGAAAGCGGGCCGCAGGCCCAGGCGCAACACCCTGGTGGACCGGAAATCCAGGCGTAAAGCCTCACTCACGATGAATCTGCCGCTGTTTGCGCCTGAATCGATGAATACAACCGGCTGGTTCAACGTTGCCGTAAATACGAAACATCCGTTTCCCTACGATCAGCGGAGTGGTCGAGTTCGAAGCCGAGCCGGATCACCGAACGGCCGTCGGAGCGCACGAATGGCCCGGCCTGCAACAGCCGCAACGGATGCAGCTCGACCGGTTACGTCGTGCGATCATGCATTGCACGATCGCCGGTGCACCGCCTTCGCTGCCCCTTCGGCACGGAGATCGGCACGGCCCGCACGGGAACGCCGGTGGGCACGTGTTAGCTGCGTCGATGCTTCCCGGCGAGCGGAATCAGTTCCACGATCGAGAGCGATGGAATCATCCGCAGATAGTGCGGCCACAACAGGCTCACGAGTTCCTCGGTCAGTTCAGGCAACTCGTCGTCCAGCTTCTGCTGGAGTCTTCTGGTCAGAAACGCGAAGCCCTCGTACAGGCGTTCGACGTACGGATCTCGATCGCCGATGCGGTCGAAGTCGAGCATGCGCGTCCGATCAGGGTGCGCACGCGCGAACGTGCGCCCGGCCTCGCGCAAATAACGCATTTCGGCTTCGTAGTAGCGCAGTACGGGGGCGCCATATTGCGTGGCATGTACGTCGCTATCGTCGCAGGTCGATGGATCGTTGTTCATCTGAATTGTCGTGCTTAGCACCTATCGACCAGTGCTCATTGCAGGCTCAGCGCATGCGCAGGATCGAGCACGGTCAGTTCGCCGCGCAGTTCGCCGACGCGGTTCGTGAGTGCGCTCTTGTCTGCATCCTTGCGGGTACTCATGGCCTTGAGTGCGAGCAGCAACTGTTGTTTCACATCGAAGATCAGCGCCGGTTCCCAACGGATGAGCGGCACACTGCGCGCCGCCGCATCGAGTTCGGTGAGTAACGCGAGCGCAGTGTCATCGCGGCCTGCCGCTGCCGCGATACGTGCCATCACCAGCCGTTGCAGAAGCGCTATGCCGGGGAGCGCCTCCAGCCATGCGAAGCAGCCTCCAGGCCATCGCGCGCGTTGAGCTCGCGTGCCTGTTTCGATCTGCGGCCAGTCGCCTGTCTGGTCTGCTTCGCCACCGGCCGAAACTAGCAGCGCCGCGACGTTCTCGCCCGCTTCGAGATCGCGCACCACGGCATGACGTGCGATCCATTCGAGCGTGGTGTTATCCGCGAAGGGCGTGCCGTCGCCGAAGCAAAGCCGTTCGATGCTGGGCACCCTTTCGAGGAACAGCGCGAGGTCCGTACGCAGAAGGTCGCGCCAACCGTCATGGGGCGCGCCGAGGTAATTGAGCGCGACGTGCTGAAGGAATTGGAGATCGAACTAAAGGTGATGGGTGCCTTCCATGAACGCCGCGTCCACACGCTCCAGCAATTCGTTCCACTGTTTTTACAGCACGAGACGCTTGAACTGCTGGCGCAGTTCGCCGCGCGGGGGCTCGACCCGCGTGCGCCCACTCGCGTCGGCCGGCGGCAGCTCGTGAATCGTGTCCCAACTGATGGTGCGCACGAGCCATGCCGCCGGCAGATAGCCGTTTTCCTCGTTGCGCAGCCATGCGACCATCGTGCGAACCTGATCGAGCAAGGCCTGCTTCGATGCAATCGGACCGGCAGGCGGCAGCTTGGATGCGCTGGCGATGGGCGGCGTGGCGCTCGGTTCGGCGCTCTGAAGAGCGTCGTCTCTGCGTTCGAAACGCGTGACCAGTGCTTGCAGGTTCGGGCGCTCGGCCTCGGGCCATGTGCTCGTGTGCCCGATGATGACGTCTAGTACTGTGATCGCGCGTTCCAGGTCGGCAGAGGCGAATGCGCCACGGGCATCGAGCAGATCGATCATGCGCGCGGTCGCGAGCATGTCCATTGCCCCTTCTTTGCTACGGCACGGGAGGGATGCAGCGTATCGCCGAAATGTTCGATCAGGGCCGCCGTCAGATCGAGTCCGTCCGCGTAACCCTTCGGTCCATTCTGGCGCAAACGCGCGAATGCGTAGTAACCCGCGACGCGCAGGTCTTTGCCGACCCATTTCGATGCATCCGGCGAAGCGCACATGGTGGATGTCGGCGCGAAGAACGAGACGCGGCGCATCGCGGGCGCGCGCGGTTCCATCGTCATGCTGGAACCCACGCTTGCGCTGATCCGCGAAGGCCACGCGAAGAAAGACGACGTGCTGGGCGTGGCGCGCATCGCGGCGATTCAGGGCGCGAAGAAGACCGCCGATCTGATTCCGCTGTGTCATCCGCTGGCGTTGACGAGCGTCGCGGTGGAATTCGAAATCGACGAAACGCGGCCGGCCGTGCATTGCGAAGTGCGAGTGGAGACGGTCGGGCGCACCGGCGTGGAGATGGAAGCGCTGACGGCCGTTCAGATCGGATTGCTGACGATTTACGACATGTGCAAGGCGGTGGATCGCGGGATGACGATCACCGACGTGCGGGTAATGGAGAAGCAGGGCGGGAAATCGGGGGATTGGGTGACGGGGAAGTAAGGCTGTATTGCGCCACGCAAGTCCGCCGCCATGACGCAAATCACTCGTCCTCTTCACCCGCATCCGCTCCCGCCACCGGCTGCCCATACAGCCTGACGAGATCCGCCTTGAACAAAGCCAGCGGCTTGCCCACCTCATCCACCATCTGCATGGTGGACTCCAGTTGCTTGGGCCAGTCGTGCAACTCGGTCGCGAAAATCTTCAGGCGCGCCATGGTATCCAGCGCGGCCTCGCGCTGACCCGCGAGCGCCTGCAGCACGGCATAACGCCGCAGCACCGTCTCGCCCGGCAACAACGCGATCGCCTTGCGATGCATGGCCAGCTTCATCTCCAGATCCTGCCCGTTGATCGGCAGCAGCGTCGCCGCGCCGTACTCGCCCCACGCGGTAAAGAGGAAGGACGGATCGTCGCGATACTGCTCCGCCGAACGTGCGCCGTAGTAAAGCACTTCGGCACGGTTGTAGTCGCGCAGCGTCGGATAAAGCGCGATCAACCCGCCCAGCACGAGCAGCACATATAAGCCACATGAGAACGGTCGCGCGACCAGCTGGATGGCAAGCGTCTCCAGCAAACCGATGACGAGCATCGCGGGCATCAGAAAGAACATGTACTGCTGCGGATACTCGACCAGCGCATGCATCATCAGCACGCCCAACAACGACAGCCCGAAAATGCGCGCGGCGGTTTGCGGCGCGCGCAGCGCGCGGATCAGCCACAGCACGATGCCGAACGCGAGTATCGCCATGCCGAGCGCGCCCGTCTTCGCAAGCAGATCGATGAAGATATCATGCGCGTTGTTCGCGATCTCGACGCCGCCTAGTTCCCGCACCATATCGAACTGATAGCGCGGAAATTCGTCCCAGCCGATGCCCAGCATCGGATGCGTCTTGAACATCGTCCAGCCGTATTTCCACAGCGCAAGACGCGGTGCGACCTGATCCGCATCCTGTATGCGCTCGGCTGCCGACTGCCCCAGCCCGAAGTCGTACCGCACATTCGCCCACCGCACGGCCACGTTCACGGCGACGAACACCGCTCCCAGCAGCATCGGAACGAGCCACGCGCGCAAATCGCGCCGGCCCGGGCCGTCGAACCCTTCGGACGCCACCTTGCGTCCTTGCACGAAAGCCATCCAGAATCCGCCGACGATGATCACCGCCGTCTGCAACCACGGCCCGCGCGACACCGTCAGCGCGAGCCCCAGCGAATACACCACCGACAGCACGATCCACAAAACGAGCGGCAAACGGCGCGCCTGCACGAAATACAGCGCGCCGGTGAGCGCGAACGCGATCACGGTCGCCAGGTGATTCGCCTGCGCCATGTTGCCGAACGGCCGGCGCTCGACCATCACGTTGTAGGCGACCACGAAAGGCGTGAACTTCACCTCGGCATGAAACAGTTGCACGATCTGGCAGAACACCGCGAACAGTCCACCGACCATCAACGCCGCCGCGCCGATGCGCAAAGCCTTCTCCGACAAGCCCGCCCGCACCAACCCAAAGCCCGTATGGACGGTTACGAACGACGCAAGCAGGTACGCGCTGCCGAGCCAGTTCATCGACGGCTGCGCGATCGGCAGCAGCACCGTCTGTGCGATGAGCAGCAAGCCGAACGCAAGCGGCATTAGCGCGATCATCGGCGAGGCGAACGGCACGCGCGACTCCGATACGCGCACCAGCAATGCGACGGTCCCGCCCAGCGCGAGATACAACGCGAGCGCACTGAATTCGGCGTAGAAAGTCGGAATCGGATAGGTGTGGTTGACGACGCCGAAGGGGATCGTCAATGCAAGACACAGGACGGCAAAGCAGAGAAAACGCGCGTATCGAGAAGGCATGAGGAGCTGGGAACGTCGGCAACCGGCGCACTATACAAAACTTTGCCCTCGCTGTCCGGCGCACATCGGCACATGCGCGGCAAATGCGGCGCAACCTAGCATTTTGCACGAAATACTCCAGTCGATATCGCTTTCGTTCACAAGTTCTTTGCTGAACCAAAGGCACGGCCGCATGCCCTGCTTTCGGGTCCGCCGCCGTGCGCGTTCACGCGTTCACCGCGTTATCGTCACGTGCGGTACTCGGGCGACGCAAGATTGGCTGCAAGCGTGGCCGAGTCTGTGGGAATCGGTCCCGCGCCCGGTGCCAGCAGCAACGATGCCGCCTTGCCGCCCGCGAAGCATTCCCAAGTCAAGGTGCCCGCCTGAATCGATCCGCGTGCGAGCGGAACGCGCGCGGTCGGTGTGTCCGCGGTGTCGGGCGCGGACGGCACGAGCACGAGCGTGTTCGATCCCGCCGGCGCGACGCGCGTCGTATAACGCGACGGTAATCTGCCCCGTGTCGCTATCGACGTGAATCGATTCGACGTTGCGCGTGCCCGGCGGCGACGCGTAACCGCTCGCGAGATCCGCACCGCTCGATGAATTCTCCGCGACCGCGAGCCCCGCCGACGCCCCGAGCGCCATGCCCTCGCCCACCCGACTGTGCGCTAAATAGTCCTGATAGGCGGGAATCGCATACGCCGCGATCACGCCGACGATCGCCAGCACGATCATCAGTTCGATCAGCGTGAAGCCTCTTGCCGCCCTCTTCCGCACACCGCGCAGCCACACGCCCATGCCGCGTCGTTCGCCGGCTGCGCTCACCATCCAAGTCGTCGTCATTGCCACCTCGATAAGAAAAAAGCGCCTGCCACGCAATGTGGACAGGACGCTTCGATCGTATTGAGGAAAGCGCGATTCCGGCAGTCAGCCGGAAGGCCTAGCCAATTGCACGGCGTCAGCTCGTCGCACGTTTGGCGGCGTCGAGCGCGCGACGCTTGAGCCGCCAGCCGACCGACACCACGAACACCGCGCCGATCGCATGCACCAGATAGATGACGAAGTCAGTATTGAGCGCGGGCCAGCGATCGATGAACGGATCGTTGATGATCAACCCGCCGCCGATCCACCCGAGCAGCCCCGCGCCGAGCAACACGACTACGGGAAAGCGGTCGAGCAGCTTCAAGACCAGCGTGCTGCCCCACACGATCAGCGGAATGCTGACGATTAAGCCGAACACCACGAGCACGAACCGATGCTGCGGATCGGCCGCCTCCGCCGCGCCCGCGACGGCGATCACGTTGTCGAGGCTCATCACCGCATTCGCGACAACGATGGTCTTCACCGCCGACCACAGCTTGTCGGAGGCGTCGATCCGGTGATCGTCGTGATCGGGCTGCATCAGCTTCGCGCCGATCCACAGCAGCAGTCCGCCGACGAATTTGAGAAACGGAATGTCGAGCAGCACGACAGCGAACGCGATCAGCAACACGTGCAGCACGATCGCCCCGAGCGTGCCGAGCACGATGCCGCGCGTGCGCTGCCCATCGGGCAAATTGCGGCACGCGAGCGCGATCACGACCGCGTTGTCGCCACCGAGCAGGATGTCGATGACGATGATCTGAAGGACCGTGCCCCAATGGAGCGTCGCGAAAAATTCGACCATGGACTCTGAACGAAAAAAGGTGAGGAAGCCTGTGTTCCCTCGCCTTCGACAAACTTTGACGAAAGTATTCGGTAAGAGTACCAAACCCCGCCGCAAGTTTCCGCTCAGCCTGCCTTTAGATGACCGACTTGAGCAAACGGCCCATCTCGGACGGGTTCTTCGTGACCTTGATGCCGCACGCGTCCATGATTTCCAGCTTGGCGTCAGCCGTATCCGCGCCGCCCGAGATCAGCGCGCCTGCATGGCCCATGCGCTTGCCCGGGGGCGCCGTCACGCCCGCGATGAAGCCGACAACCGGCTTCTTCATGTTGTCCTTGATCCAGTAAGCGGCGTTTGCTTCGTCCGGACCGCCGATCTCGCCGATCATGATGACGGCGTCCGTGTCCGGATCGTCGTTGAACATCTTCACCATGTCGATGTGCTTCAGACCGTTGATCGGATCGCCGCCGATACCGACCGCCGACGACTGGCCGAGGCCCAGCGCCGTCAGTTGGCCGACTGCTTCATACGTCAGCGTGCCCGACCGCGACACGACGCCGATACGGCCCTTGCGATGGCTGTGGCTCGGCATGATGCCGATCTTCAGCTCGTCCGGCGTGATAGTGCCGGGGCAGTTCGGTCCGAGCAGCAGCATCTTGCGGTTTTCGCGGCGCATGCGGTCCTTGATTTCCAGCATGTCGCGAACCGGAATGCCTTCCGTGATGCAGATGGCGAGATCGAGATCGGCCTCGACGGCTTCCCAGATCGCGGCGGCTGCGCCCGCAGGCGGCACGTAGATGACCGAAACGGTCGCGCCGGTTTCGGCCTTCGCTTCCTTGACCGATGCGTAGATGGGAATGCCTTCCAAATCTTCGCCGGCCTTTTTCGGGTTCACGCCCGCGACGTACGCTTCGCGGCCGTTCGCGTATTCACGGCAAGCGCGCGTGTGGAACTGGCCGGTCTTGCCGGTGATGCCCTGCGTGATGACCTTCGTGTCTTTGTTGATCAGAATCGACATGTAGTGACCTCTGTTCGTTTGGCGTCGCAACGCGTAAGCGCACGCCGCCATTTGTATCTGGTGAACGCTTGGACAGGAAAGCGCGAGCGCTTACTTGCCCTCGGCTGCCGCAACGACCTTCTGCGCGGCTTCTTCCATGCTGTCGGCCGAGATGATCGGCAGGCCCGAGTCCGCCAGTATCTTTTTGCCGAGGTCTTCGTTCGTGCCCTTCATGCGCACGACGAGCGGCACTTGCAGATGCACGGCCTTCGACGCCGCGATCACGCCTTCTGCGATCACGTCGCAGCGCATGATGCCGCCGAAGATGTTCACGAGGATCGCCTTCAGGTTCGGGTTCTTCAGCATCAGCTTGAAGGCTTCGGTCACCTTCTCGGTCGTTGCACCGCCGCCGACGTCGAGGAAGTTGGCAGGCTCCCCGCCGAACAGCTTGATGGTGTCCATCGTCGCCATTGCCAGACCCGCACCGTTCACCAGGCAGCCGATATTGCCGTCGAGCGAGATGTACGCGAGATCGAACTTCGATGCTTCGACTTCAGCCGGATCTTCTTCGTCCAGATCGCGGTACACGACGATTTCCGGGTGACGGAACAGTGCGTTGGCGTCGAAGTTGAACTTGGCGTCCAGCGCGATGACCTTGCCGTCGCCGGTCACGATCAGCGGGTTGATTTCCGCGAGCGATGCATCCGTCTCGTAGAACGCCTTGTACAGACCTTGCAGGATCGCGCGCGCTTGCGGGATCGATGCGTCCGGAATGCCGATCTTGCGGGCGAGGTCGTCCGCGTCCTTGTCTTGCAGGCTGGTCGTCGGTTCGACGGCGAACTTGTGCAGCAGTTCGGGAGTCTTTTCAGCGACTTCCTCGATGTCCATGCCGCCTTCGCTCGACGCCATCACGACGATCTTCTGCGAAACGCGGTCGAGCACGAGGCCAACGTAGAGTTCCCTCTTGATGTCCGCGCCTTCTTCGATCAGGAGACGGTTGACCTTCTGGCCTTCCGGACCGGTCTGGTGCGTGACGAGCTGCATACCGAGGATCTGGTTCGCGTATTCGCGCACCTGATCGATCGACTTCGCGACCTTCACGCCGCCGCCCTTACCGCGGCCGCCGGCGTGAATTTGCGCCTTGACGACCCAAACCGGGCCGCCGAGCTCTTCCGCAGCTTTGACCGCATCATCCACCAAGAACACGGGTTTGCCGCGCGGGACCGTGACGCCGAATTTCCGCAGGATTTCCTTACCCTGGTACTCGTGAATCTTCATGCGTGATTCCTTCAGTCTGAGAGTTGGAGTGAACTTCGATTTGGATTGGCTTGAACTGCTGACTCCATCGAATTTTTTGGAGGCCGGATGCTTCCGGCGATGCTGGCCGCCACGCACGATACCTTCGAGGCGCGCGCTATTTGTCCGGCCTGTTTCGCCGCTCCCCGGGCACGTGATTGAACCAGCGTGGGTAATGCTCTTCGACGGCCGGACCGTCGAAACGCAATGCATGACAGCGATCGAGTTGAAACGGCGGCTGTTCTGCGTCAGCGCCTGCTTCCTCATCGGCTCGCGAGAATGATGGGCTGCCGGTCTCAGTGCTCCACACATCGCCCGCGAATGCCTAATGGCCGTGGTCGGCAAGACCGCGCACAGTTCGGTGATATGTGCGTGCAGCCAACGCCGCCGCGCAGCGCGTCATTGGCTTCGCGGCGAAAGCTTCGTAAGAGATTGAGTCCAATAAGCTTGCGATACGCCGAATTCGACTCCACGCACAGCCGACCATACGGCGCCCACACCGACGCCGCTTCGGCGTCGACGATGGCGAATTCGCGATCGATGGTGATGCGCAGCCAGAGTTCATGGATCGGCAGACTATTTGGCCGAATGCCTGTCGCGAGTGGGACATCGCGCGGCTTCTCATCGGTTAGGCAGGCTTCGATGTCCCAGAGCCCGTCGTCTCGCTCGAAGGCCTCCAGCCGAATCGCGCGACGGTGGCGCAATTGTCGGGAAGCAGGCGAGGAAAGAGGCATGCTGGATCGGAGCCGGCACGGAGAAAACCGTAGAATTTTAGCATAGTGAGTATTTCAAGCCCGGGATGTCCCTGATGATGGGAACGAGCGTGCGGATTTAGGATTCGCGACTTTGCGTCGCGTGCGGTTTTGCCGCTGACGTCGGCCATCTGGCCAGCGTGCTGCTCGGCTCAGTCGTCGGTGAATTCGTCTGTCCAGTCTTCGTCGCCGCCCTTGAGCACCTTGCCGATTGTGCTGCTCGGAAAACCGCGCGCGGCGAGAAAGCGTGCCTGCTTCGCGCGTTCGGCCGGCGTCTCGGGCGGGGTGCCGAACTTCTTGTCCCACACGGCCTGGGCACGGGCCGTCTCGGTTTGTGCGAGCTTGCCCGCGGTGTCGCTGATCAGCGCGTCGCCGACTGCATGCCGCTTCAGTCCACTGACGATGCGCGCCCCGCCCATGCGCGATGCCCGCCGGTGCACGACGCTTTCCACGAAGCGCTCGCTCGAGAGCCAGCCATCGTGCTCCAGATCGTCGAGCACCTTTTCGAGCGCGTCGGCTTCTTCGGCGTATGAGCGCAGCTTGCGGGACAGTTCGGCACGCGAGTATTCGCGGCGGGAGAGGAATCCGAGCGCGCGGTCTTTGAGCGACGGTTGCGGGCGGCGCGCGTTGCGTGCTTCCTTGACGGAGGTCTTGCGCTTGCGCTCGCTCGAACGGCTGTAGACCGTTTCACTGGCTCCGACGGAATCGATGCCTGAGGAGTCAGGATTCGACGGCGCGCATTGTTCGAATGGCTCGAATGGATCGGCGTCATCGTAGGGATTGATGAAGGGTTCGGGAGTTGCGGCTGGAGGCTTGGGTTGCACGTTGCCTGCATGACGCACGCCGTGGTTGCCGTCCGCTCTTGCGGTATTGGCAGCGTGGCGAGTATCACGTCGATGCGCGGCGAGAACAGCTTTCGGCCGCTCGGTCGCTTACCTGAGCAATGTACGGGCGTGCTCGAGACGCTGCGTGCGTTCGGCACTCCCGGCGCTCGCATCGGGTGCAGCGTGATTGGAGGAGGCAAAGCCGGAAGCGGCTTCGCCATTCACATCATCTGCATCGTTTGAGTCGGTCGCACGGTTCGAACCATATGCACGGGCAGGCGTTCCGCCCTGCCCGCCAGTCTTCGGTCCGAACCGGCTATTACGCATGGTAACGCATGGTAACCGCGACGCATGGTAACGACTTGAGACTTACTCTTCGTCGGCCGCTTCCGCGCTCATGGCAACCGCTTCGCCGAGCGCGGCGACACCCAGCGATTTGCGGATCTTGTTCTCGATCTCGCGCGCGATGTCCGGATTCTCGCGCAGGAATTCACGCGTGTTGTCCTTGCCCTGACCGATACGATCGCCGTTGTAGCTGTACCAGGCACCCGCCTTGTCGACGAGTTTGGCCTGCACACCCAGGTCAATGATCTCGCCCTGCCGCGAAATGCCTTCGCCATACAGAATGTCGAAGATGGCTTCGCGGAACGGCGGCGACACTTTGTTCTTCACAACTTTCACGCGCGTTTCATTGCCGATGACTTCGTCGTTCTTTTTGATGGAGCCGATACGGCGAATGTCCAGACGCACCGACGAATAGAACTTCAACGCGTTACCACCCGTGGTGGTTTCCGGATTGCCGAACATGACGCCGATCTTCATGCGGATCTGGTTGATAAAGATGACGAGACAGTTCGTACGCTTGATGGTGCCGGTGAGCTTGCGCAGCGCCTGCGACATAAGACGCGCTTGCAGACCCGGCAGCGAGTCGCCCATTTCGCCTTCGATTTCCGCCTTCGGCACAAGCGCCGCGACCGAGTCGATGACGATCATGTCAATGGAGCCGGAGCGCACCAGCGCGTCCGCGATTTCCAGCGCCTGCTCGCCCGTGTCCGGCTGCGAAATGAGCAGTTCCGGCACGTTCACGCCGAGCTTCGATGCGTATTGCACGTCGAGCGCGTGTTCCGCGTCGATGAACGCCGCCGTGCCGCCGACCTTCTGCATCTCCGCGATCACTTGCAGCGTGAGCGTGGTCTTGCCCGACGATTCCGGACCGTAGATTTCCACGACCCGGCCGCGCGGCAAACCGCCGACGCCGAGCGCGATGTCCAGTCCGAGCGAGCCGGTCGAGACCACTTGAATGTCTTCGACCGCCTCACCTGCACCGAGCCGCATGATCGACCCTTTGCCGAATTGCTTTTCGATCTGCGAGAGCGCTGCGCCCAGTGCCTTGCTCTTCTCCGCAGTCATGCCAGCCAGGCCTTTCTTGCTTTCTTCCATGAATCGTCCTTTGCTATGATGAACGGCGTCTGAGGCAGTGTTCACGGGCTTTTCCGCTGCTCAATCGAGCCTGGAAAATGTCCCGGTTCACTCACGCAAACACTGTATAAAAAACAGTAGTTTTTGCAAGCCCGATCGCTGGGGCGCTGCTTTTTTCCACGCCGCGCGAACCGCGCAAAAACCACGAACACTGGAGACCGCCGCGCCGGGCACAAGCGGTGCCGGCAATGCCGATGCGCTCTAACGCGCATGAAGGCGCATACGATGCGAATCCTCGTTGCCGAAGACGACAGCATACTCGCGGACGACCTTGTTCGATCACTCCGCCAATCGGGATACGCCGTCGACCATGTGAAGCATGATGTCGAGGCCGATACCGCCCTCTCCCTGCAGCCTTTCGACTGCTGATTCTCGACCTCGGCCTGCCCCTCATGCCGGGCCTAACCGGCTATTGAAATACCCTCTACGCGGGTCATCTTACGCGGATCATCTGATTGGAAGGGGCAAACTGGGAGGGGCAAACGTTGAATCAAGGAATCGAACGACACTGAGACCGAAACGATGCGCAGAGCAGACGGCTGCACCGAATTGATGTTCACGATTACCACGCTGGATGACTTCGTATTTGGTTCGAAGCGAACGCATGTTGATAGAGCAAATCTTCTACAACCTGCTGTTTCGCTGGTTCGTTGGACTCGCGATGGACGATGCGGTTTGGGACCACTCCACTTTCAGTAAGAATCGTGACCGACTGATGGTTCATGATGTCATTGTCAGTC
>LFLF01000124.1 GCA_001184395.1 Candidatus Paraburkholderia calva | reverse complement strand
TGTTTGGTTGGAGCAAGACAGTCGGGAGGATTCGGCAGGCGATGTATCGAGGACTGAAGCGCGTCGACCAATTCTTTCTGCTGATCCAGGCAGCTTACAACCTGACGCGCATGGGAACGCTGGCCGCTCGGGCGGCATGAGAGCGAACGTCGAAAAGAATGCGACATTAGCAGCACCTGAATCAACGAAGTCCAGCGTTAAATTAGTTGGGTCTGAACGTCGCGTTGGCTCTTTCGAATGAGTAGGCGCACATTCAAAAAAACTATTTCAACAGCCTGCTAAACAGCACGCGGCTGCTACAACAGCCGATTGAACCGTGAATACCAAATCGCGCACGCTGCTTCGTCCTGCGTGCCCTGCCCGGGGTGCCATCTCGAACCCGCTCGAACCGCCTTGTCGCGATCTGCGCCCGTGCCCTCATAGCAGCCGCTTCCCTTTGCGCCCGTCTGTTCGTCAGCGTGCTTTTCTGTCTGTTTTCTGTCTGCTCCATGACACGTTACGTGTCGGACCGAACAGCCGATTCAGCCAGCGCCCGCTTCCGTACCGCTTCATCCTTCAGGTCATCGCATCCGAACATCCACCGCCGCGACGACCGTCCAACCCATCACCCTGCCTCTAATCCACTTCTACTTCTATCCAACCTGCCAACCACCCGCAAACATCCTTGCCGCCCTACTTTTCTCAAAAAAGAGACGCTCGACGCCGCAAATAGTTGACAAAAAGCAATCAGTATTGAACTAGAAATTATAGCACTTCAACGCGCGGCGTCCTGGCTCGCCGCCCGGCCCGCTTTGATCTGCGCAACTTTCGTCGACAGATCGGAAAACTCGGCCACTTCCTCCGGCGACAGGCTCGCCTGCCGCGCCAACTGGTCCAGACGCGCGCGATAACTGTCGTGGCGCAATTTCAGCACCGTCGCCTGCAATTCTTCGGCAAGCAGGCGCTTTTGCTCATCGACGCGTTCCGCCGCGCCTTCGTCCGAGGGATCGCGCATCAGCAAATCTCGAACGTTTTCATCATAGGCGAGAATTTCCTGAAATATGTCCTCGTATGTAGGCGCATTTGCTGCGTTTCTCAAGATATCTGAGAGCATCTGAAATTCGGCAGCGGCGCCCAGCGCACGCGCATGCGCGATGACCTCGCCGAACAATTCGCCATGCTCCGTCATCGTGACGAGCGTACGCTCGCTTTCCTGATCGAGCGATACCCCGATGCCCGGATACATCACCAGATTGCGCAGCGCGCGTTGCTCCTGCCCCGTGACACGACGGCGCTCACTCTTGGGCATCGTTGCGCGCGCCACCGCCGCCGCGCGCGAGTCGATGTCGCACAGCGCCGCGATTTCGGCAAACGGCGTGTCGAGGCAGTCCGCGAGCATGTGCAGAATCTGCACGCGCAGTGCGTTGACGGGCAACGCCTGCAACAGCGGTTTGGCATCGAACAAAGCTTTCGCGCGGCCTTCCGGCTGATCGAGCTGCTTGTCCTTCAGCACCTCGTTGAACAGAAACTGCGAGAGCGGCATCGCGCGATCCACCTGCTCGCCAAATCCGTCCGTGCCGAATTCGCGGATGTAGCTGTCCGGATCGTGCTCTTTCGGCAAAAACAGAAACTTCACTGCGCGATTGTCGGCAGCATGCGGCAGTGCTGCCTCCAGCGCGCGGCGAGCGGCGTGGCGTCCGGCGGAATCGCCGTCGAAGCTGAACACCACGGTATCCGTATAACGAAACAGCTTTTGCACGTGGATCGGCGTGCATGCGGTGCCGAGGGTCGCTACTGCATTCGCGAAACCCAGTTGCGCGAGTGCGACCACATCCATGTAGCCTTCGACGACCAGCGCGTAGCCCAGTTCACGAACGGCAAGACGTGCCTCGAAAAGACCGTAAAGCTCGCTGCCCTTACTAAAAAGGGGCGTTTCCGGAGAATTCAGGTACTTCGGTTCGCTGCTGTCGAGCACGCGTCCACCGAAGCCAATCACGTTGCCCTTCACATTGCGGATCGGAAACATGACACGTTCGCGGAAGCGGTCGTAACGGCGCGCCTGACCTTGCGCACCGATTTTCTCGCTGACGATCACGAGACCCGACTCCACGAGATTCTCGTTGCGGTAATCGGGGAAAGCGGCTTCGAGGTTCTGCCAGCCGTCCGGCGCGTAGCCCAGCCCGAAGCGTTGCGCAATCTCGCCGGTGAGCCCACGTTTCTTCAAATACGCGATGGCGTTCGGCGCGTCGCGCAACTGCTTGCGGTAGAACTCGCTCGCCGTTTGCATGACGTCGGTGAGCGCGCCGCTCACGACCTTGCTCGGTGCAAACTCGCCGCTTCCGCCGCCAACACCGCCGCCCCGGAAATTCAGCGACGGTTCCTGCGGCACCATCAGCCCCGCGCCCTGCGAGAGATCCTGAACGGCCTCGGGAAACGTAAGCCCTGTGTGTTCCATGAGAAAGCCGATCGCGGTACCGTGCGCGCCGCAACCGAAGCAGTGATAGAACTGCTTCGTCGGGCTGACCGTGAAGGACGGGCTTTTCTCGTTATGGAACGGGCACAGGCCCATGAAATTCGCACCGCCCTTCTTCAACTGGACGTAGCGGCCCACCACGTCGACGATATCGACGCGGTTGAGCAAGTCTTGCAGAAATGCGTGCGGGATCACCGGATGGACGCGGCTCGTGTGATTCGGGAATTACTTGGACAGCGCTGCTTTCACCTGCGCCGACACAGCGGTCATGTCCGCCTTGCCCGCGAGCTTGGGTTTCAGCACACCCATCACCTTGCCCATGTCCTGCGGACCTGTGGCGCCCATCGCGGCGACGGCGGCCTGCACTTCGGCGGCGATCGCATCGGCAGAAAGCTGTTCGGGCATGTAGCCGGACAACACTGCGAGTTCGGACTGTTCCTTTTCGACCAAATCGTCGCGGCCCGCGGCCTGGAACTGGCTGATCGAATCCTTGCGCTGCTTGATCATCTTGTCGACAACAGCGGTGACGCCCGCGTCGTCGAGCGTGACGCGATCGTCGACTTCACGCTGCTTGATTGCCGCGAGCAGCAGGCGAATCGTGCCGAGGCACTCGGTTTGGCACGCGCGCATGGCAGTCTTCATATCGTCGCTGATCTGGTCCTTGAGGCTCATCGTTCACCCGGTGCTGTTGCGAAAGTTGAATTCCGGCTGGTGATTCCCTGAGGCGCCGCGAATGCAAAATCCCGCCTGGGAGTTGCCTCAAGCGGGACATCGAACTGGGCTTTCGGGAAACCGGCGATGCATTGCCGTCGTGACGCCAGTCAAAAGCGGAGGAAGCCTCCGATTGACCGTCTGAGTATAGCAAACGGGTCAGCGTTTCGAGATCGGTGTAACGCCTGCCCGCGCGGGGTTTTCAGACCGTCACAAACGCATGCGCGAATTCGGCGGCGGCCACGCCCACTGGAAGTTGTAGCCGCCGAGCCAGCCCGTGACATCCACCGCTTCGCCGACGAAATACAGCCCCGCGACGCATTCGCTCATCACGGTGCCGAACGACAGTTCGCGCGTATAGACACCGCCGCGCGTGACTTCTGCCTTGCGATAGCCCTCGGTACCGCTGGGCGTGAGCGTCCAGCCGGACAGCGACGCGCCGAGCACCTTGAGCGTCCGATCGGGCAAATCGGCGAGCCGCGCATCGACGGAAACATGCTGCGCTTCCAGCCAGGCGTGCGCGAGCCGCGTGGGCACATGTTCGGCGAGCACCGTGCCGATTTGCTTTTTCGAACCCGCCTTGGCGTCGATCAGCAACTCGGTGGCGTCGGGCAGCAGATCGATGCGGATCGGCTCGGACATGTTCCAGTAGCTCGAAATCTGCAGCACGCCCGGCCCCGACACGCCGCGATGGGTGAGCAGCAAGTCCTCGTCGAACTCACCGCGCGTCTTGCCCTGGCCTGTGCTGATGCGCACCGGCAGCGACAATCCCGACAAGACCGCGAACGGCGTCCAGTCCGCCGATGTGAAGGTCAGCGGCACCAGCGCAGGGCGCGTATCGACGAGCCTGTGTCCGAACTGCTTCGCGACCCGATAGCCGAGGTCCGTAGCGACAGTCTTCGGAATCGACAGGCCACCGGTCGCAATCACGAGCGCTTTGGCGTCGATCGTGCCAGCGCCGGTATCGAGCGAAAAACGCGCGTCGGCGTGACGGATCTCGTGCACCGCGACCGGACGCCGCCACGTGACGCCGCCCGCATCGCATTCGCTTTTGAGCACGTCGATGATGGTCTCGCTCGAGTCGTCGCAAAAGAGCTGGCCCTTGTGCTTCTCATGCCATTTCACGCGATAGGACTTGAGCAGCGCGAGAAAATCGCGCGGCGTGTAGCGCGCAAGCGCCGAGCGGCAGAAATAAGGATTCGCCGACAGAAAGTTCGCCGGTTGCGCGTTGATATTGGTGAAGTTGCAGCGGCCACCGCCCGGGATGCGGATTTTTTCGGCGGGACGCTCGGCGTGGTCGATGAGCACGACGCGGCGCACGGATTGCGTGGCGACACTCGTGCACATCATGCCTGCCGCGCCCGCGCCGATGACGGCGATATCGAAATATTCCATGGCGCGCATTTTACCCTACCCGCGCGGGCGCGAATCGAAGCGGTGGCGCGAAACGCGCCGATGCAGCCGCTGCTATACTTTTCAGGTACCTCCGACGCGTCGAATCCGACTCACACCGCCATGCTAGTCCTAGGCATCGAAAGCTCCTGCGACGAAACCGGCCTCGCGCTCTATGACGACGAGCGCGGCCTGCTTTCGCACGCCCTTCATTCGCAGATCGCGATGCATCGCGAATATGGCGGCGTCGTGCCCGAACTGGCCTCGCGCGATCACATCCAGCGCGCGCTGCCGCTGCTCGAACAAGTCATAGGCAAAGCGAAAGTCGAGCGCAGCCAGATCGACGCCATCGCGTTCACGCAGGGTCCGGGGCTCGCGGGCGCGCTGCTGGTGGGCGCGAGCATCGCCAATTCGCTGGCGATGGGGTGGGACAAGCCGACCGTCGGCATCCATCATCTCGAAGGGCATCTGCTGTCGCCGCTGCTGGTCGACGCACCACCGCCGTTTCCGTTCGTCGCGCTGCTGGTGTCGGGCGGACACACGCAACTGATGCGCGTGACCGATGTCGGCGTCTACGAAACCCTCGGCGAAACGCTCGACGACGCCGCCGGTGAAGCCTTCGACAAGACTGCAAAACTACTGGGACTGGGCTATCCGGGCGGGCCGGAAGTGTCGCGGCTCGCGGAGTTCGGCACGCCGGGCGTGGTGTCGCTGCCGCGTCCGATGTCGCATTCGGGCGATCTCGATTTCAGCTTCAGTGGTCTTAAGACGGCGGTGCTGACGCATGCCCGCAAGCTCGGCGCGAACGTCTGCGAGCAGGCCAAGGCGGATCTCGCGCACGGTTTCGTCGATGCAGCCGTGGACGTGCTGGTCACCAAATCGCTCGCCGCGCTGAAGCAGACCGGGCTGAAGCGGATCGTCGTCGCGGGCGGCGTGAGCGCGAACCGGCAGTTGCGCGAGATGCTGTCGGCGGCGGCCAAGAAGCGCCGCTTCGAAGTCCATTATCCCGATCCCTCGCTCTGCACCGATAACGGCGCGATGATCGCGCTTGCGGGCGCGCTGCGTCTCGCGCGCTGGCCCGACCAGGCCGCGCGCGACTACGCGTTCACCGTAAAGCCGAGCTGGAATCTGACTTCGCTCGCACGCGTCTGAGCTTTACTGCGGCGGAATGAAGGGCTGCACGATCTTTTGAAACACCGGCAGCGCTTCGCAACGGTCAGCGTGCGCGGCAAGCGTCGGCCAGCGCGTCGCGCTGAGAATCGGCGGATGCGCTTCGCGCGTGAAGTGCAGCGCAAACGCCACGGCGATGTTCGCGTGACCGATCGCATCGCCGAACCAGTATGGCGTAGCGCGCGCGGCGTGATCCGTTTCCAACGCGTCCAGCACCCGCTCGACCTGCCTCGCGCAGTGATCGAGCCACGCCTGCGACTTCTGCTCGTGCAACACGCGCTCATAGACGAGCGCGACGGACTTGTCCGTGAGACCCGTCGCTAGCGCGCAGACCTTCAGCACGTGACGCCGCGCGAGGCCGCTCGATGCGATCATCGCGCGCTATCGCCCGCCTCTTAGTCGAGATGATCGAGAATGGTATGCTCTCGATCAGCACTTCGCCGGAATCGAACACGAGCGTCGGCACACGTGACAGCGGATTGAATTCGGCGATCTGGTCTGCATCGCAGAAAGTCGACCACAGGCGATGCTCGTACGCCAGTAGAGATTCAGCGCGACGGCCACGCGTCGCACGAACGGGGAATCGTATTGGCCGATGAGGATCACGGTGGGCTCTCCGCTTGCGCCATGAAGGGGAGTGCCATTTTAAGGTCGTCGGAGCCGAAGAAACGCGCTCGCGCAAAAAGAGAAAAAGCCGGTCGAAAAGACCGGCTCGCTCGACGCTTACGCGCCCACCCGTTTATCCCGCTCGATCACCGCATACGCGCTGTGATTGTGGATCGACTCGAAGTTCTCCGCTTCGAGCGTATAAGCCACGATACGCTCGTCCGCGTTCAGACGCGTGGCCACGTCACGCACGAGGTCTTCGACGAACTTAGGATTCTCATAGGCACGCTCGGTGACGAACTTTTCGTCGGACCGCTTGAGCAGACCCCACAGTTCGCACGATGCCTCTTCCTCCGCGATACGAATCAGTTCTTCCACCGCGACCTCGCCCGCAAGTTCAGCGGTGATCGTCACATGCGAGCGCTGATTGTGGGCGCCGTACTGCGAGATTTTCTTCGAGCACGGGCACAGGCTCGTCACCGGCACGAGCACTTTCATCGAAAGGCGCGTGTCGCCTTCGCGCTGATCCGCGATGAAGGTCACTTCGTAATCCAGCAAACTCTGTACACCCGATACCGGCGCGGTCTTCATAACGAAGTAAGGCAGCGTGACTTCGATTCGCCCCAAATGCGCCTCGAGCTTGCTCAGCATCGCGCCGAGCAGCGCGCGCAACGCGGACTGATCGAGCGGCTCGCGATTCTCTTCGAGCAGCGCGACGAACCGCGACATATGCGTGCCCTTCTGATCGGCCGGCAGATGCACGTCGAGATTCCACACGCCCACGCTCGGTTGCACGCCGGCGGGCGTGCGCACCGTCAACGGATGCCGCACGCCCTTCACGCCGACGCGCTGAATGGCGATCTGGCGTGTGTCGGGCGTGCTTTGAACATCGGGCATCACGAAGGCGGGATTCATCTGGTTCATTTGTTTTGTCCTTATGCGCCGCGCGCATTTGCTATGCAGAATTCGCGCGTTTCGAATCGTTGAAGCACACACGGCGCGGGATCATCCCCGCGCCGTGTGCCAAAATATCTATAAGAGTCGATCAAGTTCGATGCACGGCGCACCCCGAGCGCGCCGTCTTCCAGCATGATGCGTCAGGCAACACGCTTGGTCAGCTTGCCCGCGTTGGCGTTATCGACCGCATCGAGAAAGCGCGTGCGGATCGATTGCACGATGCCCTTCGCATCTAGACCAACGCTGGCCAGCAGTTTGGCCGGATCGCCGTGATCGATGAAGGTATCCGGCAAGCCCAGTTGCAGCAACGGCTTGACGACACCGCTCACCAGCAGCGCCTCGACGCAGGCCGAGCCCGCGCCGCCCATGATCGTGCCTTCCTCGACGGTGACGATGGCATCGTGCGTCGCGGCGAGTTCGCGCAGCAGGTCGGCATCGACCGGCTTCACGAAGCGCATGTTGGCGACGGTCAGATCCAGTTCCTCGGCAGCCGCGAGCGAGGACGCGACCATCGTGCCAAACGCGCAGATCGCGATGCGCTTGCCCAAGCCCATCTTCTGAGACGACTCGCGGCGCATTTCGCCCTTGCCGAGCGGAATCGTGGTGAACTGCTTGACCGTGGCGACACCCGTGCCCGCACCGCGCGGATAGCGCACGGCCGTCGGATTCGACTGCTGAAGCGCGGTGTGCAGCATCTGGCGGGATTCGTTTTCGTCCGATGCGGCCATCACCGTTATGTTCGGGATGCAGCGCAGGAACGCGAGATCGTAATTGCCCGCGTGCGTCGCGCCGTCCGCGCCGACGATGCCCGCGCGGTCGATCGCGAATACGACCGGCAGGTTCTGCAGCGCGACGTCGTGGATCAACTGGTCGTAGGCGCGTTGCAGGAAGGTCGAATAGATCGCGACGACCGGCTTCATGCCGTCCGCCGCGAGACCGCCCGCGAAGGTCACCGCGTGCTGCTCGGCAATGCCCACGTCGAAGTAACGATCCGAGAAGCGCTTTTCGAACTCGACCATGCCGGAGCCTTCGCGCATCGCCGGCGTGATGCCGACCACGCGCGAGTCGAGCGCGGCGGCATCGCACAGCCATTCGCCGAACACCTGCGTGTAGGTCTTCTTCGAAGGCGCCGTCGACGGCTTGATGCCCTCGGCCGGATTGAACTTGCCCGGACCGTGATAGAGCACCGGATCGGCTTCGGCGAGCTTGTAGCCCTGGCCTTTCTTCGTCACGACGTGTAGGAATTGCAAACCGCGCAGTTCCTTGATGTTCTGCAGCGTCGGGATCAGCGAATCGAGGTCGTGACCGTCGATCGGGCCGATGTAGTTGAAGCCGAATTCCTCGAACAGCGTGGCCGGCACGATCATGCCCTTCGCGTGCTCCTCGAGCTTGCGTGCGAGATCGAGCATGGGCGGCGCCGCGCGCAGCACGCGTTCGACGCCGGCGCGCGCGGCAGCGTAGAAGCGCCCCGACATCAGACGCGCGAGATGGCGATTCAGCGCGCCGACCGGCGGCGAAATCGACATGTCGTTGTCGTTCAGGATAACGAGCAGCGGCAGGTCGTCGGTGACGCCCGCGTTGTTCATCGCCTCGAAGGCCATGCCAGCGGTCATCGCGCCGTCGCCGATCACGGCGATCGAGTAGCGGTTGTCGCCCTGCAGCTTGTTGGCGACGGCCATGCCAAGCGCAGCCGAAATCGACGTGCTCGAGTGCGCCGTGCCGAAGGTGTCGTATTCCGACTCCGTGCGGCGCGGAAAGCCCGAGATGCCGTTCAACTGGCGCAGGCCCGGCATCTGGTCGCGCCGGCCGGTCAGGATCTTGTGCGGATAGGTCTGATGGCCGACGTCCCAGACGATGCGGTCAGCAGGCGTATCGAACACATAGTGCAGCGCGATGGTCAGTTCCACCGTGCCCAGATTGGACGACAAATGGCCGCCTGTCTGGGACACGCTATCGAGCACATAGGTCCGCAGTTCGTCGGCCAGCGGTTGCAGTTGGCGGCGATCGAGGGCACGGAGATCGGCCGGATCGTCGATGGTTTTCAGCAAGTCGTACATCGTCGTCCCATTTTAGGAAAACTAGCGTGATTCGTTCGGCGCGATCGCTTCGCATCGCACCGTGGGGTTCGTCACGCGTTCAACAATCAATTGACCCGGTTCACGACCAGGTTAGCAAGTTCGGCCAGAGGCTGGCCGCGTGCGCCGAACGGCTGGATGGCGGCGTGCGCGTCGCGGCCGAGTTGCGCCGCGAGTTCGCGCGACGCGTCCAGCCCGATGATTGATACATACGTCGGCTTGTCGTGCTGCGCATCCTTGCCCGCCGTTTTGCCGAGCGTGGCGGAGTCAGCGGTGACATCGAGGATGTCGTCGACGACCTGAAACGCCAGACCGACCGCCGCCGCGTACTGATCGAGCGCGGCAAGCGCATCGGCACCCGGCGCCGTTCCGGCGAGCGCGCCCATGCGCACCGAGGCGCGCAGCAACGCACCCGTTTTCTTACGATGCATCATCTCGAGTTCGGGACGCGTGAGCTTGCGTCCGACGCTCTCCAGATCGATCGCCTGACCACCCGCCATGCCGACCGAGCCGTTCGCGAGCGCCAGTTCGCGGACCAGCGCGGCCTGCTGGACGTCGCTCAGACCATTGCCTTGCGCCGTCAATGCGATGAAGGCCTGCGATTGCAGCGCGTCGCCGACGAGCAGTGCCGTCGCTTCGTCATATTGGATGTGTACGGTAGGCTTGCCCCGGCGCAATGCGTCGTCGTCCATGGCGGGCATGTCGTCATGCACCAGCGAATAGACGTGAATCATCTCCAGCGCGCAACTCGCGGCTTCCACCGCCTGCGTGCTCGTACCGGTCAACTCGCCTGCGGCGTGGCAGAGCAGCGGACGCACCCGCTTGCCGCCGCCAAGCACAGCGTAACGCATGGCTTCATGCAGACGCGCAGGCGCGACATCGGTGCCCGGAAGATAGTGCTCGAGAGCGGTTTCGACACGATCCAGCGTGGCGCGCATCCATTGTTCGAAGGTCATAGGTCGTCGTCCCCGTCGTCGTTCGTCATTCCCATACCTTGGGTCGCACGCTGTACCTCGGCGGGCAGCGGCTTGAGCGTCTCGCCATCGAGAACGCGCACCTGCTGCTCGACTTTTTCGAGCTGCTGTTGGCAAAAGCCCAAAAGTGCCGCGCCGCGACGATATGCCGCGAGCGATTCTTCGAGACTCAACGCGCCTTCTTCCATGCGCGCCACGAGGGTCTCGAGTTCGGCCAGCGCGGCTTCGTAATTCTCAGGAAGCGGTGCGGCGTTGGAGCCCGAAGCACTGGTGTTCGCGCCGGTTGCTTCGCCTCTATCCTGGGCAGCGGTCTTCGCCATGAATCGTGGATATGCAATAAGATTTTTTGGAACCAAGTCGCACATTCTACGGCAAAAACCAAATTTTCGACCCGCATCCCGCGTCATCAATAGAACACGCGCGGCGTGCCGTGCTTTCCTCATACCATTCCGATGCACTCGTTTGCGCAACGATCCCGGGGAATTCTCGCAACAATTTATACCCAAATCAAGACCTTAAGTATCCCAAGGATACGAAATTCGGTATAATTATAAGTTACCCTAAATCGAACCTTCCCCCTTCGATGGTTGGGTTGTTCACTGCTTTCACGTTTTCATCGGGAGTGGAGTGAGTGGGAATGTCCAATTTGAGCAATGCACTGCAGCAGCTCAAGGCTATTCACAGCCAATTGCCGGTCTCGGCATACTTCGACGAAGCGCTCCTGTCGCGCGAAATCGAAACACTTTTCAAGCAAGGTCCTCGCTACATCGGGCATGAACTCATGGTTCCCGAGGCGGGTAACTATTTCTATTTCGCGCTTCCGGGCGAGAAAGAAGGGCGCGTGCTCGTGCGCAATCAGCAGAACGAGATCGAACTGCTGTCGAACGTGTGCCGTCACCGCCAGGCCATCATGCTCAACGGCAGCGGCAGCGCGAACAACATCGTATGCCCGCTGCACCGCTGGACCTATGACCTCGACGGTCAGCTGCTCGGCGCACCGCATTTCGCGGACAAGCCTTGCCTGAATCTCGGCAAAACGCCGCTGCAGAACTGGCAAGGCCTGCTTTTCGAGTCGGAAAGCCGCAATGTCGCGGCAGACCTCGTCCGGCTCGGTACCGCACGTCATTTCGACTTCTCGGGCTTCATGTTTGATTACGTCGAAGTGCACGAGTGCAACTACAACTGGAAGTCCTTCGTCGAGGTCTATCTCGAGGATTACCACGTCGCGCCGTTCCATCCGGGACTCGGCAGCTTCGTGTCGTGCGACAACCTCGAGTGGGAATTCGGCGACTGGTACAGCGTCCAGACCGTCGGCGTCCACAAGAATCTGGAGAAGCCTGGCAGCCCGACTTACCGCAAGTGGCACGACGAAGTCCTGCGCTTCCGTAACGGCTCGCCCGCCCGAGTTCGGCGCGATCTGGATGGTGTACTACCCCGGTCTCATGATCGAGTGGTATCCGCACGTGCTGGTCGTGTCGTGGCTCATTCCGCAAGGCGTGCAGAAAACGACCAACATCGTCGAGTTCTATTACTCAGAGGAAATCGCGCTTTTCGAACGCGAGTTCATCGAGGCGGAACGCGCCGCATATATGGAAACCGCGCGCGAGGACGATGAAATCGCCGAACGCATGGATGCGGGCCGTCGCGCGCTGATGTCGCGTAGCGAGAACCAAGTCGGGCCGTATCAAAGCCCGATGGAATCCAGCATGCAGCATTTCCACGAGTTCCTGCGGCACCAACTCGGCACTATCTGATGGCACGCGCGTTTTTGCGGTCGGTCATCACGAAAGACGTGCTTCCATGCACGTCTTTTTGTTTAGCACGTTGTTGATTTTGTTTAGCAGGCTATTGAAATACCCTCTACGCGGGTCATCTTACGCGGATCATCTGATTGGGAGGGGCAAACGTTGAATCAAGGAATCGAACGACACTGAGACTGAAACGATGCGCAGAGCGGACGGCTACACCGAATTGATGTTCATGATGACCACGCTGGATAACTTCGTTCCGGCCAATCACCCGCTGCGACCGATTCGGCTGTGGTTGAACGAGGCGCTCACTCGCA
>LFLF01000123.1 GCA_001184395.1 Candidatus Paraburkholderia calva | reverse complement strand
AGAATGCGACATTAGCAGCACCTGAATCAACGAAGTCCAGCGTTAAATTAGTTGGGTCTGAACGTCGCGTTGGCTCTTTCGAATGAGTAGGCGCACATTCAAAAAAACTATTTCAACAGCCTGTTAGCGCGTCGAACTCCGCCCGCAGCGCAGCGGCTTCGCCGGGCGGCGTTAGTAACACCACGGTGATTGGCGTCGGCAAGTTCCGGTTGGCTTCGCTGATGCAGGCGAACTGCTCGGCAAGCTGTTGCGTCTGCGCGGCGCCGGCTTTTACCTTGTTCTCGATGACGATGTGATGGACCGTTTGCTGTGAGTCCCCATCGCCGGTCATTAACTGAATCTCGATGTTAACGATACGCGACACCAGTTTGTCGTACTTCTTCTCCAGCCCGACTTCAACGTTCAGAAGCGGATGCGACATGGCAGCGCTGAAGCGCTCGGGACCACCGCTGCATTTCGCCACCTCCGTAAGGAAAGCTTGAAGAAAGGCACTGGAAAAGCCGTGCGGTTTGTTGGGTGCAAGAAGGAACGCCGCGAACGCACTCAGGTTCGTTTCGGTCAGCCTGCCTCGCCCCTCGGAGAGAGCGTAGAAAATGTTCATCGATGTGTGGTTTGGCGTTCTGTTGTTGCAGTTGGTCGTGCGCGCAGTCGTCTGCCACCTTGCGTTCAACCAGCAAAACGTTCGTCGCGCGTGAGGCAGAGGAATGCCCCGTTGGTCAGCCCTTGAATCCGCGCCGCTCGCAATCGGTGATCAAGGCGTTATGCACCGCGATCGGCATAGTCAAGTGAAGGAGCGGTTCGAGGGTCGGCAGACTGCGATCGACAAACGTCCGTCAGCTGCGCGACCGTCGTGCCATTGAAGAGGCAGCAAACTGCGCCTTGGATTGCGGAAAGAGCACGCGGTCCGTGTCCACTACACCTGCCACGTACGCCTGCCGTTCGCTTACAGGCAGCTTCGGATACATCTCAGGCGAAATCGCCTGCACCAGCGGACTGGGTTGAGGGAGCGTCTGACCGGACGCTGCGGCCGCACGGACGAGATCCGCGAGGCCCGGGAGTGCTGGCTTCAGTTGCATGGGTAAGCCTTGTGGGTAGTCGAGTCCAGCATAACGGCACGGCCGGCGATGATCTTAACCCGTGGCCTGGGAATATCCCCTTCTCACAATCCACACATCTGATAACTCCAGTTATCACGAATGCCAGATTTGCTCGTCAGATTTTGCATGTTCTGCTACACTCCGCTGAAATGCCCGCCAGGTAATCGATAGCGGACGATTCGGCAATCACACTCCCACTGGATGCGACCCGGAGTTACATCATGATGCCGCCCGAGATAGACTTGACGCAGCCTGACGCGGTAGGCGCGAACTCCTTGACGACGACCGCGCTGTCAGAGAGGCCTTCGCGCAGGATTTGGAGGGCGAACTGGACGAGCTGGCCGCGGTGCTTGCTGGCTGCTTTGGCCTCGCTCCAGCGCTGATCGGCGCGGCAAACCGCTCAGGAACAACGCAGGCGGCATACGTGTCAGGCTTCCTGTCCGGCGCGCTCGACGACATCGTGATCTCGACCAAGCTGATGCTCGCAGGCAAGCTGGCCGCTTCAGGCAACATGATGCGGCAGGCGGTCGAAGGCGTCGCGATGGCGATCCTCTGCTCGTCCGACGAACCGCTGCTCCTACAGCATGAGTCGCGAAAGCAGCTCGCCATCAACGCGATCTACTGGGAGCGACTGGAAAGCGACGACCGCTGCGCCGAAGGCGGTCGCGCGCTGTCTCAGTTGGAATGGAACGCGCCGACACTTCATCTGAACGGCGACGCGGTTGCGGGCCTGCTCGATACGAAACGCCACTTCAACCAGCTCAGCCACTGCGACAAGGTCACGCTGGCCTGCCGGATGTCGCTCGAGCAAGTCGGGATACACGGGGGGGATTGGATATGGCGAAACTGCCAGGCTATCGCATCGAAATGCAGCATCGGCTCGGCCTGTCGCGACTCCTGCCTCAGATCATCGAACGGATGACTGGCAAGCTGACGGCGCCGGATGCTGCAGCTGCCACCGCTGCTGTGCCGGCAAACCAGGCGAACCCGGCATGAAGCCGCTGAAATCCAACGCGCGCCGGCTGACCCGTCAACACTTCGCGCTGTACCGCGGCTACCTGGAAGGGGCCAGTATCGACGGCCTTCATGGCGCGTATGGCGAACCAGGCACCGACGTCCGCGTCACACGCCGACTGGTTGAGACGTTGCGCGACGCGCTCGCGGTGGCCGCGCGCCGGGCGCGCGACACGGAAGCGGCCCACCTGCTGCGGCTGAAACCGGCCAGCATTCCGCTCACCCAACTGCACGGCCGCGAAGACCCGCCGTCACTTGAGGACTACCGCGCGCAGGTCGATGCGGACGGCGTGTACGGCGAGGCCGAGCTGCTGGATCTGTACCGCGCCGACTTCCCGCCTGAGAAATCACCCCGCGTCGACCGGAAAATCGCCCGTAACGCACGCCTGCGCGCCCGTCAGGCTGCAGCGCTGGCCCGCATGGAAAAGGCGCTGGCAGAAGCGCTCGCCCCCGATCACCCGCTCGACGGCTGGTTTGAGCCGGCGCTGGCTGCGCGCCTCACAGCGGCAGGGCTGTCCACATTGGCCGACCTGCTCGCGCTGATCCGGCGCCGCCGGCACCGCTGGTACGCAGCCGTGCCCCGGCTGGGCCCCAGGGGCGCGCAGCGCGTCACCGCCTGGCTGTCGCTGCACGCCGCATCGCTGGGCGAGGAGCTGTCGGTGCTCGCAATCACGCCGCGCCGACAACTGACGGCCGGTCACCCGGCACTCGCGCGGCCACCCCAGCTGGGGACGTCGGTTGATGTCGTGCCGCTCGAATCGCTGCACGTGCCGAGCGAACTCAACGGCTCGCGCGGCCTGAACCGCGCGCCGTTGCCCGCGCATCAGGCGTCGCTCAACACCGATCTGGACGCAATCAACTCGTGGATCTCCATCTGCGGGTCGCGCAGTGAGCACACGGCGCGGGCGTACCGGCACGAGGCCGAGCGCCTGCTGCTGTGGGCCGTGATCGTAAAACGCAAGCCCCTGTCGTCCCTGAACACGTCAGACTGTGGCGAGTACATCAATCAGTTTCTCGCCGACCCGCAGCCGGCTGAACGCTGGATTGGCAAAGGCAAGGCGGAACGGTTCGATCCAGCATGGCGGCCGTTCGCCAAACCGTTGCCAGAGGGAAGCCGGGAGACTGCCCGCAAGCTGCTGTCGTCCATGTGCGGCTGGCTTGTTAGGCAGCAATACCTGCAGGTCAATCCGTTCCACGGTCTGCCCAAGGTCGGTAGCCGAAAGCCCGACATCGACGCGACTGGCCGCGCGCTGACGCACGCGCAATGGCGTTTTGTGCTGCAGACCGTGAGCCGTCCCAGACCGACGCCCACGGAGCTGCGCGACCAGTTCGCGTTGATGCTAGCCTACGCGACCGGCCTGCGTCGTGCGGAGCTGGTCGCCGCCACCACCAGCGCGCTGTCGCGCAAGGCACTGGACGGTGCGCTCGAGGATGCCTGGACGCTGAAGGTCAAGGGCAAGGGAAAGCGGGAGCGGGTCGTGCCGATGCCCGCGCGGCTGGTCGACACGCTCACCAGCCTCCTTCAGGCGCGCCCGGCGCCCTGCACGCTGGAGTCCGCGCCGAAGGACACGCCGTTGATTGGCCATCTGACTACCGGCCGGCCGCTGACGCCGGACGCGCTGGCCCGGCTATATAAGCGGATTTTCGAGCGCGCCGCGCGGCAGCTCGAGCGGGCGTACCCCGGCGCCGCAACCGATCTGCGGCAGGCGAGCACGCACTGGCTGCGCCACACGCATGCCAATCATTCGCTGGATGCTGGCAGCGATCTGCGCGACGTGCAGGCAGGCCTTGGACACGCCAGTCTGGCAACGACGACGATCTACATCAAGGGCGACGCGGCCCGCCAGTACCGAGCAGTACAGAAGTTTTACGAAGCGGGCCTCACTGCAACCATCAACGACTTCGAGCGGTAACCGCAACAATTCGCGCCATCAGCCGGGCCTCTAGTTTTGTTTTCGCATGCAAAAAAACGACGTCGGCAGCTAGGACTTCACGCAGTTTCTTAAATTTTTTCGCCCCGCTCCAACCGCAGTGGGGCTTTCGCGCGTGCCGGCCCCCCAAAAAGTTAACTTGCGTTTACCGGGGACAAGCTCTAAATTGCGGTCAATTCGACAGCTGCATGACTTTTTCCGCGTGGCTGTCCCAAAATATATTCCACGAGGCCAACAATGAATCAAACCACAGAAGTGGAAGGGGCGCTGCCTGAGGAGTCCGGCGCAAAGGTGCAGCCGAGCAAACAGACCACCGAAGACTTGCTGTTGTCGGCACCCGACGATACAACGGCACAGGATCTTTTGCTTCTTGCGAACCGATCGACCGTCATGCTGAGGAAGATCCGCGACGAAATCCTCAAGCCGGAGCCTCGCAAGATCACGCCGCTGATCTCTTCGACACGAGTGCAAGAGATGTGCGGTATTGATCGGAAGCGGATGAGCTATGCGCTTTCGACAACCTCCTTGCCGAAGGGCAAGCAAAACCGGACTGGGGGACAGCGTTCGTTCACGATCGAGGAAACGATCGAGTGGGTCAAGGCCGAGCTTCAACTGACGCCGCGCCGAGGGCGGGGAAAGGTCATCACGGTTGCCAACTTCAAAGGGGGTGTCACCAAAACGACCACTTCTACCCTTCTCTGCCAAGGTCTTGCAATGCGCCGCGGCCGGCGTGTCTGCCACATTGATCTCGACCCGCAAGGCAGCGCGACGACTTTGTACGGGTACAACCCGCATGCCGAGATCGAAGCGGAAGATACCATTATCCCGCTTATTCAGGCCTACGTTGACGGCGAGCCCTTCGACATGCGCACTTTGCCGGTTAAAACCTATTGGCCAAACCTTGACCTGATTCCCGCATCTCCCCAGCTTTTCAACGCCGAGTTCATGCTGCCTGCGCGCGCAAATCTGGCGAAAGAGGGCGATTTGCGGTTTGAGCAGGTGCTTCATAAGGGGCTAGCGCCCCTGCTGGAAGAGTACGACTACGTGATCATCGACACGGCTCCGACCCTGAGTTACTTGACGATCAACGCCGTCTTTGCTGCTGATGGGGTGATCGTGCCGGTCGTGCCGGACATGCTCTCTTTCGCCTCTATGGTCCAGTTCTGGCACCTCTTCTCCGATCTCATCACCGGAATGGAAGAGTTCGGCGACGCAGAGAAGAAGCGTTTCGAATTCGTCGACGTGCTAGTAACCCGTGTTGCACCTAACAAGCCGGCGACCCGCGTCCTGCAGCAGTGGATTTCGAATCTCTACGGCACCCGTGTTATTCCTGTCGAGATTCCCGAGACCGATCTCGCGCGCAATACGAACATGCACTTCCAGACAATCTACGACCTTGAAAAATATGAGGGCGGCTTGGAAACGTTGCGACGAATTCGTAACCCCATCGACCAGTTTGTCGACTTGGTAGACGCCAAGGCAAGCGCCTCTTGGGGAGCGAAGGCATGAGTTCGCTGAAAGAAAGAATGGCAAAGGGGTTGTCGATCACGCTTACGACCGAGGACGAGGCAGTCGCAGCTTCCATGAAGGCGCCCGGCCCCACTACCGGCCCCGGGCAAACGATGCAGATAGCCGCACTGCGTAAGCAGCTTGAAGAAGCCAAGGCCGCGCTGACGGCGAAGGACAGCGCGGCAAGTAAAGCCGCGGAGGCACGGATCAAAGACCTCGAGGAGCAGTTGGCGGCGGCCAGTGCTATGGAGATTCCCTTGGAGCGCCTGCACGAAGTCCCGGGGCGCAGACGCTACATGGCACCGGCGAAATTCGCCGAACTGCGCGAGAACCTGCGCCACAACAAACTGGTGACGCCGGTCACCGTTCGTCGAAGAGGTGACGGCGATTTCGAGATTGTTTCTGGACACCACCGCACGGATGCTTTCCGCGAGTTAGGCCGCCCGACAATCCGCTGCGTGCTTGAAGACAGCACCGAACTGGAAGCGGACGACGGTGCGTTCTTCGCCAACCTGATGCAGTCGGACCTGACCGATTACGAGAAGTACGCCGGACTGAAGCGTTTCCATCAACAACATTCAGACCTGACGCAGGTGGAAATTGCGGAGCGTACGGGCATTAGTCAGTCACACTTGAACGCCCTGTTTTCCTTTGGACGGTTACCCGAGGAAGCGCGGTCAATCCTGGACACGACCCAGGACATCATGGGCGCCACGGCCGCGGCGGAACTAGCGGCGCTGACCGAGGCCGGGAAAGGTGAGCGTGTTGTCGAGGCTGTCAAGCGGCTCGCAGAGCGCAAGTTCGACCAGGCGCAGGCAGTCAAATTTGTGAAGGTGGACGGAAACTCGAAGCAACCCGTGGCTCCGGCCACCACGTTCAAGGTCAAGGCGGGCAAGAGTACCTGGTGCGACGTTCGACGTGCGCGGAACGTCATGCGCATCGAATTTCAGACGGAAGCACTCGCCAGTGCGGCGCAGGATGCGATTCGCCAGCATCTTGAAGCCTTGGCAAAAACCCTTCCGAGCGACACGAAGGACTAACCCTTTGATTTATAAAGCCATCGGAGTCCGATAAAGCGAAAACTAAACGGAAAAGACAAAAGCCTTCGGCAGCAACCGAAGGCTTTTGCGGAATTGGGCTTGGCTGGAACCTCGCCCGCTGCACTCACCGGCTGGAAACCGGAAGAGCATGAACATCTCCGAGTGTAGCGGAAAGCGACTGACAGTCAAGCGTTGACCAGCCATTTTTTTGGATTGGACGCTGGATATGTCTATCGCGCAACCTGAGGTTACTGGCGAGGGGGGTGTTTACCCGGAACCGACCGCCCTATCGATTTCTGCACCCGACTCACAAGCATGCATCGAGTTCGGATGCGACACCACGAACCTTACCTGGATAACGTTCCGGGCAGCGTTTCGAGCCTCCCACATCGACGCCCTACCGGGACGCGCCCGCGCCGTACTTGCCGCGCTGGCCAGAACCGTTCTTTCGAACCGCCCTTACGCTGCGATCTACGCCCGCCGCGAGCTTCTGACGGGCCGCGCGATGCAGTCCATGCGTACGCTCTACCGCAGCCTCGATGACCTTGAAGCCGCGGGGCTGATTCAACGCGCTCCCCAAAAACGCTACGAGGCGGAAGGGATCTACGGCCGGGCTTATCTCTATCTGACCGAGAAGGCCGCCGTGCTGCTCGGCTTCGTAGAGCCGAGAGAGGCTACCAGTCCCGACATCGACTCTCCGCCGGAGAGCAACCGACCCGCACGGGCAACAGGCGAAACACAGCCATCCGCCACCGTGGCAGACGGTGCTATATATAAGAATGTATACCCAACCTCTTTACAAAAGAGACAACCAGGCGCCCTGCCTTCGGACCTCGAACGTCTCACTTCGCTGGGCTTCAATAAATTTTTCGTGTTCAAGCTGATGGCCGAAGCGCGCCAGAACGGAAAGCGTCTGTCGAACGTTGTGGACAGCTGCTGGCATTCGCTCAAGAAAGCAGTCGCGCCTATCGCCTACCTCCGATCGCTGCTGCACAGATCTGTCGATTTTGACTTCCAGGCACGCCAACAACGGGCCGATGACGACAACAAGGTCCATGTTCACGAAGAGCAGACAGAGCTGGTGCGAACGCTGCATTCGGCTGCTGGCCGGACATTCATTGATCCGGCCCACGGTCTCCGAATTGAGATCGGAGACGACGGTACAAACGCCCTCGTCCACTATCCCGATGAATCTCGGCCGCGGTCAGCTGTCGGCACTCGGATGCTCGACTTTGCACTGGCCATCAAGACAGGTCAGATCCAGTTGCTGGACGAATCGGCGCAGGAGGCCGAAACGGTTGGGAGTTATTCGCTTCGTCACCAAGCCAGAGGAGAAGGCGGGCAGGGAGGCGAGACGAACACGTCACGCACACACGTGATGCAGATGCGTGAAACGTTAAAGCTCTGCCGTCGCACGTCGCGGGCGCGCTGAAGTCGCCGACCTTTAGGCTCCCTTCTCGCCTAGCTGGGCCACTGCGTGAGACGGGTCTGCATCGCACGCTCGGCACCAGTCGAGATAAAACAGTATGTCGACGTAGTGTTCACCTCGCTCGATCTTTGAGACGCGGGATTGATCGACCTTGAAACGTTCTGCCAGTTCGGCTTGGGTCAGGCCCGAGGCGACGCGAAGTTCCCGGAGATGCGCCTGAAGAAGCGCATAGCGGGGATGGTGGACGGTTATAGGGGTGTTGAGGAGCATGGACGAATGCTCCCTGCAAAAACCAAATAGGCCATTTGGGCCTATTTACACTATCATCGGTGACTGGAGGTTTCAGCAGATGTATCAGCTTGCTGCGCGGCCCGTCACCAGTCCTCTTATGCGGTTGACCAGATTGGTGTCGAACGTCACGGCCTCGCGCAAGCCATCACCAAAGCTCGTGAAGACGTCACCCGAAGTCGAATTCATGTGGCCCATTACACCGGCCTGAATTAATAGCAGGCCGAGCAGACAGAGGAAGAAACGGATCATGTTGCGGCCGCTCCCAAGCGCAATGCAGCCTCGAGTGGCAGCGGCGCGGGCACATACGCACCGGACCGAACCTTTTCTCTAAGGCGGCAAATCTGCCGGCTAATGACAGCCGGCGACATCTCTAGTCGCTCAGCTATCTCCTGTCGCGATAGGCCCAAATCGAGCAACGTTGCGATTCGCTCCTGATCCCCCGTAACACCGCTGATCCTAGAATTTTGCATACGAAATTTGACCACTACAGAGACTGATTTATTTACGCGCCCCGAATGTCCAGCGAGGCACATCCAACTGGGCGATGTTGATCGCCAGCCGCCGGTTCGCAGTGATTCTACCGAACTAGCCTCGACCAAGCCAGGCCATCAATCGCAATCTTTGCTTTTATCCCTTGATCGTCAACATATCTAATAATATTATCAAACCCACATCAGAGCCGGTGGAGTGACTAACCGGCAACGGCCAACAAGAATTGGAGAATTCCATGTCGAATACTGTGCAGTCCAGAATCTTTCAGCTCCTTTCCGATCTCATCCCAAACCTGGGAGGGAAGGAAAGCAGGACCCATTTCGCCCCGCCGCGCATTCCTGGAGATATGGCAGTGCATTGCACCATCGACGGCCAGGTGACGGGCATCTCCAGGTGGAAATCGCGCATGACCAGACGAACGCGCGCGGCGACGCACAGTCATGGATCTGTTTCGACGTGGACACGGCCAGCGGCACGGCACGCGTGACCCGTTTTCAGGAGGGCTGTCACTACAGTCTCGCGAGTCCTCAGAGCGACGCGTGGTCCGCGCGTGTTAACCTCTACGCTGCAAACTGGCTGGCTGTGTTTCACACGCTGGGCCGCGTATTTGAGCCAGTTGACTGTCTCTCGCTCGCTTGAGGCCAGATAATAAAGACAATCGGAATCTGCAACGGAAGAGGCGGAGTCGGCAAGACCACTACTGCCAGATACCTGATCTATTCGGCAATCGAGCGTGGTTTTCGCACGCTCGGGGTCGATCTCGATCCCAGGGGAAACCTGAGTAAATCCCTCCTGTTCCAACAACAGGTTGCGCAATCGCAGGCACCCACGGGCACTGTTGCTCTCAGCTGGGAGCATATGGGCTTACCGGACATCGATGCGCATGCGAGTGCGCATCTGCTGTATCAGGACAAGCTTGCATCGCGTCCTATGCCGACTATACCGAATGTCTGGCTAATCGGAGCAACGCCTGAGCTTGTGGATGTTCTAACGTGGCTACTCGAAAGTGCGTTCACTGCGCGCAAGACATTGCAAAGCATGAGCAGCGGTTACGACCTATGCGTGATCGATACGCCGCCAACCATGAGCAATCTTGTCGTTGGTGGTCTCATCTGCTCTCAGTACATGTTAACGCCGACTGACCTCAACATCGATAGCATGAGCGGGCTGCTTGAGACCTCATTGAAAGTCGACCTTGTCCGTCGAGAATGGAATCCCGAGCTTGAATTGCTCGGCGTGCTTTTGAATAAAATAAACCTGCGTCGTGTCGATGACCTATCAATGCGGACCACAGTGCGCAATGCCTTCGAAGGTGTAGTACTCGAGGCAGAACTACAGGACCGAGCAGGCGTTCGCCTTACCAGTTTCCATCCAGTCTGGAAGCGTCAACGTGGAAACAACGATAGACGAGCCGCAAAAGAAATGCGCGCAGTCTGCGACTCCGTCTTTGAGAAAGTCGGCCTGTAACGAATAAACAGCAATAGAGGTTACGCATGCACTCAAATGCTGGAAAGCTCTCATACTGTCGTTGCTCACGCGCCGCAACGGCTAGCGCGCGCTGCAGAAATCGAGAAGGAAACCGGTGCCTTCACCAAAACAATCCAGATTGCAAAAATAAGAGCCAAACCCCAGGTGGGGCATGATTTTTCCGACCTCGCCGACTTTGCAGTCCGTCTGCAAAGTCGTTGGGCACGTACACACGCCGATTCTCATGCGCGAGCTCAAGGGCGAAGACGCGTTAGAGCTGATTGCTGGAGAGCGCCGCGTGTGTGGAAGCACGCAGAATGGCTGGACAGAAATTCCCGCGAAGATTTTCCCCGCAGATACGCCTGACCTGAAGATCCGGATATACCAGGTCTCGGAAAACGTGGACCGAAAGGAGCTATCTCTGCGCGAAACGTCGGTAGGTCTCGCCGCTGACGTCGAACGCTTCGGCTGCGAAGAGGCGAGCAGGATCTGGACTGCGCCCAACGGAAAGCAGCGCAGCGTCTCTTGGATTTTGAAGCATCTGCGCTTCCAGAAGTACCGTCCTATTACACGAGAGCTGTCCGATGCGAACCAATTCGACGACATCGAGGCCGCGAACAAGATGGCGGACATCGAGAACATAAGTACTGACGCAGCGGCGAAACTCGCAGCCGAGATTTGCGCAGAGATGCGGGTAGGGCGCAAGATCGGCCGATTCACGCTCGATGCTCGCTTGAACTTGCTGAAGGAACGACATGCGCAGCAGGACACGCCAGACCAGTTGAGTGCAGCGAGCGAGATGCCAGTGGCAGTCGAGCAGGATGCGACCTTGCCGTCTGCGCGAGACGTCGAGTCGGACGCTGCATCAGGGGCGCACTCCTGTCGCCCGTGACACCGCCAGTGGGCCGTTGTTGCCGCCGGGTTCCGCGCGTGAACCAGAGAAGGATGCGACCGAAGCCGCGCCGCGCACAACGAACACTGCACCCCGTGTCAAGCAAGAAAGGACATCGAGTGCTGATCCGAAGAAAACTGTTGTATGGCGAGTAGAGGAAATCTACGAAACTGGAACAGGCTCGATAGAACGCCTACGGTCTCTGCAGGCCGATCTGACGGCCGCCGGAGTAGGGCCGGAGGACCGCGAGTGGCGTCTCTGGGTCACCTTCGTTGACATCGCGGCGTCAGCTTTGGTTGGCATGGAATCCGAAACCGCGAGTAAAATATTGAACAGGTTCAGTGCTGAATTAAATTCGAGAGGACCACTCGAGCTGCTGAACAAGTTGCATCCGACCCGCAAGACTGGCGTTATGCCAGATGACTTCAGGTACGATACCGACCGCGAAATTCATCCTCTAGCGCCAGGCGACTGGACGCTGTAATGCAACGGGAGGGGCTGGCAGGCTCCTAAACGTTGCTTGTCAACCTTCTGGATAGCAACTTTGGCAGCTTTCCGCCTAACAGCAAAAAATTTTTTAGCGCTTGACTTCGCTATGCGCGAGCAGGCAAGCGAGTACGGCACACGGTCATTTTCCGAACAGAGCCGTGACATTGCCCGAGCCGTCATCGTGGATGGACGAGCCGCCGTCGAGGTCGCGAATGAGTTCAATGTGACACGACAGCGGGTCAACCAGCTGGTGACGCGCTATTACGAGGCATTGTTAGCTTCTAAAGTGAAAGAGGACGTCGTCCTATGGCTGAAGCACGGCTTCGAGGTGCCGAGCACAGCCATTGAACCGCTGGAAGAATTTTTTTCCAAAGCTCTACGCTCGAAAGACACGAAGAGAGTCCAGTCGGCTATTGCTGCCCTAATCAAGACGTTGGGGGTACAGACCAGCAAGCTGGAGTAGAACAGCGGGGTTGCAGGAGAGAATGAGTACAGTCGAACAAGAACCAGTTACTCACTGCGAAGGCCAGTAAATACCGGGGCGCGGCCGCACCACCAAAGTGCCGCTCCATGATGTCAGCAACGTCGTCATGATGCGAGACGCGCCTCTAGCAGGCTGTTGAAATAGTTTTTTTGAATGTGCGCCTACTCATTCGAAAGAGCCAACGCGACGTTCAGACCCAACTAATTTAACGCCGGACTTCGTTGATTCAGGTGCTGCTAATGTCGCATTCTTTTCGACGTTCGCTCTCATGCCGCCCGAGCGGCCAGCGTTCCCATGCGCGTCAGGTTGTAAGCTGCCTGGATCAGCAGAAAGAATTGGTCGACGCGCTTCAGTCCTCGATACATCGCCTGCCGAATCCTCCCGACT
>LFLF01000122.1 GCA_001184395.1 Candidatus Paraburkholderia calva | reverse complement strand
ACCAGATCGGCTGACGACTCGTCGCCCGATGGCGGTGGCAGTTCTCAAGAGAACTGGCATGGCGAGAAACGTAGCAACGACACTCATGAATCCAGCCGGGCGCGATGCTTTGCTACATGGGGCACGTGCTGACCGATAACTGACATGGCCTGGTGGTGAACGCACAGGTCACGCAGGCCAACGACACGGCGGGATTGGTGGCAACGTGCCTTGCGAACAATGTGACCTTGCAGGTGGCACAAAACGTCGGCCGCGCAGGCGGCGGCGCCATTAGTCAGCGCAAACGCAAATGCATTGAGCAGGTGTTTGGTTGGAGCAAGACAGTCGGGAGGATTCGGTAGGCGATGTATCGAGGACTGAAGCGCGTCGACCAACTCTTTCTGCTGACCCAGGCAGCTTACAACCTGACGCGCATGGGAACGCTGGCCGCTCGGGCGGCATGAGAGCGAACGTCGAAAAGAATGCGACATTAGCAGCACCTGAATCAACGAAGTCCGGTGTTAAATTAGTTGGGTCTGAACGTCGCGTTGGCTCTTTCGAATGAGTAGGCGCACATTCAAAAAAACTATTTCAATAGCCTGCTAATGGGTGGACTTAATCAGCGTTGCCTTAGCGCGTGTTCTGCGAGTCCGATGAGGCGCATGCAGTGGTGAATGCGGCCCGGCCCGAGGCGCCCTTGCGCGATCTCGAAACCGCGTCTTCGCCCAGCAGAATATTCGCTGCAGGCATCCGCACCTGATCGAGCGTGACCTCCATGTGGCCGTGCGGAGCGTCGCCGTAGCCGAACACGCTGAGCGGACGATGCACCGTGACGCCGGCTGCATCCGCCGGCACGAGGATCATCGACTGTTGCGCATGTTTGGGCGCGTCGGGGTCAGTCTTGCCCATCACGATATACACTTTGCAGCGCGGATCGCCCGCGTCCGACGACCACCATTTGTGACTATCGATGACATAGTCGTCGCCGTCGCGCGTGATGCTGCAACGAATGTTGGTCGCATCGGATGATGCCACTTCGGGCTCCGTCATCAGAAACGCCGAGCGGATTTCGCCGCACAACAGCGGTTCGAGCCACTGCGCTTTCTGCGCATCGGTGCCGTAGCGCTCGATGGTTTCCATGTTGCCGGTATCGGGCGCGTTGCAATTGAAGACTTCGGGCGCTCACGGCACGCGTCCCATGATCTCGCAGAGCGGCGCGTATTCGAGATTCGTCAGACCTGCGCCGCGTTCCGATGCAGGCAGGAACGGTTCCACGATCCGGCCTCGCGCGCCTTCTCCTTGAGGTTTTCCATTAGCACGGTCGGTATCCATGCATTGCCCGCCGCGCGATTCACGGCAATTTCCTGGCCGAACGCGCGCTCGTTCGGATAGGTGTGTTCGTCGAAGAACGCGAGCAACTTGTCGCGCAATGCCTGCACTTTTGGCGTGTAGTCGAAATCCATGCTGTGAGCTTCCTCCCGGTTACGCGACCTTTTGAGCGTATTGCCATGCGAGTTCGGCCATCGGACGCGGGCGTTTGCCGGCCTCCACGGCTTGCGCACTTGCGGCGGCGCCATCGACCACGCGTTTCATGATGCCCTGTAGAATTGCCGCGATGCGGAACATGTTGTAGGCGAGATAGAAATTCCAGTCGCCTTCGATCGACAAGCCCGTACGCTCGCAATAGCGCGCGACGTACGCGGCTTCGTCCGGAATGCCGAGCGCGGCCCAGTCGAGTTCCGCAATGCCGCACTGCGACGGCTCCATATGCCACGTCATGCCGTGGTACGCAAAATCGGCGAGCAGATTGCCGAGCGTCGAGAGTTCCCAGTCGAGCACGCGCGGTTCGCGCGGATGAAAGATCAGATTGTCGAGACGGAAATCGCCGTGTACGACGCTGACCTTCGCTTGCCGCGACGGCGGAAGGTGCCGCGGCAACCAGTCGATCAACTGGTTCATCGCGTCGATCGTTTCGGTTTCGGATGCCACGTACTGCTTGCTCCAGCGCCCGATTTGCCGCTCGAAGTAATTGCCGGCTTGCCGTAGGTCGACAAGCCGGCGGCTTCGACATTGACCGTATGCAAGGCCGCGATCACGCGGTTGGTTTCATCGTAAATGGTTGCGCGCTCGGCGGGCGTTATGCCGGGCAGCGGGTCCCACAACACGCGGCCTTCCACGAAGCCCATCACGTAGAACGAACGCCCGATCACGCCTTCGTCCCCGCAAAGCGTGAGCAGGCGCGCGACGGGTACATCGGTCTCGGCGAGCGCATGCATTACGCGATACTCCCGCTCGATTGGCATGCGCCGACGGCAGAAGCTTAGCCGCAGGTCCCGGCTTGGCGCGCATCACGTAGCTGCGCGCCGGCGTGATGAGCTTGAAGGTGGGATTCGATTGCCCGCCCGCGAACTGTTCGATCTCGAGCGGCCCGTCGAATCCGTCAACGTTCGATGCGAGCCACGCGGCGAGCGCATGGGCCTCGAAAAAACGCTGCTGTTGGTTGACCGGCCGCGTGCCTTCGAACGCGGAAAAATCGTTGTCTGTCATTGTCTCCTCCGGGTTGGAGCGCGCCTTCACTCCATGTCGTCGGCCTTGAAGCGCAGAAACTGCTGGTAGAGCAACTCCATCGTCGTGTTCCGCACGCTCGCATGCAGAGGCGAGGGCGGCGAATGATTGATCGCATGCACGACCCAGTTGCCCGCGCGCTTGCTGACATCCAGCGCGTTGATGCAGCCGGTCGTCTGTGACAGATGCCCGAAGAATGCGTATCCGCCCGCCGTGATTGCATGCGACAGCAGCGCGTGATTGACGCCGCCGTGCAGCACCAGCAGCACCGTATCAACACGCGCTGTCTTCACGCAGACGCGCGATCGAGCAATTCGCCGATGGTTTCGCCGCCGAGGAACCGCGTATCTTTCGGCACGACGCCGTCGAACACGGACAGAACCGCACGCTCTACATCCGCCATCGAGATCGACTTGAGCTGCCGCCGCGAATTTCCTGCCATTCGGGCCACACTTCCGGCTCCATGCTTTGCCCGGTTTCCGCGAGTACGCGCCGCGCGTTTAGGATCGATCGCCCGGCCCGTGTCGTCGAAGTAAGTGACGTCGCCATGGCGCATCAGGTAGATGCGGCGGCGCTTGGGCAGTTCATAGTGCGCCATGGATTTATCGATAGTTCGGCTGACGCTTGTCCAGAAACGCGGTGATGCCTTCGAGCGCATCGCCGTGATGAAGCGAATCGACGAACGCGTCGTGCTCCATGTCGAGATGCGCCGCGAGCGGCTGCACGTCCGCCGCGTTGATGAGCGACTTGATGCGCGCCATCGCTTTCGGCGACACGCTGCCGAGATCGTTGGCCCACGCGATGGCCGCATCGAGTGCGATGCCTTTCTTCGTCAGCCGGTTGACGACACCGACCTCGTGCAGCCGCACTGCGCCGATCGGCTTCGCTTCGAGCAGCACTTCGCTCGCGAGCGTGCGCGGCAACGCGCGGGACAGGAACCACGACGCGCCGCCGTCCGGCGTCAGGCCGACGCGCGCATACGACATTATAATAACTTGGCGTCATCGTCGGCGACGATCAGATCGCCCGCGAGCGCGAGCGAGAAACCCGCGCCCGCCGCCGCGCCTTCGACCGCGGCGATGATTGGCTTAGTCGATGCGCACAGCGCGCTGATCCATTCCGCCAGCAGATCGATGCTCTGCGTTTGCACCGACGGATCTTTCGCGCGGTTCTCCATCAGACGGTTCAGATTGCCGCCCGAGCAGAAGAAGTTGTCCGCGCCGGGCAGCACGATCGCGCGCACGCTCGGGTCACGTTCAGCCGTATTGAACGCTTCGATGCCGGCGGCGTACATGTCGGGATGCAGCGCGTTGCGCGCGCCGGGATTCGACAGCTTGAGCACGAGCGTAGTGTCACTGCCCGCGGGGTGGTCGGTTAGCAATTCGGCGCTCATCTGAACTCCTCGAGATGGGTGAGCGGGAGTCCGAGCGGCGCGCGCCGCATGAGCCACGGCGACGGCCGGTAGGGATAGCCCAGCACGCTGTATATGTTGCGCAGGATCGTGAGCAGGGTCATGGCGCCGAGCGTGAGCGGATGACCGTGCGCATAGCCCAGGCCGAGCATCACCGCGAGATCGATGTCTTCCGGCGACGCAATGCCTTGCTGTGCGATATCGCAGCCGATATTCACGATGGTCGCCACCACGCGCTGCGCGACGAAGCCGGTCGAATCACGCATCACGGTGACGGGCACGCCATCGGCCGTGAACAGTGCATGCGCGGCGTCGTGCATCGCGGGCGTCGTCATGATCGTGCGGCGCGCGACGGTATCGAGCGGAAACAGCGTATCGACGGCCGACGACGCGTGTCGCGTCGAGATGCTCGTTGATCGCCGTCGTGGTCGCATCCAGACCGAGCGGCGTCACGATAATCAGCGAATTCGGCGCGGGCGTGTGGCCGGTGTCGATGTGACACGCGGCGTCGCTTTTCGCGATCAGCTTGAGCACTTGCTCGGGACGCGGTGGCGAGGTGCGGCTGATCCAGATGCGCGCGGGCGCTTCGCCGGGTACCTGCGACTTGCCATCTACATAGCGGTAAAAGAGCCTTCGCCCGCCTTGCGTCCGATCAGCCCGCCCGCGAGCCGCGTGGCTGCTGTGATCGGCGAAGGCCGGAAGCGCGCTTCCTCGTAGAACTGGTGATAGATCGACTCCATCACCGGATGCGAGACGTCGAGGGCGGTGAGATCGAGCAGTTCGAACGGACCCAGGCAGAAGCCGGCCTGTTTGCCCATGATGCGATCGATATCCGCAAAACTCGCGATGCCTTGGCTCGCCACGCGCAGGCCCTCGGTGTTCATGCCGCACCCCGCGTGATTGACGATGAAACCCGGCATGTCCTTCGCGCGCACCGGCGTATGGGCCCATGCGCCGCGCGAGTTCCATCAGCGCGTCGCCCGCGCGCGGATCGCCGCGCAGGCCGTCGATCACTTCGACTACGCGCATCAGCGGAACGGGGTTGAAGAAGTGGAAGCCCGCGACGCGTTCGGGCCGCGCGCACCCTGCCGCGATCGCGGTGATCGACAGCGAAGACGTGTTCGACGCCAGAATGCAGCGCGCATCGACCACGGCTTCGAGTTCGCGGAACAGTTCGCGCTTGATGTCGAGATCCTCGACGATCGCCTCCACGATGCCACGATGGCATCGCAATCGAACAGCTCGCTTGCGAACTGCGTGTCGCAAACGCGGGCGAGCGCGGCGTGCGCGTCGGCCTCCTTGAGCTTGCCTTTGGCGACCAGCTTGTCGAAGGTTTCCGACAGATACGCCCGCGCGGCGGCGAGCGCTTTCGGATTGGTATCGAACAGGCACACGGTGAGACCGGCAAGCGCCGCGATCTGCGCGATGCCGCGCCCCATCGCGCCGCTGCCGGCGATGCCGAGCGTGTCGATTCTGAAGTCTTGCGTACTCATGGTGCGGTCCGACTCCTTGTCGCTTGTTCATTGAGCGTCGATTCAATTGCGCGCCAACGAGCGCGTGTACCGCTTCAGAGCCTGGCGAGCCGCTCCAGCGCGAGCGCCAGCGTCTCTTCCTTCTTCGCAAAGCAGAAACGCACGACGCCCGATTCATGGCTCTCGTGATAGAACGCCGAGACCGGAATCGCCGCGACGCCAATCTCGGTCGTCAGCCACTTCGAGAACTCGGCTTCGGGCAGGTCGCTGATCTTCGAGTAGTCGACGCATTGAAAATACGTGCCGTCGCAAGGCAACAGTGAGAAGCGCGTGTTCGCGAGCCCTGCGCGGAAGAAGTCGCGCTTCTTCTGATAGAACGCGGGCAACTCGAGATACGGCTGCGGATCGTCGAGATAGTGCGCGAGGCCGATCTGCATCGGCGTGTTGACAGTGAATACGTTGAACTGATGCACCTTGCGGAACTCGGCGGTGAGCGCGGTGGGCGCGGCCACGTAGCCGATCTTCCAGCCGGTCACATGAAACGTCTTGCTGAAGCTCGACACCACGAAGCTGCGCTGGGCCAGTTCCGGATAGCGCGACACGCTCTCGTGCGGCGCGTCGTCGTACACCATGTGCTCGTAGACTTCGTCGGAGAGGATCAGCACGTTGGTGCCGCGCACGATTTCCGCGAGCTTTTGCATGTCCCCGGCGCGCCACACACGGCCGGTCGGATTGTGCGGCGTGTTGATCATCAGGAGCCGCGTCTTCGGCGTGATGGCGGCGGCGATCTTGTCGAAGGGCAGCGTGTAATCGGGCGCTTCCAGCGGCACGAACACCGGTGTGCCGCCCGCCATTTCGATGGCCGGCAGGTAGCTGTCGTAGGTCGGCTCGATCACGATAACTTCATCGCCCGGATGCACGCAGCACAGGGCGACCGTGAGCAGCGCCTGTGTCGCGCCGGCGGTGACGGTGATCTCGCGATCGGGGTCGTAGGCGCGGCCGTAGATCGCGTCGATCTTGCGCGCGATCGCCTGACGCAGCGGGGCGGCGCCGGTCATCGGCGGATACTGGTTGTGACCTTCGCGCATCGCGTCGGCCACGGCATCGACGATCCGTTTGTCGCAATCGAAATCGGGAAAACCCTGACCGAGATTCACCGCGCCCTTTTGCATCGCGAGCGCGCTCATCACGGTGAAAATCGTCGTGCCGACATTCGGCAGACGCGACGGAAAAGACAGTTCGGGCGGCGTTTGAGGCAGGTCGTGCGAAGCTTTCATGGTGATGGTGTCGTTGTTGTTTCTGCGGTGTATTTAAGTAAGAGTCCCGGGCAGCCTGCGCAGGCGCGCCCGGACGCAGCTCCACGGGGAGCACGAATGGCTTTGGCTCGACGATGCGGAAAGCGAAGTCGTGCGCGATGCGTTTCGCGAGCTTCAGCACCGCGCGATCCTTCGACACGAGCCACGCGGCGTGGCCGCATGCGCCAGTTCGAGGAACTTCTGATCGTCGCGGTCCTTGCATTTGGGCAGCGGACGCGCGGGTTCAGGCGTATCCGGCGTGACGAAGGTGGACAGCCGCGCGACGGTTGCCAGCGCCGCCGTCTTGTCGATCGCAAAGCGCGCGAACTGCGGATAGTCGAGCACGCGCGTCAATTCGCCGAGGCAGCGCTTGTCGATCAGTGCCTCGAGCGCGGCGAGGATGGGCCGCGTGGCGGGATCGTCGAACACGAGGATATCGATCCACACGTTGGAATCGAGCACGATGCGCAGCGGCGAATGCGGTGAAGAAGAAAACGGCGGCTCGGCGGAATGGTGCATTCGATACAATCGGGGACTTATGCCAATGATCGCCGGCAGCGACCCGGCGAGCCTCCATGATAATCGTTCTCTCGCCCGCGAAATCCCTCGACTACGAGACGCCTCCTCATATCAAGAAGCACACGTTGCCCGAATTCGTCGATGACGCCGCCGAACTGATCGGCGGCTTGCGCGCACTGTCGTCGCAGCAGATCGGCAGCATGATGGGCATTTCGGATCAGCTCGTGACGCTCAATTTCCAGCGCTACGCCGAATGGTCGAAGACGTTCGACGCGCACAATTCGAAGCAGGCTGTGCTCGCCTTCAACGGCGACGTGTACGAAGGTTTAGCGGCGAAAACACTGTCGTCTGCCGATCTCGACTTCGCGCAGAATCATGTGCGCGTGCAATCGGGACTGTACGGTTTGCTGCGGCTACTCGATCTTCTGCAGCAGTATCGGCTGGAAATGGGCACCCGGTTTCCGAATGCGCGCGGCAAGGATCTGTACGCGTTCTGGGGCAAGCGCATCACGGTGGCGCTCAACGCGCAGATGAAGAAACAGCGCGGCGCGCGCGCTGGTGAATTGCGCGGCAAAGGAATACTTCAAGTCCGTGAAGCCCAGGCTGCTCACGGCGCTGGTGATCTCGCCGGTGTTCGAGGACTGGAAGGGCGGGTGCTACAAGATCATCAGCTTTCATGCGAAACGCGCGCGGCATGATGGCGCGCTTTGCGGTGCAGAACCGCATCGACGAGCCGGAAGGGCTCAAGGCTTTCGATAGCGAGGGCTACACGTTCGACGCGAAGGCATCGAACGATACGACGTATCTGTTTCGCCGCCGCATTGCCGACTGAGGCGCGTGGCGCGAAGCACCGAAGCAGACAAGGAAACGACGATGAGCATCTCCAGCAACTTCGACGCGGGCGCGATCGAAGTCGTGAACGCCGACAATCCCGAGGACATTCGCCTGCGCGTGCGCCGCGACAGTCACTCGGAGTTTGCGCAGTGGTTTTACTTCTGCGTCTCGGACACGCGCGGCCAACGCCTCGTGATGAGCTTCGAGAACGCCGCGCAATGCGCTTTCCCGGAAGGCTGGCGCGACTATGAAGCGGTTGCGAGCTACGACCGCGTGAACTGGTTCCGCGTCTCGACCGAGTACGACGGCAAGACGCTGAAGATCGATCACACGCCGGACTTCGACCGTATCTACTACGCGTACTTCGAGCCGTACAGCGAGGAGCGTCATTCGGAATTTCTCGGCGCGGTCCAGCAGTTCACGCTCGCGACGCTGACCGAACTCGGCCAGACTTTGCAGGGCCGGCCCATGTCGCTGCTGACGCTCGGCCGCCGTATTTCGCCGACGAGACGCCCAAGAAGAACATCTGGATCGTCGCGCGGCAACATCCGGGCGAGACCATGGCGGAATGGTTCGTCGAAGGGCTCGTCAAGCGCATCGCGGGTTTCGGCGACTGGGCGGGCGATCCGGTCGCGCGCCCAGTGCTCGAACGCGCGGTGTTCCATATCGTGCCGAACATGAATCCGGACGGCAGCGTGCTCGGCAATCTGCGCACCAATGCGGCCGGCGCGAATCTGAATCGCGAATGGATGGACCCGAGCGTCGAGCGCAGTCCCGAAGTCCTGCTCGTGCGCGACGCGATCCGCGAGACCGGCTGCGACATGTTCTTCGACATCCACGGTGACGAAGCCATTCCGTACGTGTTCGTCGCGGGTTCGGAGATGCTGCCGGGCTTCACCGTGCAACAGGCGACAGAGCAGAAGCAGTTCGTCGACTTCTTCAAGCAGGCGAGCCCTGACTTTCAGGATGTCCACGGCTACGAATCGAACAAGTATCAGACGGACGCGCTCAAACTGGCGTCGAAGTACATCGGCAACGAGTACAAGTGTCTGTCGCTCACGCTGGAGATGCTGTTCAAGGACAATGCCAATTTGCCGGATGATGGCGTGGGCTGGAACGGCGCGCGAAGTGCAGCGCTCGGCGCGGCGATGCTGCAGGCGATCCTCTGGCAGGTGCAATCGTTTTCGTCGTGATGTCGTGATGTGGCGATGCCTGCGTGATGGCGTGTGTCGAGCCGTCGCCGGGCGATTTGCAATAAAAACCAAAAGGGCTTGACTGTTTCGCTGGTCACCCCCCTTCGTCGCTGGTCACCCCCTTCGTCTTATGCGCGGTGTGCTGATGCTCGGGTCGTGCGCTCAGTGTTTCTTCTTGGCGGTGGACTTTTCGCGGTGCTTTTCGCCGTGCCCTTGGCCGCCTGACGACGATTTTGTTTTCGCGCCGTGTTTCGATTTCGCGCTGCGTGTCGAGTGCGACTGCGCGCGCAACGGCGGCACCGGATCGTTCCAGCCGAACGCGAGCATTTGACTGCCGACGTAGCCGCAACGGAACTTGAGTGTCGTGGGATTGCCTTCGCCGCTCTTCGGCACGCCCTGGCCTTCGACGGTGACGACGTTATCCACCTTGATTTTCTGCTTCTTGTCGTCGAACGAATCGTTCCATGGCTCGATGGTGAAGTGCAAGGGATCGAAGGACGAAGACGGAAAGTCTACGTGGTCGAAGGCCGTCGACGTGCTGGCAACGAAGCTGCCGTGAGCGGCGCAGTCCGCTGCGAGCGGATTGGCGTTGAGATCGGTGACGAAGTGGTGAATCAGTTCGTTGCGCTCATCGAGCGTATCGGCGAAGGCGGACCCGGCGCATGCAAGCGACGCGCATACCGCCAACCGGCCGATGAGCCGCAAGAGTCGGCGCGGTGCGAAAGTACTTTCCATCAAGTTTGGCGCAGAGAAGACACGGCCAAGTAAGATGCGCCGTGTATGGAAGGAGTTTAATCTTATCGTACTTTGCACGCGTTCCGACGGCCTGACATGGCGGCGCGCCGAAGCGATGTCACGCACTGCTCGCCGCGCAAGCCATGCTCATACGTGCGGACTGTGATCCAGACGATAGCGGCGCACATCGTACGTGGTGATCCACGCGGGCTTGTACAGCGTGATCAGAATGGTGAGCAGGCCGGTGAAGAGCGCTTCGCCCGCACCAAGTAGCAAGGACGCACGCGTGAACGCCGCGGGCACGACGATGGGTCCGCCGACGAGCGCCATCTCCATCAATATGGTGCCGCCACAAGCGGCCGCTACCGCTGTGCCCGAGGTCACAAAGCCCTGACCTGCGATGAAGGTGAACAGATTGCGCGGTAGCCAGGCGTTGGACATGCGCCGAAGAGCATTCGAGGTGGTCGCGACCGAGAGCCAGTTCGCATCCAGCACGACTGCGGCGAGGCCGGGCCGAGTTGTAGATCGATGATGTCCGGCGGGATGTAATGGCCGCCGATCACGACCATTTCGAGTGCGCGAAGCATCAGAGCCGGATCTAGCGGGCGGAATGACGCCGGTGGCGCCAGCCGCCATCAGCATGAAGACTTGAGCGCGGCGGGTTGATCGATCATGATCGCGGCCGGAATGCCGAGATATTGGCGCAGCAGCGACTGCCGGTCGAGCGGGTGCAAGGCGGGTGCCCAATCGATGACGATCATGCTGGGCCGACTACGCTTTTGAGCAGCATGTGCTTCTTGCCAGTTTCTGACCTCATGGAACACCGACTGCCGCGTCACGCGGCGCAACAAGGTTTTTAGTCCTGCGCGGCGCTCCGCGTCTGCGCCCATGATATTGATTTTCATTCTCTGACCTCAATTCTGAAGTTCCCGAGAGCATCTCCTCGGACCCGTCACCGACACTCACGCCGCCGACAGGAAGATATTGACAAATTTGACGTGATTGCGCCCTCATCCGAATGGCATAGGCGTAAATGAACAAAACCCCGCGTGGAGTGGGGTTCCGGGTGATTGCCGCAGGCGTTAAATCGCTGCGGAATATCAATGAAAATGGGGTTGTACCGGCTCAGCGTCTTCAGGCATCTCCGCATGGACGATTTCGCCAAGCGGATCCGCGTAGAGCGGCACGCCGCAATCATCGCAGAACTCGGGCTCGAAACGCCCAGCGTGACGGCGCACATCGGACACACCCGCGCGCTTGAGTAACTGGATGATCTCTTCCACGGGGCCGTCGGCGCCCTCGAGCTCGACGGCTTCTTCCTCCATGCCGACTTCGCTGTTTTCCCGGCCATAGAGCGGCCAGACGACGCCGTAGATCACCTCGTTGCTGCCGCGGCGCGTGAAGCCGATGCGATATTCGTCGATGCGCCGTTCGCCGAAACCGGCGATGACCGCGCGCAACTCCTGTGGCGCGGCGCCCAGCGTGTCAAAAAGATAGCGCACAGCGGTACGCACCGTATGCGAGCGAACTTGCTCATCGGCATCGCGGCAGGCCGAATAGTAGGCGTCAGGCAGCAAACATTCGAATTCGCACCCGGGAAGGATGGCGGCGAAGCTCGGACCACCTTGTGCCGACCACTGTTCGAGGCACTGTCCGCGTTCGGCTCGGCTCCCGCTCTCGTCTTCTTGCCAGCGAAAGAAGGTGGCGCCAGCCGGCACGATGGCGATCGCGAGCAGAAAGCGCGAATCGGCCAAAATCGGCGACGTCTCCGGCAGATCCGCTAGATTCAGGCGAGCGACCGGACCGCCCAACGCGGTCTGCACCAATTGCTGCGCGAGACGTGCCGTATCGACGTGATGACGCGGCAATTGATCGATGCTGTACAAATAAGGTGCCAAGGCGACGCGCGCGTCACCGGCGAGAACGTGGGCTTGCAACTGCGTGCGCAGGGCGTCGACCGTTTCGGCTTTGAGCGCGCCTGACGGAATGGCGTAACGCGTCCAGGCCAGCACGGGCGCCGCAATCAAAAGCGCTTCATGCGGAGCGCCGTCGATCTCGACCGTGAACGACTCGCTATGCGTCTCGGCCATATCGGCGAGCGCGCCGTAGGCGTCGGGATGGTTTTGCTGAAGATGATCGAGCGCAGCATCGAGCGTGGTTTGATTGCCGTTACGCACGAGCTTGGCGATGAGGGCATCGAGCCGAGCTTCCCAGAAACGGTCTTCGACACGACTACCCGATGCGAAGAGCGCGAGCGAAAGGCTCACCAGCTTGTCGGCATCCGGGGGAATACGTTTTGCGATTCGCGAGCGCATATCTGGCATATCTGTACAGGTAAATTGGGGCAGAGGAACGTTTGATTGTAGTCGTTTGGGCGATGGTTTTACCCAGGACTTTGCGTCGATGCCGCCGATGGCCGTTCGGAGGAACGGAGATGCCTCGGCCTGCCTCACGCCAGTCTTTCCGTTATCCACTTTTTATCGCTCGACCTCTTGCATCCAGTGGGGCGAGTCACTAGAATTTTATTCCTTCGCGATTCGATGAACGCGAAGGAAGCGGGAAGCGCGATTTTAGCGAGAAGCGATTTTAGCGAGAAGCGTTG
>LFLF01000121.1 GCA_001184395.1 Candidatus Paraburkholderia calva | reverse complement strand
CCGAATCGGTCGCAGCGGGTGATTGGCCGGAACGAAGTTATCCAGCGTGGTCATCATGAACATCAATTCGGTGTAGCCGTCCGCTCTGCGCATCGTTTCGGTCTCAGTGTCGTTCGATTCCTTGATTGATTCAACGTTTGCCCCGCCCAGTTTGCCCCTCCCAATCAGATCACCCGCGTAGAGGGTATTTCAATAGCCTGCTAGATTTCGTTCAGCCGCGTGCGTCCGGTCTCGACATACGCCTACATTTCCGCTTCCGGCACCATGCCGCCACCGGTCGCCCAGATGACATGCGTGGTGCAGCGTAAGGCGTCGTCATTCAGATTTATGCGTGCGCGAAATCCGGCGCGCCCGCCAGTGCCGATGGTTCCAGCCTGATACCCTCGGTGGCGTCCATCAGCGCGAGTAGTGCGTACAGTTCGCCGTCGTCCACCGTGTAGTAGCCGTCGATTATCCGCTGCATGGCGTGGCCGACGAAGCCGGACGGCCGGCCCACCGCGAGACCGTCCGCCGCCGTCACGTTGTCGATGCCGAAGTCCTGTACCGCGAGTTTCTCGTGCAGACCGATCACAGCACGCCCATCAGCATGCAGGGCGAATGCGTGGGTTCCGAACACGCAATGCACGGCGTCGCCGAACGCGAGTTTGAACACTGCCCACGTCGCACGGCAGATATACCAGCAGTGGATGCCCGGCATCCACGGTAATCCGGGCGCCGTCGAGTTGCCGCTTCAGGCGTTCGCCCGCCACCGCATAGCCCAGAAACAGCGTCGTGGAATTTTCGTCGTCGATGAAATGGCACAGTGGATCGCGCTCGGCCAGACGGCGGCCGTTTTTCACCGCCTCGCCTAATCGCCCGCATATTCGATTACCGTGACGCCGTGCGCGCGCAGGCGGTTCTTCTTCCACTGGCGCGCATCGGCGGACATGTGCACGGTCGTCGTGAAGCCGAGCGTCGCGCTCGCAATCCCCATCGACATGCCCAGATTGACTGTCGATCCCACCGCGATACTGTGCCGGCGAAACGGCGCGCGGTAGGCGTCGCTCGCGAGCACGTGATAGTCGCTGCCTTCCTCGATCAGCCCGTATCGCAGCGCGAGTTGCTCCGCATGGAACAGCACTTCATAGATGCCGCCGCGCGCCTTGATCGAGCCGGAAATCGGCAGATGGCTGTCCTGCTTGAGCAGCACGCGAGCGGGCGTGTTCACGCCGTAGCGCGCGGCCACGGTCTGCGCGAACGCGGGCACGTCCTCGAGCGGCGACTCGATGATGCCGCCTGCATCGCGCACGTCGGGAAATGCTTCGGCCAGCAGCGGCGCGAAACGGCGCAGGCGCGCGCCCGCATCGGCGACGTTCAGCGCATGGAGCGAATGTCCGCGAGCACCTGCACAAGCGGCGCGACGGCGGGATTGAACCACTCGACGGGCGTCATCTCCATGAGCGGACGCAACAGCGGGAATGCGCTCAGCCAGTCGGCGAGCGGTTTGCCGTAGATGGAATCGGTCACGATGGCTTCAGACGGCGGACGCGGACGCATCGGACGACGCGGTGGCGTCGAGCACGGGCGGATGCGTGACGATCGCTTTTAGATCGACCTGCGACGCGCGCAGCCGCGCGATATCCGGCAGCGGACGGCGCGTTTCGCCGGAGGCGGCGAACAGTGTTTCGAAGGCGCGCGCCGCATCGAGCAGTTCGAGGTCGCCGCGAAACTTGCCGATCATCTGAAGCCCGAACAGCATGCTGAGATGATCGACCCCGCACGGCAGCGATAGCGCGGGATTCGTCGTCAGCGTCACGACATACGTCAGCGCCAGCCAGCGATAGTAGTTTTTGAGCGTGACGCCGTTGACGGCCTTCGCATACGGCTGCGTCCACGCGAACGGCGAGACCGGCGTGGTCGGCTAAAGGATCACATCGTAGCGTTCGAACAGCGGCTGAAAGCGCCGGAACAATTGCGTCTGCTTGGTATGCGCGCGCACGCAATCCACGAGTCCCAGGCCGATGTCCATTTCATAGTTCGCGTGCGGATTCGGCCCGAGCGACGCGGGATCGGCCTCGTAGGTTTTTTGTAGGCCCGCGACGAAGGCTTCGGCGCGCAGCACGTCGAAGCACCGGTGCGCGCCCGTGAAATCCAGCTCGATCGGCTCGCACGTGGCGACATGCGGGCGGATCGCGTCGTCGACTTCGCAGACGCCGAAGTTCTCGGTGTAGCCCACCCGCAGCATCGACAGATCGACCGGCGCGCGCTCGCTCATGGTCGGCGTGATCGAGAGCGCGTAGCCGAGCGGATCGCCCGCTGGTGCGCCCACAGTTGCCGCGAGTTGCAGCCATGTGTCGTCGATCGTGCGGCCCATCGGGCCCACCACCGCGATCGGCGTCCAGCCGAGCGGCTTGCGCTCGCTGGGCACGAGTTCCGGCGACGTGCGCAGGCCGACCACGCCGCATTTCGACGCCGGAATGCGCAGCGAGCCGCCCGTGTCCCAACCGCTCGCGAGCGGCACCAGATCGAGCGCGAGCGCGCAGGCGGAGCCACCCGACGAGCCGCCCGCGTTCAGACGCGGATCGAACGGATTACCGGTCGTACCCACACCGGATTGAACGAATTCGCGCCCGCACCCATTTCCGGCACATTGGTTTTGCCGACCACGATCGCGCCCGCGCCGCGCAAACGGCGCACCAGCGCGTTGTCGCGCGGCGGCACGTTGGCGCGATAAATGGGCGAGCCGTAAGTCGTCAGCAATCCTTCTGTTCCCTCCAGATCCTTGATGCCGATCGGCAGGCCGTGCAGCGGGCCGAGTGCATCCAGCAATTCGACGGCGGAGATGTCGCACGCGAACAGCAGCGCGCGCAAGGCGACGGCGCTCAGGTTCGTGAGTTCGTGGCGATCGTTCGGGGCATGCATCGGGTGATCCTTTTCAAACGGCGTAGACAATGATTGCGCCCAATGTAGACGACGCCAAATTGCGCGGCTAGTGACGATTATCGAAGGCAGGCATCACTTTTGGAAAACGGGCGCGGGCGGCGGCAAGGCCGCGCTCATGCGTTCGATGAACGCCTGCAGCAAGGGCGGCACATCGCGCCGCGCGAGCGTCTGGATCTCGATGGCGCGTTCGCTGGTCGCGAGTTCGGGCACGGGTAACGCAACGAGTTCGCCGGCCGCGAGCCGCGGGCGCACGAAGAGTTCGCCGCTGAAGGTCACCGCGTCGCTGGCGAGCGTGAAGCCGAGCAGCGTTTCCAGTAACGCGCTGCTGAGCACGCTCTTGCACGCGACGCCTTCGCGGCTGCAGTAGATATCGATCAGATTGTGCAGCGTCGAATGGATGCCCGGCAAGGCGAGCGGATACGCGAGCAGATCGCGAAACGACACGCTCGCGGCGCGCGCGAGCGGATGCGACGTCGCGACGATGGTTAGCACCGGCGAGGGTGCGGAGAAGGCCACGTGAATGTCCTTTGCCGGGCCGAAGCTGAAGGTCAGGCCCACGTCGAATTCGGCTTCGCGCACGCGCTGGGTGACGTTCGCGGCGGTATCGACGAATACTTCGAACTAGGCGGACGCGACGTCGCGCCGGAAGCCCGCCATTGCATGAGGCAGAAACCCCGCCACGAAGCCTTCGGTGCAGGCGACACGCAGCGTGCGTTCCGCTTCGCCGCGCAGGGCAACGATTTCGAGCGAGATCTGTTCGGCGTCGAGTTGGGAGCGGCGCGCATAGGCAGCGAGCATGTCGCCCGCCTTGCTCGGAACCATGCCGCGCGACTGGCGCACGAACAGCGGCGTGCCGAGTTCGCCTTCGAGCCGCGTGATCTGACGGCTCACCGCCGAGGGCACGACGTTGAGCCGGTTCGCGGCATTGGCAATGGAGCCGGTATTTTGACGACTTCGAGGAAGTAATGGACGGCAGCTTCCTGAAGGATGCGGGCGCTCATGACGGGACCGAATTGACGAATGACGATGCCGCATCATAGCGCCCGGTCCCCGGGCGGCATGCGAGCGGCATTCGTCAGGCTTCTTCCGCGGCCGCGAGCCGTCCGTCCGTTTTCGGCGACAGGCGAATCGACAGGCTCGTGACGAGCGCCAACACGGTGGCCGCGATCAGGAACAGGAACACTGCATCATAGTTGCCCGTGACCGAGACGAGCGGGCCGATCACCGCCGGCGCGACGAAACCCGCCATCTGTCCGCCGAAGTTGACCATGCCCGCGCCCGTGCCGATCAGCTTCTGCGGCAGGAACTTGGTCGGCAGCGCGAACACGCCGGCGAACACGAAGGACTTGAAGAAGTACGCGATCGACTGATACGCGATCACCCCTGCCACGGTTTGCGCCGTGTACATCTCGTACAGGAAGAAGCCGGAGATCGCGCAGCACGCGGCCATCAGCCACTTCTCGTGGTCGTCGAACCAGCGTGTGAGAATCCAGCCGCCCAGCGCCGTCGAGATGCTCGCGGCGACGAAGGGCAGCGGCGTCAGCATGCCGACCGACTTCAGATCGAGGTGGTGCTCGGTCAGCAGATACCCGGGTATCCACGCATCCATCCCCTTGTTGACGATGCTCATTCTGAACCACGTGATGAGGATCTTCCACATCAGCAGCATCTTCAGGAGCGCGCGGGTTGCCGCGCCGTCGATGCGCGCGGAGCGGCCCGACGCATCGCGGGCGGTATGCGTGTCCTTCATCGCGAACAGATAGAACAGCGCGAACACGAGTCCCGCAATGCCCGCGACCACGAATGCATGACGCCAGCCGAGTATCAGGATGAGCGGTGCGATCATCAGTGGTGCAATGGAGTTGCCGACATCAGCAGCGCCGACATCTTGGGCCGGTCGGCGCGCGCGCACGATTCGGTGATGCCCTTGACGGCCGCACCCAGGTAACCGCCTTCGCCGAGGCCGAAGATGAAGTGGATCGCGATCAGCGAGGCGAGCGACCGCACGAGGCCGGTCATCAGCGTAAACAGCGACCAGAAAGCGACCGACACGACGATCAGGCGCTTGTTGCCCCAGCGGTCGGCGATCCAACCGCCGGGAATCTGCATGGCGGTATAGCTGATATAGAACGTGCTCGTCACGACGTCGAGCGCAGCGGAACCTACATGGAATTCGCGGCAGATGGCGACGAGCGAGAGTGCAATCGCGGAGCGATCGATATACGAGATGCAGTAGCCGAGATAGAGCAGCGCGAATACGGCAATGCTGGCGCGCCGGCCTTTTGTTCGGATCGGTCATCCTGAGGTCTGTATGGAGAGGAAAACTCAGGCCCGCTGCGGCGTGTGCCGAGCGCTCCCACCGCGACTAGTCGAACCGATCGTAGGTAGCCGTAAATGGCCGGGCAAGTGACATATTCCGAAGGCTTCGTTTCCGAAAAGTCACGCTTGGCCGGTGCTCTCCACCATGCTGCCGCCGTGCGTGCGCAAGGCTCGAAACCGTCAAATGCTTTATCCTTTCGGGGCTATGCCGGACGCCATTTCAATCTGCGCGGCCGTGAATCGATGCAGCCATCGCAGACCAATCCAAGAGGATGCCATGAAGAAACTCATCAACGATCCCGCAGGCGCGGTGCGCGAGATGCTCGAAGGCATCGCGTGACAGCCACGTCTATCTCGTCGCGCAAGGCGGCACCATCGATGCAAGCGGCGTCACCATCTCGGCCAGCAAGGCCGACGGCAGCGGCGGCACGGTGGACACCATCGGCAACACGGTGCGGATCGATAGCGCGAGCGTCAGCGCGAAGCAGTGGAATATCAGCCTGTCGGACTTCACTGCCGGCCCGGTGGCGACCAGCACGCTGGCCTCGAACCTGAGCAACGGCACGTCGATCGCGGTGAATGCGCAAGGCATGCAGGGCAACGGCGATATCTCTGTGCTGACGGGTCTGCACTGGACCGGCGCATCGACGCTGTCGCTCAATGCGAAGCATACGGTATGGATCGCGCCGGGGGCGACCGTCGCCAATACAGGCGCGGGCAATTTCTCGCTGCACGCCGACGCGAATGGCGTGGACAACGGCGGTAGCGTGCTCAACCGTGGCACGATCGACTGGTCGCGCAGTACCGGCATCGTCTCGGCGCTGTACGATATGAACGGCAGCTATGCGCCCGGCACCGTGCGCACCAACGCGTCGTGGAGCGCGTCGCCGTTCAGCGGGCTCGTCACGCAGGTCACCGCGTATCAGCTCGTTAATTCGGTCGCCGATCTCGGCAAGGTGAAGAGCAATATCGCGGGCAATTACGCGCTCGGCCGCAGCTTCGATCTCGGCAGCGCCACCGATGCCGGGAACATCGGCCGCGCGGCCAAGCCGTTTACCGGGCAGTTCGACGACATGGGCCATCTGCTCAGCAGCCTGAGCGTATCGGGCAGCGCGGAGACCGGGATGTTCGGCGTGATCGGCAAGACCGGCGTGGTGCGCAACTTCGTCCATCGACACCGGTTCGGCGACGTCCAAGAGCGGCCCGGTTGACCTGATCGCGGGCACCAACTACGGCGTGGTGGTGGACGTCGGCTCGACCGGTACCGTGACTAAGAGCGGCGGCGCGACCACGGCGGCCGGCGGTCTCGTCGGGCTGAATCGCGGCAGTATCGAGCAGTCGTGGAGCAGCGCGAGCGTGAAGGCGCGGGACGCGTGGGCGGCCTGGTTGGCGTCAATACGAGCAGCATCGCGCGGTCGTATGTGCGTCGGGCTTCGTAAGCGGTGGCACGGATCTGGGCGGCCTCGTCCGCAACAACTCCGGCACCATCAGCCAGTCGTACGGTGCGGTGACGTTCATTCCTGGCGGTAAGTTGCATACGCCGGGCGGTATTGCGGGCCTCAACAGCGGCACGATTTCCGGCGACGTGTTTTGGGCCAAGGACACCTCGGGCGCGGTGGGCGTCGGTTCGGGCAAGGCCATGCAGGCGAAGAATGGACTGAGCAACGCGCAACTGGTCGATCCCGCGAGCTACGGCCTCACCTGGGACTTCAGCTCCAAGGGCGTGTGGCAGTTGTAAACCGGCGACGATTCGCCAAGCCTGCGGAACGCAACGGGTTCGTGATGGCGTGATGCCGGAAGCATCGGCGGCGGGCATTCGTGCCCGCCGTTTTTCATTTTCCTTGTTTGCACCTGAGCAACGCGAGCGCCGTCATCGCACGAGATCGTCGAGCCGCTGATCCTCGATGCCCGCCGGCTCCACATGCGCGGTCACGTCTGAAGCCGCGAACAGCTGTTCGACCGCCTTCTCCGCGTGGTCCGCGATGGCATGCCCCTGCGCGACCGTTAGCCCGCCATCGACTTCGAGATGAAATTCCACGAACACACGATCGCCGCCGTTGCGCGTGCGGATATCGTGCACGGCGCTCACGCCTTCGCAGCCCGTGACCGCCGCCTCGATGCGCGCGCGGTCGGCGGGATCGAGTTCGCGGTCGAGCAGTTGCACGAGCGCCTGCGCTGCCATCTCCCGTGCGTTCCACAGCATGTAGAGCGAAATGAGCAGCGCGCCGATGGCGTCCGCGCGTGACCAGCCGAGATAGCGGTCGAGCAGCAGCGCAACGAGCACGGCGACATTGACGGCGATATCTGTGACGTAATGCGCGCGGTCGGCGGCAATCGCCGTCGATCCGGTGCGCTTCACAACGATGGTCTGCATGGTGACGAGCCCGATGACCGCCAGCGAACTGACGACGATCACCCAGATGCCGAAGCCGGTTTCGTTGAGCGGTTCCGGAAACATCAGCCGTTGCGCCGATTCTATGCCCAGCGCGAGCGCCGCTCCGCCGAGCAGCAGCGCTTGCACGAAGGCCGCGACCGCTTCGGCCTTGCCGTGCCCATAGCGATGATCCCAGTCCACCGCGCGCGCCGCATAGCGCACGCTGACGAAGGTCACCGACGAGGCCGCGACGTCCACCAGTCCGTCGGCGGCGGCGGTGAACATGGAGATGGAATGGGTGGCGAACCACGCCCACAGCTTGATGGCGACGAGGCACAGCGCCACCAGCAGCGCGACGATGGACGCCATGCGGCGCAGCGCTTCGCCGGACATCGGTTCGGACATCGTGACGGCTCCGGTTGATTCGGTTGGCCTCGCTCATCGCCGATGATTCTGGCGCATTCCATGCCAGCGCAGAGGGCGATGATCAAAGCAGGGAACCGGAGCATACCGCCGCCGCGATGAAATTTCGACTTCGCCGAACGGCATAGGCCAAGACGCATCTTGTGGGTGTTCAAGCCTCCATCCAGCTTACATGCGCACTCACCACGCGCCAGCCTTCGGGCATCTTCACCCAGGTCTGACTTTGCCGGCCAATGCGCGGCTCGCCCGTGCGGCGGAATTTGATGTTCGCGACCGCACAGGCATCGCCGTAAGTCGTGACGACGCGCGCCGTCACCGTGCGCTCAGGCCCCGCGCCGGGACGCGCGGCGCGAAACGATGGTGGCGGGCAATGCGCCGCGTGGGCTTCTTCGAGACGCTCGAGACACCGCGCCGCCTCGAACGCGAGGTCTTCGCGCCACGGCGGCGCGATCAGTTGCACGGCAATGGGCAGGCCGCTCGCCGTGCGCATCGGCACCGCGACTACCGGCAGACCGAGACACGACACCGGCTGCGTCAGCATGCCGAGATTGGCACGCACCGCGAGCGTATCGCCGTTCACCTGCATGAACTCGTTCCCGATGCGCGGCGCCACGATGGGCGTCGCGGGCACGATCAAGACGTCGTGCCGTTCGAACAGTTCCAATACGCGCCGGCGCAGCGCGGCGCGCACGCGTTGCGCCTGCATGATCGATGCGGCGGGCAGCAGTGCGCCCGCGATCAGACGGTCGCGCGACAAGGGCTCGTGCTTGCCGTATCGTGCGCGCAAATCGTCCATATGCAGTTGCCCGCCTTCGGCCGCGGTGATGAGAAACGCCGCGCCGCGCGACACGCAACGTACCGATGCGCCGATGCGTCGATGCGCCGCGTCGAAGCCGCGTTGCGCGCACGCATGATCGCGTGGATCGGTGTATTGAAGCGCTTCGTAGACGGCGGCGAGGTTGTCGGCGGTGCGCGCGAATGCGCCCATGTGATCGAGGTTCGTGACGAACGGATACGTGCCGTGCCGCGATAGCTGCCCATAGGTCGGTCGGCTTCATGCCGAATACGCCGCACAGGGAAGCGGGCACGCGCACCGAGCCGTTGGTATCGGTGCCGAGCGTGAAGGGTACGAAGCCCGACGTGACCGTCGCCGCGCTGCCGCCGGATGACCCGCCCGCGCTGCGCGTCGTATCGTGCGGATTGCGGGTCGGCCCCGCGTGATGGTTCTCCTCGTGAAGCCATAGGCGAACTCGTCCATGTTGAGCGCGCCGACGAGAATCGCGCCGTGCGCGCTCAGGCGTTCGATCAGCGTCGCGTCGTGGCGTGCGGGCGCGTTGCCCGCCAGCACGCGCGAACCGGCGAGCGTCACCACTCCTTTCATATCGAAGAGATCCTTCGCCGAACGGCACGTCCGCGAGCGGCGGCAACGCTTCGCCGCGCGGCGCATATCGAGCGATGCGGCAGCATCGAGCGCACGTTCGCGCGTGATCGCCGTGAACGCGTTGATGTGCGCGTCGTGCCGGTCGATACGCGCGAGCGTCGCCTCGATCGCATCGCGTGCGCTGAATGCGCCATCGGCATAAGCGCGCGATGGCGAGCGCATCGAATGGGATCGGGTGTGGTGCGCTCATGGGCGATACACCGGCGCTTGCTCGTTGCTCGCCTTGAGCGGATAGCCGAGCACGGCCGCGGCCAGTTGCGCGATGCGCGCGAACTGCGCCTTCACGCGCGCGGCGGCATCGGCGGACAGTTCGGGGAAGTGGAGCGTCAACGCGGCATCGATATAGGCGTCGGGCGATGAAGGAGGGGTGTTCATATTCGAGGAAGAGAAGGAAAACTGCGTGAACGCCGAGTGCACAAGGCACATCGGTGGATGAGCGCGTATCTCGCGGGCGAAATGTGACGATCTGCAAACGCGGCGTTAGCGTACCGTCGCGCGCCGTTTCGCGATCGACCGCACGATCAGCAGACCGCAGATCATCACCGCGAGCGACGTGAGCGTGGTCACCGTGCCGAGCGTCGTGACGGAAGTCGTCAGGCCCTGCAACTCCAGCGGCAGCGTGTTCTGTTCACCAATGGCCTGCGACGTGTGCGCGATCTCGTCCCACGACAACGTGAAGCCGAACATGCGGACGCCGATTACCGAAGGCCCGATGATCGGCAAGACCACATACTTGAACGACTGCCACGGCGATGCGCCGAGATCGCGCACCGCTTCCTCATACGCGGGATTGAAGCGATTGAAGACCACGAACATCACGAGCAGGTCGAAGGGCAGCGTCCAGGTGAGATGCGCGCCGAGCGCCGATGTGAAGAGTCCCATCGAGGTGGTCCAGGTGTCGGCGAACGACTCGAAGCCCCACGCAGTCGCAAGGTACTTGATGAAGGTATCGAGCAGCCGGAAGGTCAGCCCGATACCGAGCGACACGATGATCGAAGGCATGATGAGGCTCGCGACCGACATATAGAACACGGCGGTATCGCCGCGAAAACGCCGTCTGAACGCAAGGCCCGCGCTGACTGAGAAGAGCACCGTGAGCACCGTGACTGCGAGCGCGAGTTTGACGGAACGGCCGAACGAGGTCCAGATATCGACATCGCCCACACCTTCGCGCAAGGCGTGAAACCAGTGCAGGGAGACGCCGCGCATCGGGAACGTCAGACCGCCTTCCGGTCCCTGGAAAGACAGGATAAAAATGGTGATGACCGGACCGTACAGAAAGAGGACGAACAGACCGAACACGATGGCGAGCCAGTAAAAGCTCGCCGGCCGATGCTCACGATGCTTCATCACAGCTCCTTTCTGATATCGACCACACGCGTCAGCGCCCATACGATCATCAGCACGGCGATGAGCAGGATGATCGCGTTGGTGGCGGCTGCGGGGAATTGCAGATGGCCCGTTTGCACCTGAATGATCTTGCCGACCGATGCGATCTGTTGTCCGCCCATCACGCCGACGGTGAGAAAGTCGCCCATCACGATGGTGATGACGAAGATCGAGCCGATCACGATGCCGGTCTTCGACAGCTGCAGCACCACGTCGCGTATCATCTGCCATCCGCTCGCGCCGCCGTCGCGCGCGGCTTCGAGCAGCGAACGGTCGATACGCATCATCGCGTTGAAGATGGGCACGATCATGAAGAACGTGTAAGAGGTGCACGAACGCGAGCACGACGGAGAAGTTCGAATACAGCAGCCATTCCAGCGGCCGGTCGATCAGATGCGCGGACAGCAGCACCTGATTCACGAGGCCGTTACGCCTGAGCAGCGGGATCCACGAAATCATGCGGATCACATTGGAGGTCCAGAACGGAATGGTGCAGACTAGAAACAGTACGGTTTGCATTGCCGTGGGGCGCACATGAAACGCGAGGAAATACGCGATCGTAAAGCCGAGCACCAACGTTACGGCCCAGACGATGGCGCAGAACCTAAGCGTGGACCAGTAGGTCTTGAAGGTCATGCAGACTTCGGTGAACGAGCCGCAGCCGTCGAATATTGCCACGTAGTCTCTTGAAGGTGAACGCCGGGATGATCTGGTACTCGTTGAAGTTCCAGAAGCTCACGATCAGCCTGATGACGAGCGGCACGATGAAGAACAGCACGAAAGTAAGCGTGAGCGGGTGGCCTGCAACCACGCGCTCACGCGCCGGTGCCGCTTCGGGTTCACCTTCGGCGGACTGAGATATTCGACGGAAGCCATCGTCTTGTTTCCTCAGGCGGCGATGAACTCGTTCCACTTCTGGACCATATAGATGTTCTCGTCCATCAGGGCGTTCCAGCATGCGATTGCGCCCATGCGCTGTGTGTACGAGCCGCCGTCGCGCACGCTGCCGGCCTTTTCGAGCAGCTGGCCGTCGGGCGCGTGGATGTCCTTCGCGGTGGCCTTGCCGTCCATCCAATAGTTCCAATCATAGGCTTCCATGTGGGTCTTGGCCGTTTCGGTGACGCCGGGGTAATAGCACTGGCGCATCAGATACGTGCCGGCCCAGCTGTCCTGAAACCAGTTGACGAACTCGTATGCCGCATCGAGCTTCTTGCTCTGCAGCGAGCGCGGAAAGCCGAAACCCGATGCCCATGAGCGATAGCCTTCCTTCAGTGGCTGGAACTTGCATGCAACGCCCATGGTGTGCACCTTGATCACGGCGGGCAACCACATCGACTGGATCACGACTTCGCCCGAGGCCATCAGGTTCACGCTCTCGTTGAAGTCGCGCCAGAAGGCACGGAACTAGCCCGCGCGCTTCGCTTCGATCAGCATCTTGATGGTCTGATCGATCTCCGCCTTGGTCATGTTGCTTTTGTCGCCGTACTTGATGTGGCTCGAAGGCGTCCCCTTCAAGGACGGCGAACCAGTGCAAGACGATCAACCGGTTCAGCAGAAACTCGCCGCTTGAAATCGACTGTTGCGATACTGCTCATACAGCACTCTTGACGCTAGCTCACGTTTTTCGCCATGCCAGTTCTCTTGAGAACTGCCACCGCCATCGGGCGACGAGTCGTCAGCCGATCTGGTCTTTGGCACGAAGCTCTTGTGCCCAGCCCAAGCCGGGATGCGCGTGCCATCGACACTGCAAT
>LFLF01000120.1 GCA_001184395.1 Candidatus Paraburkholderia calva | reverse complement strand
CGGCGATCAAGGTCGTGTCCACCATGGTGCCGTTGGCAAGCTTCATACCGCTGGCTTGCAGCACTCGCCCCACCTCGGCGAAGAGATTTCCACCAGATCCGCGCCGACGTCCACGGCGCTGCTCGAGGCGAATCTCGATCGTGTTCATCGTGTCAAGCAACTCGTCGCGTCGCGTGCGTTTGCGGCAAGTCTCGAACCCCGCACCTTGATCCGCGGCCATCGCCAGCGTCTGCTGCTTCATCGTCGTTTGCCTTTCTCCTTGCACGTGCGCTCTATAACACCTGACAAGCACTAATGGTGGACTTAATTAGCGTTGCCTTAACGTAGATCGCTTCGAGGATCAGCTTCAGTTCGATGTCGAACGTGGCGTCTTCTTCGTGCTTGGCGTCGTTCATCGCGTTCATCGCTGCCGCAGCCACACGCGGCACAGGGAAACGAGCTTGTCCATGTCGATGGGTTTGGAGATGTAATCGTCCGTGCCCGCTTCGAGACATTTCTGGCGAGCACTCTGCATGGCCTTGGCGGTCAGCGCGATCACCGGCAGACGCCCATGCTGCGGCTGCTTGCGGATTTCCGTCATCGCGGTGAAGCCGTCCATCTCCGGCATCATGATGTCCATCAGCACGAGATCGATTTCGTCGTGACGCGCCAGCGCCTCGAGCGCTTCGCGGCCGTTGCGCGCGATCTCCAGCTTCGCGCCCAGCGGCTCGATCACCCGCGACAGCGCGAAGATATTGCGCACGTCGTATTCGGCGAGCAGGATCGTGCGGCCCTCGAACACGTCGTCGCGCTGACGCGTCGCGCGCAGCATGCGCTGCTGCTCGGGCGGCAACGCGCTCTCCACGCTGTGCAGGAACAGGGTTACTTCGTCGAGCAGGCGTTCCGGCGACTTCGCTCCCTTGATGATGATCGATTTCGAATATCGGCGTAGGCGCTGCTCTTCTTCCTGCGACAACAGCCGCCCCGTGTAGACAATCACCGGCGGCGAAGCGTGCGCGTTGCTGGTCGAGACGCGTTCGAGCAGTTCATAGCCGGAGCCTTCGGGAAGCGCGAGATCCATCACCACGCAATCGACCACCGCGCGCTGCATTTCCTCCATCGCCTCGGCAATGGAACCGGCTTCGACGAGCGCAACCGTCTCGCTCGCGAGCAGCGCGTGGATGCTCTTTCGCAGCGCCGGATCGTCTTCCACCACCAGCACATGCCGCGTGCCTTGCGACGAGCGCGCTTCGAGCTTGCGGATGGCGGTCGCCAGTTCGTCGCGCGCGCTCGGCTTGAAGGTGTAGCCGATCGCGCCGAGATGCAGCGCGACGTCGGCGTGATCGGTCGCCGAGACGATGTGGATCGGGATATGGCGCGTGAACGGATCGTGCTTGAGCCATTCGAGCACCGTCAGGGGCCCGACTGGTCCAGCAAGCCGATATCGAGCAGGATGACGTTCGGCTGCATCTCGCGCGCGAGTTCGACGCCTTGCGTGGCGTTGGTCGCATGCACGCAATCGAAGTCGAGTTCGTGCGCGAGTTCGTAGAAGATGCGCGCGAAGTGCAGATTATCCTCGATCACGAGGATCGCACGGTCGGGGCGCTTGCGGTCGGCGCGATCATCGGCGATGGGCTGCGTCTCGAACGCCTGCGCCGGCGGCGCGGGCGGTGGCACGACGACCGCCGCCGGCTCCGGCTCCTTCATATGTCCGATGGTATCGAGCTTTGCGGTGACGATGCCCTCGCGCGCGGCGATCGGCAGGGTAACCGCGAACACGCTGCCGCGCCCCAGTTCGCTCGACACCAAAACCGAGCCGCCCAGCAGCCGCGAAAACTCGCGCGAGATCGACAAGCCCAGCCCGCTGCCGCCGTATTTGCGGCTGGTGGTGCCGTCTGCCTGCTGGAACGCCTGAAAGATCATCTCCTGCTTTTCGCGCGCAATGCCGATACCGGTATCGCGCACCTCGAAGCGCACCGCGTTTTCGCCTGCGCGCTGCGTCGCCACCGTCATGCTGCCGTGCTCCGTGAACTTGAACGCGTTCGCGAGCAGATTACGTAGCACCTGAAGCAGGCGCTGCGTGTCGGTGACGAAATACTGCGGCACGTTTTCACCGTGCTCGGTCACGAACGCGAGTCCCTTGCTCTCGGCGACCGGCGTGAACGTTTGGTGCAGCGTCTGCAAGATGGAATCGACGGATGTGGGCGCGAACTGCACGTCCATCTGCCCCGCTTCGACCTTCGACCAATCGAGAATGTCGTTGATGAGCGCGAGCAAGTCGCTGCTCGACGAGTGGATGGCCGCCGCATAGCGCACCTGCTCGTCGCTCAGGTTGCCCTGCTTATTGTCCTGCAGAAGCTTGCAAGGATCAGCGAGCTATTGAGCGGCGTGCGCAATTCGTGCGACATATTGGCGAGGAACTCGGACTTGTATTGGCTCGCGCGCTCCATTTCCAGCGTGCTCGCCGTCAGTTCCTGCTGTGCATGCAGCAGTTCCGCCTTCTGCCGCTCCAGATTCTGCGAATGCTCCTCGAGCTGCACATTGGTCTGCTCGAGTTCGGCCTGCTGCTGTTCGAGCCGCGCCTGCGAATCCTGCAACGCGCGGCCGCGCTCTTCGAGTTCTTCGTTCGAGACGCGCAATTCTTCCTGCTGCACCTGCAATTTCTCGCTCTGGCGCTGCGTCTCCTCCAGCAGTTCGACCAGACGCTGCCAGTAACGCGCCGAGCGCAGTGCCATGCCGATCGATTCCGACGTCGATTCTACCAGCGCGCGGGCATCCGCAAAGCGCCTTTCCCTGCCGACAAAACCGAGCTCGATCGTGCCCGCCACTTCGCCATCGGCGAACAGCGGCGCGATCAGCACCTGCGACGCCGCCGCCTCGCCGAGCGCGGAGCCGGCCTTCAGATAGTGCGCGGAGGCGTCGCGCAATTCGAGCACACGCTTGTCCTCCACCGCCTGCCCGACGAGCCCTAGCCGCGCGCGATCCACTTCGGCGCGCCATTCTCGTCCGGTAGCGCCCAGCTGGCCACGCGCAAGAGCGCTTCGTTGTCGAGCGCGTAGACTAAGCCGACCTTCGCATCGAGATACGGCACCAGCGTGCGCAGAATGCTCACGCCGATCGACGCGGGCGACTGATCGCCGCGCAACTGCAGGTTCATTTGCACGACGCCCTGTTGCAGCCATGCAGTCCGTTGAACTGCCAGCCGCGATTTGATATACAGATGCGCGACCGCCGCCAGCACGAGCAGCACGAAAATACCCATCGCGTGGTTGAGTTGCAAGATGTCGTGGTTGGCGCCTAGCTCGGCCACGGAGAACACGTCGTAGCCGCCGATCATCAATTGACGTATCGACGATACGACCGCGGCCCACACCGGCGACAACGGCCGATCGAGCCACATGCACAGCACGACGGGCAACACGTAGAAGACCCAGTCGCGACACGCATGGGCGTGAGCAGATCGATGGAAAAGACGACCGCGAGCGCGATCGAGATGGCGAAATAAATCCAGGTGATGTGGTTTCGAGTGTCTTGGGGCATCGTTCACCAGTGACGTTCGTGTTGTGCGCGGGCTTCCCGCGCGGCAGGTCGGGACCATAGCATGAGCCGCAAGTCCTTGTCACATCGGGCTTTGCGGGTTTTTTCCGGCGCGGCAATGATTGCGAAAAGGGCCGCGCACAACTCGACAACGAGGTAAGAATGACTGATTTTTCCGGCTCCCGCGTGCTCGTCACCGGGGCTTCGGGCTTCGTCGGCTCGGCCGTGGCGCGGCTCGCCATCGAACGCGGATTCGACGTGCGCGTGCTGGTGCGCGCGACCAGTTCGCGCAAGAACGTGGAGTCGCTCGATGCGGAAATCGTCGTCGGCGACATGCGCGACGAAGCGTCGATGCGCGCCGCGCTCAAGGGTTGCCGCTTTCTGTTCCACGTCGCGGCAGACTACCGCATCTGGGCGCCGGACCCAAGCGAGATCGAGCGCGCCAACCTGCTCGGCACCAAGGCCACCATGCGTGCTGCGCTTGCCGAAGGCGTCGAGCGCGTGGTCTACACGAGCAGCGGCGCAACGCTGAAGGTGACGAGTTCCGGCGCAATCGTCGATGAAACCCGGCCATCGGATGCGCAGAGCACCATCGGCGCATACAAGCGCAGCAAGGTGCTGGCGGAACGCGCGGTCGAGCGCATGATCGCGCAGAACGCTCTGCCGGCGGTGATCGTCAATCCGTCGACACCCATCGGCCCGCGCGACGTGCGGCCGACGCCGACCGGGCGCATCATCGTGGAAGCGGCGACCGGCAAGATTCCGGCGTTCGTCGATACGGGCCTGAATCTCGTGCATGTCAACGATGTCGCCAACGGGCATTTTCTGGCGCTGGAACGCGGCCTGACCGGCGAGCACTATATCCTCGGCGGCGAGAATCTGACCTTGCAGCAGATACTCGCCGACATCGCCGGATTCGTCGGACGCAAGCCGCCGAACATCAAATTGCCGCGCGGGCCGCTGTATCCGCTGGCGGTCGGCGCGGAGTGGTTCGCGAAGATGAGCGGCAAGGAACCGTTCGTCACCGTGGACGCACTGCGCATGTCGAAGAACAAGATGTACTTCACGTCGGCGAAAGCGGAACGCGACCTGGGCTACACGGCGCGGCCGTACCGTGAAGGGCTGAAGGACGCGCTGGACTGGTTCCGGGCGAACGGCTATCTGAACGCTTGAACCCGCCTGAGCGCGCGTGAAACCGCGATACCGCCGGATGCGTTTCAAAAACCTCAACTCTTATCTATAAGACTCAAAAAAGTTAAGTCGATGATCTAGCAAGGAAAACGCCTGTTTTCACGCTTTTTGCCGGCCCGCTTTCACAGGCGTGACCCGAAAATCAGGCAGAATAGTAGCTTGTTGCCGGAGGGTGACGAGGCTGGCGGCTTTCCCCAACCTGTTTTCGGATGTCGAGACAAGCGATGAGTAATCAGCAACCCACCATCATCTATACCCTGACCGACGAAGCTCCGCGTCTCGCGACCAGCGCGTTTCTGCCGATCATCCGTACTTTCACCGCACCCGCGGGCGTCAACGTGACGACGAGTGACATCTCCGTCGCCGGGCGCATCCTGGGCGAATTCCCCGAATTCCTGACCGACGCGCAGAAGGTTCCGGACAAACTCGCGGAACTGGGCAACCTCACGCAGGACGCCGACACCAACATCATCAAGCTGCCGAACATCAGCGCGTCGGTGCATCAGCTGACCAGCGCGATCAAGGAACTGCAATCGAAGGGCTACAAGCTGCCCGACTATCCCGAAGAACCGAAGAAAGACGAGGAAAAAGCCATCCGCGCGCGTTACGGCAAGTGCCTCGGCTCGGCCGTAAACCCAGTGCTGCGCGAAGGCAATTCGGACCGCCGCGCGCCGCTGGCCGTGAAGAACTACGCGAAGAAGCATCCGCACAGCATGGGCGAGTGGAGCATGGCTTCGCGCACGCACGTCGCGCACATGAAGTACGGCGACTTCTATCACGGCGAAAAGTCCATCACGAACGACAAAAATCGCGAAGTCCGCATGGAACTCGTCACGAAGTCGGGGGAAACCATCGTGCTGAAACCTAAGGTCAAGCTGCAGGCGGGCGAGATCGTCGACAGCATGTTCATGAGCAAGCGCGCGCTCGTGGAATTCTACGAAGAGCAGATGGAAGACGCGTTCAAGACCGGCGTCATGTTGTCGCTGCACGTCAAGGCGACCATGATGAAGGTCTCGCACCCGATCGTTTTCGGTCACGCCGTGAAGGTGTTCTACAAGGACGCGTTTGCCAAGCACACCAAGCTGTTCGAGCAACTTGGCATCAACGTGAACAACGGTCTGGTCGATTTGTACACGAAGATCGAAGCGCTGCCGGAATCGCAGCGCGAGGAAGTCATCCGCGACATGCACGCGTGCCAAGACCATCGCCCGGCATTGGCGATGGTCGACTCCGCCAAGGGCATCTCGAACCTGCACGCGCCGAACGACGTGATCGTCGACGCGTCGATGCCCGCGATGATCCGCGCCGGTGGCAAGATGTGGGGTGCCGAGGGCCGTCCGCAAGACACCAAGTGCCTGATTCCGGAAAGTACGTTCGCCCGCATCTATCAGGAAATCATCAACTTCTGCAAGACCAACGGCCGCTTCGACCCTAAGACCATGGGCACGGTGCCGAACGTCGGTCTGATGGCCCAGAAGGCCGAAGAGTACGGTTCGCACGACAAGACCTACGAAATCTCGCAGGACGGCACGGCGCGCATCGTCGACAACGCGACCAACGAAGTCATCGAGTCGCTCACGCAGGAAGTCGAGAAGGGCGACATCTGGCGCATGTGTCTGGTCAAGGACGAGCCGATCCGCGACTGGATCAAGCTCGCTGTCACGCGCGCGAAGAACTCGGGCATGCCAGCGGTGTTCTGGCTCGACCCGTATCGTCCGCACGAGAACGAACTGATCAAGAAGGTCGAAAAGTACCTGAAGGATTACGACACGAAGGGCCTCGACATCCAGATCCTGTCGCAGGTGCGCGCAATGCGTTACACGCTCGAACGCGTCATTCGCGGCATGGACACGATCTCGGTCACGGGTAACATCCTGCGCGACTACCTGACCGACCTATTCCCGATCATGGAACTCGGCACCAGCGCGAAGATGCTCTCCATCGTTCCGCTGATGGCGGGCGGCGGCCTGTATGAAACGGGCGCGGGCGGCTCGGCGCCGAAGCATGTCAAGCAGCTCGTCGAAGAGAACCATCTGCGCTGGGACTCGCTCGGCGAATTTCTCGCGCTGGCCGTTTCGCTGGAAGAACTCGGCATCAAGAATGACAACGCGCGAGCCAAGCTCGTCGCGAAGGCACTCGATGCCGCCACCGGCAAGCTGCTCGACAACAACAAGAGCCCGTCGCCGAAGACTGGCGAACTCGACAATCGCGGCAGCCAGTTCTACCTCGCGCTGTACTGGGCGCAGGAACTCGCGAACCAGTCGGAAGACGCCGAACTCGCGAAGCTGTTCGCGCCGCTGGCTAAGACGCTCGCCGACAACGAGAAGAAGATCGTCGACGAACTCGCGGCCGTGCAAGGCAAGGAAGCGGATATCGGCGGCTACTACCTGCCGGACGACGCCAAGCTCGACTCGGTCATGCGCCCGAGCGCGACGCTGAATGCCGCCATCGACGGCCTGAAGGCGAACATCAAGTAAGTGTGCTCCGGCGCGCCGCATGCGCGCCGAGAAAAAGACCGGCATCTCCGTTCTGGAGATGCCGGTTTTGTTTTAAGTCCGCGCTTTATCGGCTGCGTACGACGCGCAAGCTATTTGTCATGGAATCCGCACGCTGCGATCAATTGGTTACAACCTGTGTCAGTCGTGTGAAAGTCGAGCAGGTAAAATCGCAGTCTCGCTGCCCGCACGCAAGTCACAGACATTTCCGCATGAATCTAAAAGAAAGAACCGCTTGGCGCGTTGGAGTCGAGCCTCGACACGCTCCTTCAGGCCGCTGCCGCTTCTGCCCAAACTTCTCCGTTGAATCCGATGTTGCGCCCGCCGTTAAGGACACTGCAACGTCCTCCGCTCCGGCTCAGTCGAACGAAGCGTCCACGCTAACCGTGTAGCGCCCGCAGCGCGATGCGATCGAGATGAATATCGGCGGCAAGTCGGTGCTGCTCGGCCCGCAAGGAATTTCCGAACTGATCGAGGAGTTGTCGAACGTGCGCGCGTCGATGTCGGTGGAACAGCCGACAGGCATCGCGCCGGGATGGCGCTTCGCGACCACGAAGAATCCGGTCATGGCCGTGCAAAAGCAATCGAACGGCGACCGTCTGCTGATCATGCGTCACAACGGACATGGCAGGGTGCCATTCACGTTTTCGCCGAACATGGTTGTCGAGCTGTACGCCATGCTGACGCAGAAGTGACGCGATGTGGCTTCGTCGCGAAGCCGCATCGCCCGGTTTGGCGCGTTACGGATTTTCCTGCGTCGGCGCTTGCATGCGCGCCTTCCACTGCCCGCCCTTGCCACACCAGAACCGCACCGCCGAGCCGATCGTCGCGCTCACATAGAACGCGGCCACCAGCGGCAGAAACGGTGCCCACAGCAATGAACGCCGGTAGTAACGCAGCATCGGCGCATATACGACGCACATGGCGATCCACGCCAGCCATACGGGCCACGCGCGCGCCCATCGTCAGCGCGAAGAGCGGCGGCGCAATGTAGATCACCAGCATGCTGCGCATCGTGCCCGCGAGCAGCAGCGCCGAATAGCGCAACTGCGTAAATGCGGTGCGCGCGATCATGTTCCAGATCTCGCGCCATGAATCGTACAGCCGCAGCGATTCGCTTGATTCCGCGAGATCGAGGCGAATAGGGCGCGTATCGCTGTTGCCCGCGCGATGCTTGATGCGCTGCGCGAGGCTGCAATCGTCGATCAGTTCCTGCCGGATCGATTCGATGCCGCCCACTTCCACCAGCGCCGATCGGCGCACGAGCATGCAGCCGCCCGCCGTCATTTTCTTCGGATCGTTGACCTAGGCGAACGGATACAGCTTCGCGAAGAAGAACACGAAGGCGGGAATCAGCGCCTTTTCCCACAGTGAATCGGCACGCAGGTGCACCATCAGCGAGACCAGATCGCGGTCTTCAACGATCGTGCGCGCGACCAGTTGAGTGGCGGCATCGGCGGGATGATGGATATCGGCATCGGTCAGCAGCAGATATTAGGCGGGCAGGCCGAGCGTGTCGATCGCGCCAATGCCTTGCGATTGCGCCCACACCTTGCCCGACCAGCCGGACGGCAGCGGCTTGGCGGTCAGCACCGTGAGACGGTCTTCGAGCCCGAGGTCGCGCGCGGCGGCCACCGCGACGGCGGCGGGCTGTCGCTGCTGTGATCGTCGACGACGATGACGTGAAACGTGCCTTCATAGTCCTGCTTGAGCAGCGAGCCGACCGCACGGCCGATCACATCGGCTTCGTTGCGCGCCGGCACGACGCCGACGAGCCCGGGCTACGCGCCGCGCCGCGCGATCTCCGCGTTGCCGACGGCATGGATGATGGTCGCGGACAGCGCGGGCACGGCCTGCGCGCGCCAGAACCCGCTGCGCGCGAACAGCAGCACGATCCAGATGAGAAGAGACAGCCAGGCGATCAAGAGCATGAGTTGTTATTCGTCTGATAAAGCAGGCGCATGACGTGAGTCCGCGTGAAGCCGACCGGCGCGAGGCAGGACACGGCACGGCGCAAGCACGTCGTTGCGGAAAAATACAGCGTGAAAAACCCGCTCAATGAATCGTGTGGTGAGCGGCAGCCGCCTGCCGAAGCATCGATTGACGGTAAATGGCACGAAGCTTGCGTTATGGCGGACGGGCGGCGCGCCCGAATAATCCAAAATTTTAATGGGTTCTTCGATACGCCGTATTTGCGCGCGCGGCAGGCTGCACGCGGCGTAGGGATGGCAAGCACCCAAAAAGGGAACGCGTTAGAATACGCTGTCAATCTGGACGCGCAGATGAAAAGATTCGACTCTTTTTCGACTCTGCGATGCGCGCCGGCGGTTCTCCGTAATTAAAATGTAAAAATGGCGAAGCCGAGCAGTCCGAATGCAGAAAGCGCCGCCACGGCGTGTCAGCTTCGCCTGACTACCCGAAACCCGCGCCAGTCGGAGTTCGTTCGAATATGCGTATTATCCTTGCTCAACCCCGCGGCTTTTGTGCGGGCGTGGTCCGTGCGATCGAAATCGTCGATCGGGCCCTCGAACGGCACGGCGCACCGGTCTACGTGCGCCACGAGATCGTGCACAACCGTCACGTCGTCGATAATCTGTGCGGCAAAGGCGCGCGTTTCGTCGAGGAGCTCGATGAAGTGCCGCACGGCGCCGTGGCCATTTTCAGCGCGCACGGCGTCGCGAAGAGCGTCGAACACGACGCGCAGACGCGCAGCCTCGATGTGCTCGACGCTACCTGCCCGCTCGTCACGAAAGTACACGTGCAAGGCAGGCAATATGTCGCACAGGGCCGCACACTGATCCTGATCGGTCACGCGGGTCACCCTGAAGTCGAAGGCACGATCGGGCAGATTTCGGCGAAAGTCGTGCTGGTGCAAAGCGAAGCTGAAGTCGCGAACCTTGAACTCGCCGACGACGCGCCGGTCGCTTATGTCACGCAGACCACGCTGTCGGTGGACGACACGCGCGGCATCATCGACGCGTTGCACCGGCGCTTTACGGATATCGTCGGCCCGGACACGCGCGACATCTGCTATGCGCCGCAAAATCGCCAGGCGGCGGTGCGCGAGCTGAGCACGCAAGTGGATGTGCTGCTGGTGGTCGGCGCGACGAACAGTTCCAATTCGAACCGCCTGCGCGAGATCGGCGCCGAAAGCGGCGTGGCGAGTTATCTCGTCGCGGACGGTTCGGAAATCAAGGCCGAATGGTTTGCCCAGGCGCAGACCGTCGGCATCACAGCGGGTGCCTCGGCGCCCGAGGAAATGGTCGAACATGTGATCGATGTCTTGCGCGCCATCGGACCCGTCGAAGTGACGACGATGTCCGGCCGCGAGGAGAAGGTCGAGTTCAAACTCCCCGCGAAGCTCACGCAGCCGCTCGCCGCCATCGAGGCGACGCCCGCGACTGCGACGGCGGTGCGCGAGGAATAAGGAGAGCAGGCAATTGTCTATTCCGATGCTTCAAAAGGCCCGAGTCGGCGCCTATATTTTCAAGCAGCACATCACGGGCACCAAGCGTTACCCGCTCGCCCTGATGCTGGAACCGCTGTTCCGCTGCAACCTCGCGTGTAACGGCTGCGGCAAGATTGACTATCCGGACCCGATCCTGAACCAGCGTCTGTCGCTGGAAGAGTGTCTCGGCGCAATGGACGAGTGCGGTGCCCCGGTGGTGTCGATCGCGGGCGGCGAGCCCTTGCTGCACAGGGAAATGCCGCAGATCGTCAAGGGCATCATGGCGCGCAAGAAGTTCGTGTATCTCTGCACGAACGCGCTGTTGATGGAAAAGAAGATGGACGACTACGAGCCGAGTCCGTACTTCGTCTGGTCGGTTCACCTCGACGGCGCCCGCGAAGCGCACGATCACTCGGTGTCGCAACCGGGCACCTACGACAAGGCTGTCGCGGCCATCAAGGAAGCGAAACGGCGCGGTTTCCGCGTGAACATCAACTGCACGCTGTTCAACGATGCCGAACCTGAGCGCGTGGCGAAGTTCTTCGACACGCTCGGCTCGATCGGCGTGGACGGCATCACGGTGTCGCCGGGTTATGCGTACGAGCGCGCCCCGGACCAGCAGCACTTCTTAAACCGCGACAAGACGAAGAACCTGTTCCGCGAAATCTTCAAGCGCGGCAACAACGGCAAGAACTGGTCGTTCAGCCAGTCGACGCTGTTCCTCGATTTTCTCGCGGGCAACCAGACGTATCAGTGCACGCCGTGGGGTAACCCGGCGCGCACGGTGTTCGGCTGGCAGAAGCCGTGCTATCTGGTCGGCGAAGGTTATGTGAAGACCTTCAAGGAACTGATGGAAACCACCGAGTGGGACAAGTACGGCACGGGCAAGTACGAGAAGTGCGCGGATTGCATGGTCCACTGCGGCTTCGAAGCGACCGCCGTGATGGACACGGTGGCGCATCCGCTGAAGGCCGCGAAGATCGCGCTGTCGGGTCTGCGCACGACGGGCGCGTTTGTGAAGGAGTTGCCTATCGACAAGCAGCGGCCCGCTGAGTATGTGTTCTCGAAGCATGTGAAAATCAAGCTCGAAGAGATTGGCCGCATGCAGAAGGGCAAGCAAGGGGTCGAAGACGGCAGCTGTGGCGAACTGATTCCACGAATCGGTCGCGGCGTGCCGGTCTGAATGAAGGAAGGGCGGATAGCTTGGCTTATCCGCCCTTTTTGTTTTTTGGCACCGGCTTCTCTTGGTTACCAAATCGTTTTGACGTGTTTGTATTCACGAATTTTCGAGTCTTTGGTGACAAGGGGCGCGCAAAGCGAGCGCGCGGTCGCGACGATCATGCGGTCCGCCGGTTCGCTGTGAAAATTGCCGGGAAGGTCAGCGGAACTGGCCGCGATGTGACGATCCACGGACGCGATCCGAACGCAGTCGATATGGCTGATCTTGTTGAACCAGCCGTTCACGTCCATTGCGAGCCGAAGCCTGCCCCGCTTGACGAGCAGCATGACTTCCCAGGCCGTTATCGAAGAGATCACGATTTCCCCTCTTCGTTGGCCTCTCGATCGATTGCTGCCCGCGCCTGCTTGCTCAACCCCGCCCCCTCGACCCACCAGATAAGCGCGTGCGTATCCAGAACAATCATGGAAGCGTTTTCCAGTCCTCGAGTCCGACCGGCTCAAGAGGATCTTCGTAATGCAGGACGCTTCCGCGCAACTCTTCCAGCGGCGTGAGAGATGATTTTTCGTAGCACCGCACTTCAAGTGTACGGGCTTGCCATGGTCAGTCACAATCATAGGTTCCCCTGTCGATTCTACGAGCCGGAAGTACTCTAGCGCTTTTGCCTTGACTCCGATTTCGAAACTCGTTTGACAGCCATGGTAACCGCCCTGGTCATGATCAGGTAGTCATTTTACCTTCGTCCGAAAGTATTAAGGCAACGCTGAACCAGCCGTTGTATTCATCGATTCAGGTGCAAATAACGGCAGATTCATCGTGAGTGAGGCTTTGCGCCTGGATTTCCGGTCCACCAGGGTGTTGCGCCTGGGCCTGCGGCCCGCTTTCCCCCATTACGGGCGAACCTGTGCCATCAATCGCTTGCGCGAAAGATAAACGTTGGTCAACGCCAGCGCGACGAAAGCCCGATTGGCGTTCTTCGCCAGACCGCGATAGCGCACCTTCGTGAAGCCCCACAGGCGTTTGACAACAGCAAACCCCTGCTCAACGCGAGCACCGATCTTCGACTTGTTGCGATTCTTGCCGTGCGCTACCTTGTCAATTTCGCCCGCCCGGC
>LFLF01000012.1 GCA_001184395.1 Candidatus Paraburkholderia calva | reverse complement strand
CAGGGGTTTGCTGTTGTCAAACGCCTGTGGGGCTTCACGAAGGTGCGCTATCGGGGCCTGGCGAAGAACGCCAATCGGGCTTTCGTCGCGCTGGCGTTGACCAACGTTTATCTTTCGCGCAAGCGATTGATGGCACAGGTTCGCCCGTAATGGGGGAAAGCGGGCCGCAGGCCCAGGCGCAACACCCTGGTGGACCGGAAATCCAGGCGCAAAGCCTCACTCACGATGAATCTGCCGCTGTTTGCGCCTGAATCGATGAATACAACCGGCTGCTTCAGCGTTGCCTTAAATGGCTGCGCTGAATCTCAAGGGCGTGAAGAAAACCTATGACGGTTCGCAGTACGTGCTGCACGGCATCGACGTCGCCATCGACGACGGCGAATTCGTCGTGATGGTCGGTCCGTCGGGCTGCGGCAAGTCCATGCTGCTGCGCATGGTTGCGGGACTCGAAAGCGTGTCGGACGGCGCGATCGAAATTGGCGGCAAGGTGGTGAACAAGCTGGAGCCTAAGGATCGCGATATCGCGATGGTGTTCCAGAACTACGCGCTATATCCGTACATGAGCGTCGCGCAGAACATGGCGTATGCGTTGAAGATCGCCGGCACGGATCGCGCGGCCATCGACGCGCGTGTCGCCAACGCGGCGCGTATTCTCGAACTGGAGCATCTGCTGGCGCGCAAGCCGCGTGAGTTGTCGGGCGCAGCGTCAGCGCGTGGCGATGGGCCGCGCCATTGTGCGTGAACTGGCCGTGTTTCTCTTCGACGAACCTCTGTCGAATCTCGACGCCAAGCTGCGCGTGCAGATGCATCTCGAAATCCAGCGCCTGCACGCGCGGCTCGCCACGACGAGCCTCTACGTCACGCACGACCAGATCGAAGCGATGACGCTCGCGCAACGCGTCATCGTGATGAACAAGGTGCATGCGGAGCAGATCGGCGCGCCGACCGACGTCTACGAGCGGCCCGCGACCGGTGTTCGTAACGAGCTTCATCGACTCGCTGGCGATGAATCTGCTCGAAGGGCGGCTGTCGGACGATGGCGCGATCTTTGCCGTTGCGGGCGATGGGTCCGCATCTGCCGGTGCGGGGCGCGAGCGGCTCGAGGTGTCGCTGCTTGCGCGGCATCTGCACTTTTTCAATCTCGCGCCCGGCCTGCGCGCCAACTGACTCGTTCACCGGAGCGATGACATGAGCAACTGGCCTTATCCCGCTGTCGTCGCGCATCGCGGCGGCGGTAAGATCGCGCCGGAGAACATGCTGGAGGCGATAGACGTCGGCGCGCGGCTCGGCCTGAAAATGATCGCGTTCGACGCCAAGCTGTCCGAGGACGACGTCGTGTTTTCTGCTGCACGACGACGTGGACTGCACCTCGAATGGTCATGGCGTGGCGAGATCGATTACATACGCGCAACTGGCATCGCTCGATGCGGGTGCGTGGTTCGGCGCGGACTTCGCCGGCGCACGCATGCCGACACTCGCGCAGGTACACGAGCGCTGCGTGTCGCTCGGGATGATGGCGAACATCGAGATCAAGCCGTGTCCGGGACGCGATGCCGAAACGGGCTTGCTGGTGGCGCGGGAAGCGGCGCGGCTATGGGCTGATTCGCCAATCGCACCGCTGATGTCGTCGTTTTCTTTCGATGCGCTGCAAGCCGCGTACGATACTGCGCCGAACTTGCCGTACGGCATGCTGTACGAGAAGGTGCCTGGCCGAGAAGGTGTCTGGCGACTGGCGCGCGCAGGCCGCGACGCTGTCGTGCGTGTCGCTGCATGCGGATCATTGCGCGCTGGATGAGCGCGTGGTCGCCGAGATCAAGGATGCGGGTTTGCACATTCTCGCGTACACCGTGAACGAACCGGCGCGCGCACGACTGCTCGCGCAATGGAGGAGTGTCGATGCGATCTGCACGGATCGCATCGACCTGATCGGACCAGATTTCTTCGACAGGCTGATCGGCTGAACTTCCGACCAGCCATGAATGACGCGCGCGGCGGCTAGCGGGCGCGCGCCAGCAACACCCCGGCGACGAGCGCCAGGCCGACTACCAGCGCAATGGTTTGCCACGGCTTTTCGTGGATGTACGCGTTGGCGTCGTCGAAGATTTCGCCCGCGCGCTGACGGAAAGCGGCGTGCGTGGTCGTTCAGACGGCTGCGTGCGCTGTCCAGGCGGTCGCTGATCTGTGCGCGCAGGGCGGCAACATCGGTGGCGGTGCCGGTGGAGAGCGTGTCTTCGAGTTCACTCAGCAGCGAGCGCAGTTCGGAACCGATGTCTTCGGCCGCATTCCGCCCGTGGCGCGCCATGCGGCGGACATGTCGAGTGGAGCTGTTCCATGAATCTCCGATGGCGTCTCGCGTATTAGGCAATGCGTTCATACATAGATCGCTCCGTCGATGGATGAGTCGTGGATTGCCCCGCCCGACGCCCGACGGCGGGGAAAACCCATAAATTTTTAGCAAAATCGATGCCGGTACAGTGAGTTTTTCCGAACGCACTCGAGATCGGGATGGAAAGCGCATGGCGACTGCGCTTCCCGGGTAACAACTGCAACTTATTCCCTTTTTCGAAGCTCACATTTACAAGCTGAAGTGAATAAAAACACGCCATCATGCGGATCGCAATGAGGGCGTGTTTGTTATTTGCATCTACGCAGTTATAGCGATGTGCAAATGTAAATAAGTCGAATCAACTTACAATCAGTAGCCGACGGGTAGCCGACGCGCAAATAAGTCACGATCGGATTGAGTGTGATCTTCGCTTTGGATTGCACGTTGAGCGTACCCATGGGCGTTTGCGCCGCGGGTGTTCAATGTTGCAGTCGCCTTCAAAGGAATGTATGAGATAGAAAAACCCACAAACCAATGTTGTTTGTGTGAAGTTGTAGACAGCGCCTACATTAAAGACCGGCGCCCACGAACTATCCGTGTCGACGTTGGTCAGACTGTGCAGCACGGAGCCTTCGAATTGCGTATTGGTGATCTTCGCGTCGCTGAACCAGACATGCGTCACGCCGATACCCACGAACGGGCGGAACTTCGCTTCAGGCTTGTTGAAGAAGTATTTGAAGAGCAGCGTTGGACTCCATTGCTTTGCGCTGCCAAGTTTGTCGTATTGGGAGAGGGGTGCCGGTGCCCTCGAGATCGAATGTCGGTGGAACACCCATTTCCAGTTCCGCCGCGATGTGGTCAGTGGCAAAGTAGCCGAATGTGAAGCCAGCGGTATCGGAACTCGAGATACCCGCGCTGGTGCCTGGTACGCTGATATCGACGGGCGAGCCGCCTACACTGGTTTCCTTGAGCGGACCGTTGCTATCGATAGGGGCGAAATGAAACCAGCCCACCGTGCTGTAGAAGGATCCAGTGGATTACGCATCTGCCACGCCCGACATACACGCTAACGCTGCGATCCCCGTGATGACTTGTTTTATTCTCAATTTGTGCTCCTCCGAAAAAGTGTGCTCCTCCGAAAAAGCACGCTCATTATGAATACAACGTTTCCCATAAACCATAGCGGCGTCGTAGAGCATTTTCCCTAGGTCTGAACGGCTCTGGGAGCCATTGCGGCGCTTGCGTGCGTTTTCGTTCATGCGGTACTTAACCGAACGGCTCCATCAAGCCCCCGAACGGGGTAACACAAACGCGACCAACGGAATATCCAGAATGGCACGGCTTGCACGACTCTACGTTCCCGAACAGCCGCAGCATATCATCCTGCGAGGTCTCGACCAGCAGCCCGCATTCGTCGACGACCAGGACTACGAGCTTTTCATCGACTGCTTGAGGACTGCCTCACGTGATCATCATCTTTCCATCCACGCCTATGCGCTGATGCCGCAGGCCGTGCATCTGCTTGTCACGCCTCGTGACGAGTCGAGCCTGCCCAAGGCGATGCAGGCGGTGGGGCGTCGTTACGTGGCGTACTTCAACCGGCGGTACATGCGGCGCGGCACGCTTTGGGAGGGCCGATATCGCGCGACTGTGATCGAGGGCGAGCGCTACTTCCTGCTGGCGACGCGCGTGGTCGAGATGGTGCCGGTCCGCGCACAGCTCGCGGCCACGCCGCAGGACTACAAGTGGTCGAGCTACCGGCATCACATCGGTCTCACGCTCGACGGGCTGATCACCGACCATCCGCTGTTCTGGTCGCTCGGCAATACGCCGTTCGAACGCCAGCATGCCTACAAGGAACTGTGCGACCAGCCGCTCGATGAGCGCGAGGCCAATCGCCTCCTCCAGGCGACGCTCAAGGGCTGGGTGCTCGGCAGCGACGCTTACCGCGAATGGGCGTCGGGTGCGGCGAATCGGCGTGTATCGCCGCTGCCGCGCGGACGGCCACGCAAGGTGCGGGAGACACCTCAAACGCAGTGACGGCGTTTTGAGGTTGCCCGAGGCCATTCGAAGCAGTGAAACGATTGAAACGGCGTTCGCGCCGTTTCTTTTTCCTTCTCTCGATGCGTCCCCAATATATTGGGGCATGTTTGCGCCATATCGGTAATTGGTGCCGTATCATCAAGTTTTATTTGCCATCGCTTTGATTCGTCGCGTATATTTCGATTTTCGGCGAATACTGCGGCGCAACGTGGCCGCTGCACGACCGGCTTGCGGCGTACAAGACGAAATAACTCCGTCGCGGGCACACAAAAAATGGTTCGACGGCCGAGTCGGCCCCTCACAGCAGAGACGGTGTCCCATGAACGATCATCAGCAACCGGTAGCCGGTTCGCTTCCCACCGCGCAGGGCATGTACGACCCTGCCAACGAGCACGACGCCTGCGGTGTCGGCTTCGTCGCCCATATCAAGGGGAAAAAGAGCCACGAGATCATTCAGCAGGGTCTCAAGATTCTCGAGAACCTCGACCACCGCGGCGCGGTCGGCGCTGATCCGCTGATGGGCGACGGCGCGGGCATACTCATTCAGGTGCCGGACGGTTTTTATCGCGAAGAGATGGCCAAGCAGGGCGTGATGTTGCCGCTGGCTGGCGAATACGGCGTCGGCATGATCTTCCTGCCAAAGGAACACGCGTCGCGTCTCGCCTGCGAACAGGAGCTGGAGCGCACGGTGAAGGCCGAAGGCCAGGTCGTGCTCGGTTGGCGTGACGTGCCGGTCGACGCCAACATGCCGATTTCGCTGACCGTCAAGGCGAGCGAACCGCTGATCCGCATGATCTTCATCGGGCGCGGCAAGGACATCGTCGTGACGGATGCGCTCGAGCGCAAGCTGTACATCATCCGCAAGACGGCGAGCCATCGCATTCGGGCGCTCAAGCTCAAGCACGGCAAGGAATACTTCGTGCCGTCGATGTCGTCGTGCACGGTCGTCTACAAGGGGCTGCTGCTGGCCAGTCAGGTCGGCGTGTATTACCGCGACCTGCAGGACGAACGCGTCGTCTCGGCGCTCGCGCTCGTGCACCAGCGCTTCTCGACCAACACGTTCCCGGCGTGGGAGCTCGCGCACCCGTACCGCATGATCGCCCACAACGGTGAAATCAACACCGTGAAGGGCAACGTCAACTGGCTGAACGCGCGCACCGGCGCAATCGCATCCTACGTGCTCGGCGACGATTTGCCGAAGCTCTGGCCGCTGATCTATCCCGGCCAGTCGGACACGGCATCGTTCGACAACTGTCTCGAACTGCTGGTCATGGCGGGCTATTCGCTCGTCCACGCGATGATGATGATGATTCCCGAAGCCTGGGAACAGCACACGCTAATGGACGAGAACCGTCGCGCGTTCTACGAGTACCACGCCGTGATGATGGAACCGTGGGACGGTCCCGCCGCCATTGCGTTCACGGACGGCCGCCAGATCGGCGCTACGCTCGACCGTAACGGCCTGCGTCCGGCGCGCTATCTTGTCACCGACGACGATCTCGTGATCCTCGCGTCGGAAGCGGGCGTGCTGCCTATTCCTGAATCTAACATCGTCCAGAAGTGGCGTCTGCAGCCGGGCAAGATGTTCCTGATCGACCTGGAGCAGGGCCGCATCATCCAGGACAAGGAGCTCAAGGACAACCTCGCGAACGTGAAGCCGTACAAGAGCTGGATCGAAGCCGTGCGCATCAAGCTCGACGAAATCGAGCCGAAGGCGGAATACGTCGAAACGCAACGCTGCGAAGTCGCCGTGCTGCTGGACCGTCAGCAGGCGTTCGGCTATACGCAGGAAGACCTCAAGTTCCTGATGGTGCCGATGGCACAGTCGGGCGAAGAGGCTGTCGGCTCGATGGGCAACGACTCGCCGCTGGCGGTCATGTCCAACAAGAACAAGACGCTGTACAACTACTTCAAGCAGCTGTTCGCGCAAGTGACGAACCCGCCGATCGACCCGATCCGCGAAAACATGGTGATGTCGCTCGTCTCGTTCATCGGCCCGAAGCCGAACCTGCTCGACACGACTAACATCAACCCGACGATGCGCCTCGAAGTGTCGCAGCCCGTGCTCGACTTCAAGGACATCGCCAAGATCCGCGCGATCGATCAGTACACCGGCGGCAAGTTCAGCTCGTACGAACTTAACATCTGCTATCCGGCGGCGTGGGGCAAGGAAGGCATCGAAGCGCGCATCGCGTCGCTGTGCGCGGAAGCGGTCGATGCCGTCAAGTCCGGCTACAACATCCTGATCGTGTCGGACCGTCGCGCGGACCGCGACAACGTCGCGATTCCGGCGCTGCTCGCTACCTCCGCGATCCACTCGCATCTCGTGCAGCACGGCCTGCGCACGAGTACGGGTCTCGTCGTGGAAACGGGTTCGGCGCGTGAAACGCAGCACTTCGCGCTGCTCGCGGGTTTCGGCGCGGAAGCCTTTCACCCGTACCTCGCGCTGGAAACGCTCGCCAACATGGCCGAAGGACTGGAGGGCGATCTGTCGGCGGACAAGGTCATCTACAACTTCACGAAGGCGGTTGGCAAGGGTCTGCTCAAGGTCATGTCGAAGATGGGCATTTCGACGTACATGTCCTACACCGGCGCGCAGATTTTCGAAGCGGTCGGCCTGTCGTCGGAACTCGTCGAGAAGTATTTCAAGGGAACTGCGTCGAAGGTCGGCGGCATTGGCCTGTTCGAGGTGGCGGAAGAAGCGCTGCGCCTGCATCGCGATGCATTCGGTGATAACCCGATCTTCGCCAACATGCTCGACGCGGGCGGCGAGTACGCGTATCGCGTGCGCGGCGAAGAACACATGTGGATGCCGGATGCGATCGCCAAGCTGCAACACTCGGCGCGCAGCAATTCGTATCAGACGTACAAGGAATACGCGCACATCATCAACGACCAGACGAAGCGTCACATGACCTTCCGCGGCCTGTTCGAGTTCAAGCTCGAACCGACCAAGGCGATTCTGCTCGATGAAGTGGAACCGGCCAAGGAAATCGTCAAGCGCTTCGCCACCGGCGCGATGTCGCTCGGCTCGATCAGCACGGAAGCGCATGCCACGCTGGCGGTCGCGATGAACCGCATCGGCGGCAAGTCGAATACCGGCGAAGGCGGCGAAGACGACAAGCGCTATCGCAACGAGCTGCGCGGCATTCCGATCAAGAACGGTGACACGCTGCAATCGATCATTGGCCCGGAAGTGATCACCGACATTCCGCTGAATGACGGCGATTCGCTGCGCTCGAAGATCAAACAGGTCGCGTCGGGACGTTTCGGCGTGACGGCGGAATATTTGTCGTCGGCGGACCAGATCCAGATCAAGATGGCGCAGGGCGCGAAGCCCGGCGAAGGCGGTCAGTTGCCGGGCCACAAGGTGTCGGAGTACATCGGCAAGCTGCGTTGTTCGGTGCCGGGTGTCGGCCTCATTTCGCCGCCGCCGCACCACGACATCTATTCGATCGAAGACCTCGCGCAACTCATTCACGATCTGAAGAACGTGAACTCGTCGTCGAGCATTTCGGTGAAGCTAGTGTCGGAAGTGGGCGTCGGCACGGTGGCGGCTGGCGCGGCGAAGGCGAAGGCGGATCACGTCGTGATCGCGGGTCATGACGGCGGCACGGGTGCGTCGCCCTTGTCGTCGCTCAAGCACGCGGGCACGCCGTGGGAACTGGGTCTCGCCGAAACACAGCAGACGCTGGTGCTCAACCGTCTGCGCGGCCGTATCCGCGTGCAGGCCGACGGTCAGATGAAGACCGGCCGCGACGTCGTGATCGGCGCGCTGCTCGGCGCGGACGAGTTCGGTTTCGCGACGGCGCCGCTGGTCGTCGAAGGCTGCATCATGATGCGCAAGTGCCATCTGAACACGTGCCCGGTCGGCGTCGCGACGCAAGATCCGGTGCTGCGCGCCAAGTTCTCCGGCCAGCCGGAACACGTCGTCAACTTCTTCTTCTTTGTGGCGGAAGAAGTGCGCGAAATCATGGCGCAGCTCGGCCTGCGTAAGTTCGATGACCTGATCGGCCGCGTCGATCTGCTCGACACGAAGAAGGGCGTCGAACACTGGAAGGCGAAGCATCTCGACTTCTCGCGCGTGTTCTATCAGGTGCCGGATGCGGAAGACGTTGCGCGCAAGCACGTCGACGTGCAGGACCACGGTCTCGATAAGGCTCTCGATCACGTGCTGATCGAAAAGTCGAAGGCGGCGATCGAGCGTGGCGAGCACGTTTCGTTCATCCAGCCGGTACGCAACGTGAACCGCACAGTCGGCGCCATGCTGTCCGGCCTGATCGCGAAGAAGCACGGCCACGACGGTCTGCCCGACGACTCGATCCATATCCAGTTGAAGGGCACGGCGGGCCAGAGCTTCGGCGCGTTCCTCGCGAAGGGCGTGACGCTGGATCTCGTCGGTGACGGCAACGACTACGTCGGCAAAGGCTTGTCGGGCGGGCGCATCATCATTCGCCCGACCAACGACTTCCGCGGCAAGTCCGAGGAAAACATCATCTGCGGCAACACGGTGATGTACGGCGCCATCGAAGGCGAATCGTACTTCCGCGGCGTTGCGGGCGAGCGCTTCTGCGTGCGTAACTCGGGCGCGACGGCGGTCGTCGAAGGCACGGGCGACCACGGTTGCGAATACATGACCGGCGGCACGGTGGTCGTGTTGGGCGAGACGGGCCGCAACTTCGCGGCGGGCATGTCGGGCGGTATCGCGTTCGTGTACGACCCGGACGGTTCGTTCGCGGCCAAGTGCAACAAGGCAATGGCCGCGCTCGATCTGGTGCTGCAACAGGCGGAGCAGGAGCGCACCATCGACCGCGCGCTGTGGCACACCGGCAAGACCGACGAAGCGGTGCTCAAGGGTCTGATCGAGCGTCACTTACAGTTCACCGGATCGCCGCTCGCCAAGGCATTGCTCGAAAACTGGGATGCCGCGCGACGCCAGTTCGTCAAGGTCTTCCCGACCGAGTACAAGCGCGCACTGGGCGAGATCGGCGCGAAGAAGTCGAAAGACGCCATCGCGGCTTGAGCCGACATCAACATAGAAGGTCTTCCCGGCGCGAGCGCGTCGGGAAGCAGGTCCTTCACAGTACATAGAGAAAGAAATGGGCAATGCAACCGGTTTTCTCGAGTTCGAACGTCGCCACGAGGCGTACGAAGCACCGCTGACCCGCGTCAAGCATTACAAGGAATTCGTCGCTGCGCTGACCGATGAAGACGCGAAGATTCAGGGTGCGCGCTGCATGGACTGCGGTATTCCGTTCTGCAACAACGGCTGTCCGGTCAACAACATCATTCCGGACTTCAACGATCTCGTGTTCCAGCAGGACTGGAAGAGTGCGATCAACGTGCTGCATTCGACCAACAACTTCCCGGAGTTCACGGGCCGCATCTGCCCGGCGCCGTGTGAGGCCGCGTGCACGCTCAGCATCAACGACGATCCGGTCGGCATCAAGTCGATCGAGCACGCGATCATCGACAAGGCGTTCGCGGAAGGCTGGGTCGTGCCGCAACCGCCGAAGCACAAGACGGGCAAGAAGGTTGCTATGGCCGGTTCCGGCCCTGCCGGTCTCGCCGCCGCGCAGCAACTGGCGCGCGCGGGCCATGAAGTGGTCGTGTTCGAGAAGAACGATCGTATCGGCGGCCTGCTGCGTTACGGCATTCCCGACTTCAAGCTGGAGAAGTGGCTGATCGATCGCCGCATGTGCCAGATGGAAGCGGAAGGTGTGTCGTTCCGCACCAACGTGTTCATCGGCCGTGAAGCGATGCCGGCGTACATCGCTAACACGGCGAAGGAAACCATCACGCCGGACGAGCTGAAGGAACAGTTCGATGCGGTGGTGATCGCGGGCGGTTCGGAAACGCCGCGCGATCTATCTGTGCCGGGTCGCGAGCTGGAAGGCATCTACTATGCGATGGAATTCCTCCCGCAGCAGAACAAGGTCAATGCGGGCGACAAGCTGACGGACCAGTTGTTCGCGAAGGGCAAGCATGTCGTCGTAATCGGCGGCGGCGACACGGGTTCGGACTGCGTGGGCACGTCGAACCGCCATGGCGCGAAGGATGTGACGCAATTCGAACTGCTCGCGCAACCGCCCGAAGTCGAGAACAAGCCGCTTGTCTGGCCGTACTGGCCGATCAAGCTGCGCACGTCGTCATCGCATGAAGAAGGTTGCGACCGTGACTGGTCCGTCGCGACGAACCGCTTCGAAGGCAAGAATGGCAAGGTTGAGAAGCTGATCGCGGTGCGCGTCGAGTGGAAGGGCGGCAAGATGCAGGAAGTGCCGAACAGCGAGTTCGAACTGAAGGCCGATCTCGTGCTGCTTGCGATGGGCTTCACGCAGCCGGTGTCGCCGGTGCTGGACGCGTTCGGCGTCAAAAAGGATGCGCGCGGCAACGTGCGTGCGTCGACCGAAGGCGACAAAGCGTATTTCACCTCCGTCGACAAGGTGTTCACGGCGGGCGACATGCGTCGCGGTCAATCGCTGGTGGTGTGGGCGATCCGCGAAGGGCGTCAGTGCGCGCGTTCGGTCGATGCGTATCTGATGGGTTCGAGCGAGTTGCCGCGCTAAGTTATCGGCGGTTTCGCCGCGCGATCAAAAAGGCCACGCATATGTGTGGCCTTGTCGTTTTCAGCAGCGGATGACGCGCTTCAGGCTTCTGCCATGGTCCGCTCGATCTTGATCTTGTAGTCATGGAACATCGCGACCGATTCGCGATGCGCGACGCTCAGAATCGCCGCCTTCGGCAAACGCTTGGTGATCGCGTTGTGGATATGCAGTTCGTTGTCCGCATCCAGCGCGCTGGTGGCTTCGTCGAGGAAAACGAAGTCCGGCTTGTGTAGCAGCACGCGCGCGGCGGCAAGGCGCTGCTGCTCGCCCGGCGACAAACTCCGCGCCCAGTGCGCGTTCTCGTCCAGGCGGTCGGCATACGCCGCCAGGTTGCACGCATTTAGGACTTCGCGCGACTCGTCGTCGCTGAACGTGCCGCTGGGCGACGGATAGGCGAGCGCCGCGCGCAGCGGGCCGATCGGCAGATAGCTCACCTGCGGAATGAACATGAGCTTCGCATCGACGGGTGCGTCGATGGTGCCGTCGCCGAACGGCCACAGGCCCGCGAGCGCGCGCATCAGCGTGCTCTTGCCCGAACCAGACGGTCCGACCACGAGCCAGCACGAGCCCGGTTCGATGGCCACGTCCGACACGCGCGACAACGGCGTGCCGTTCGGCAGCGCGAGCGTGAGGCCCTTGGTCATCAGCGACTTCGTGCTCGTGTAATGCAGATTGATGCCGCCGCGTTCCGTCGCCGGGGACGTCTCTTCGCGAATATGCGTCGAACGCATCACGCGCTTGAATTCGCGGAGACGGTTGACGGTGGCGCGCCATTCGACCAACGTCGAATAACTGTTGATGAACCAGGAGAACGAATCGCTGACTGTGCCGAACGCGGACGATATTTGCATCAGCACGCCGAAGGAGAACGCGCCTGCGAAGTAGCGCGGCGCGGCGACCATGATCGGGAAGATGATCGCGATCTGGCCGTAGAAGCTCAGCACGAAGGTTATGCGCTTCGTGTACTTCATGATCATCCACCAGTTGTCGCGGATACGCTGGAAGATGGTCTTCGCGTTGGCCGTTTCCGTGCCGATGCCGTCATAGAACGCGATCTGTTCGGCGTTCTCACGCACGCGGATCAGGCCGAAGCGGAAATCCGCCTCGACTTTCTGCTGCTGGTAATTGATCGACACCAGCGGATGCCCGACCTTCTGAATGATCAGCGAGCCCGCGATCGCATACAGCGCCGCCGCCCACACCATATAGCCCGGAATCACGATGGGCGTGCCACTAAGCGTGAGCGTCAGCGCGCCTGCGATGGTCCGCAGAATGGTGATGAAGGTGACCAGCGTGACGAGCGTCGATAGCAGGTCAAGCGACAGCGACAGCGTGGTGGTCGCGAAGGATTGCAGGTCGTCGGAGATACGCTGGTCGGGGTTGTCGGCGAGGCGGTCGCGCTCGATGCGGTAGAACGCCTTGTCGCCGAACCATTGCCCGAGATACTTGTTGGTGAGCCATTGCCGCCAGCGGAACGCAAGCATTTGCCGCAGATACCGCCCGTACACCGCGAGCAGGATGTACGCGAAAGCGAGGCTCGTGAAGATCAGCAGCAGATGCGGGAAGTCCTTCACGTTCTTGTTCTGCAACGCGTTGTAGAAGTCCGCGTTCCAGCTATTGAGCCGCACGTTGATCCACACGACGGTCATGTTGATCGCGATGATCGCGCCCAGCAGCCCCCATGCGATGCTGCGTTCTTCCGAAACCCAGTACGGCTTGATGAGACTCCACGCCGAGACTTCGTCCGCCTTCTGTTGCGTGTTCTGAGTATGAGTGTTGGCCATGACCTTCCTGCTGATGCGCCGGCTAAAGCGGCGGGTTATTTCCTGGCGACGCCGTCATCGGCGTGCCGAACGCGCGGATCGCGTCGACCTGGCAGATTGTTCCGGGGTTCTCTTAACTGCCGCTTAATCCCGAGCGGCCGCGCGGAGAACGCGCTTGGGATATTGTGCCAGAGTGCTGCCGGACGCGAAAAAGCACGGCCGAGGTTCGGGCGGGCAATCCCGGTTTGCAGCGGCTTCGGCTTTCATGGTCTAATGAGTTTCGACTAAACAGGGGTGCTTCGCGCATGGCAGGTCGCGGCGAGGCTGAGAGAGACCCTTTGCACCCGATCCGGGTAATATCGGCGAGGGAAGTTTCCGGAGACCGCGCGCTTTCCGTACCATCGCGTACCATCGGCGCCATTCCTCTAGTCTCTTCCTCTTCCGTTCATCCTCCCATGCCGTCCGGCGCATTTCGATCCGTGCCGGGCAGGTCTCTCCTCCGAATTCGTTCATGCTGTTTGCGTTGGCATTGCCTGAGCAATGGTTCTGCGCGGCACCGTATGACACTCGTTGTAGCAGCTAAAAGCGCGATCGAAACGATCGCGAAGCATGGAGACATCGGAACGTGAATAGCCTGGATCAGGCCGCGTACCGTCAGGACAGGCCCGATTTCGCCATCGGCGGCGGCGGGCTCGTCGGGCGGCTGGTCGCGTGGCAACTCGCGGGCGCGGGGCATCGCGTGGCGCTATACGAGCGCGGCGACGTGGCGGGCACTCAGTCGGCCGCGTGGGTGGCCGCCGCGATGCTCGCGCCGCTTGCTGAAGCGACGAGCGCGGAGCCGTTCGTCGTCGAACTCGGCGCGGCATCGCTTGCGCGCTGGCCGGGCGTGCTTGCGCAATTGCCGGAGCCGGTCTACTTTCAACGTAACGGCACGCTCGTGGTCTGGCACGGCGCGGATCGCGCGGAAGCGCCGCTGTTCGAGCGGCGTCTGCGCGCCAATGCGCCCGCCGCTCTCCTCGACGGCGGGTTCCTGAAACTGGCCGGCGCGCAGGTCGCGGAAGCCGAACCGGTGCTCGGCACGCGTTTCGCGCAAGGCTGGCTCTTGCCCAACGAAGGGCAACTCGACAACCGCCAGGCGCTCGCGGCGCTGGCGGCGGGTCTGGCCGCGCGCAAGGTCAGTACGCACTGGCACACCCCGATCGATGCGATGCCTGACGCCCGCTGGATCATCGATTGCCGCGGGCTCGGCGGCAAGCCCGCGTGGTCCGCGCTGCGCGGCATTCGCGGCGAAGTCGCGCGCGTGCACGGGCCGCGTATCGGCCTGACGCGGCCCGTGCGCCTGCTGCATCCGCGTTATCCGCTCTATATCGCACCGAAACAGGCCGATCTGTACGTGATCGGCGCCACCGAAGTCGAAGGCGAGGACGTGTCGCCGGTGAGCGTGCGCTCGGCGCTCGAACTGTTGAGCGCGGCGTTCGCGGTGCATCCGGGGTTCGGCGAGGCACGCATCCTCGAACTCAATTCGCAATGCCGTCCGACCTTGCCGGATCATCGTCCAGCGATCGTCTGGGACGGGGCGCGGACCTTGCGCGTCAATGGTCTGTACCGCCACGGTTTCATGATCGCGCCCGAAGTGGCGGGCGCGGCGTGCGATCTGGCCAACGCGCTCGCAGCGGGCGAGGTCGCGGATGCGGACGCCTTCGCGGCATTCCGCGCCGCCGCGCGCTGGCCCGCGCTGCTGCACGTTCACAGTCACAGGCATTCAGGAAGTACCCAGGACATCCCATGAACATCCAGATCAATCAGCGCGCGTTCGAGTTGCCGGATGCGGCGACCGTCACCGACTCGCTCGCTGCTTTCGGCGCGAAACCGCCGTTCGCGGTGGCGCTGAACGGCCAGTTCGTCGCGCGCGGCGAACACGGCTCGAAGATGCTCGCCGCCGGCGACAAGCTCGACGTTGTGTCGCCCGTGGCGGGCGGCTGAATCGAGAAAGTCACGACATCATGAATCCGAGAGACCGAATCATGATCACCCCAACCGATTTCCTGACGCTCTACGGGCAGACCTTCCCGAGCCGCGTGCTGTTCGGCACGTCGCGTTATCCGTCGCTGCAATCGCTGTCCGATTCCATCGACGCCGCGCGTCCCGGCATGGTGACCGTCGCGCTGCGCCGCCAGTCCGGAACCGGCGAGGCGGGTTTTTTCGACGTGCTGAAACGTCACGGCGTCGCGCTGCTGCCGAACACGGCCGGCTGCCAGAGCGTCGACGAGGTGTTGACGACCGCCTACATGGCGCGCGAAGTCTTCGATACGCCGTGGATCAAGCTCGAACTGATCGGCGACGACTACACGTTGCAACCCGACCCGATTGGCCTGATCGAAGCGGCAGGCAAGCTGATCCGCGACGGCTTCAAAGTGCTGCCGTATTGCACCGAAGACCTGGTGATCGGCCGCCGTCTGCTCGACGCGGGCTGCGAAGCGCTGATGCCGTGGGGCGCGCCCATTGGCACGGGCAAGGGCGTGACGAATCCGTACGGACTGTGCACGCTGCGCGAACGGCTGCCGGACGTGCCTCTGATCGTCGATGCCGGTCTCGGTGTGCCGTCGCACGCGTGTCAGGTGATGGAATGGGGCTTCGACGGCGTGCTGCTCAATACGGCGGTTTCGCAGGCGACATTTCCGCCGCAGATGGCGCGCGCGTTTGGCCTCGGCGCCGAAGCGGGCCGCGCCGCATTTCTCGCCGGTCCGATGGCGGAGCGCGACAGCGCGCAGGCGAGCACGCCGGTCCTCGGCATGCCGTTCTGGCATCAGGATGGAGGTGCGGCATGAGTTTGCTCGGACACGAGGTGTTCTGGCCGCCGGCGGACGAACTCGTCGAAGTTGCCGAACGGATTTGCGCGAAGCTGGGCGAGTGGCCCGCCGTGTCCGCGCGCTGGCGCATCTGCCTGACCGTGCCGGATGCGCCGGTCGCGCAGGATCTGATCGTCTTCACCGAATTGCATGACGCCGATGCCGGCACGCTGCTGGGCGCCGGCGCGGCCGTGCTCGAAGCGCACGGGGACCGTGTGACGCTGCGGTGGGGCGAGGCGCGCTTCGCGCTGCAGGGCGAACGTTCGGACGATTGGCTGACGGCGCTCGCCGCGTTCCTCGACTGCAATTTCGAGCCGCACGATGCGCTCGTGCTGGCGCTCGCCTGGCGCACCGGCGACGAAAACCAGGACGACGCGTGGCCGACGGATTTCGCCACGTTCCCGCGCGTCGCCGATCTTCCGGCGGCGCCCGAGCCGCGCTTTCCGGCGTGTCCGGACGCGTTGGGCCTGTATCCGGTGCTGTCGGGCGGCGAATGGATCGAGCGCGTGCTGGATCTGGGCGTCGTCACGACCCAACTGCGCCGCAAAACCACCGACGCCGATGATTTGAAACGCGAAATCGAACGCGCGGTCGCGGCGGGGCGCAAACATCAGGCGAATCTGTTCATCAACGATCACTGGCGCGAGGCAATCGCGGCGGGCGCATACGGCGTGCATCTCGGACAGGAAGACGTCGAAACCGCCGATCTCGGCGCGATCGCGCAGGCGGGTTTGCGCCTCGGCCTGTCGACGCATGGTTACTACGAAATGCTGCGCGCGCTGCATTTCCGGCCGAGCTATCTGGCGCTCGGCGCGGTGTTCCCGACCACGACCAAAGTCATGCCGACTAAGCCGCAAGGTCTTGCAAGACTGCGCCGCTACGTGCAGTTGTTGAAGGGCCGCGTGCCGTTGGTGGCGATCGGCGGTATCGACGGGAAAGTGCTGCCGGAGGTGCTTGCGACAGGCGTCGGCAGCGCGGCCGTGGTGCGCGCCGTCACCGAAGCACCCGATGTCGCCGCAGCGGTCGCCGCATTGCGACAGAACTTTGCAAGTCAATGATGAATAATCCGAAAAAAGGGGAGGCAAGGCACTAGAAAAAGCACCGATTGCGCGCAGGCCCTATAATTCGCCCTCTTGCGTCAGAATCTCTTACCCAGTGCCTGCTTCCTCCGAAACTTTGCTAGAGCTACGCGACGTCGATTTCGGCTATGGCGACCGGCTCGTCCTGTCGAACCTGAACATGCGCTTCACGCGCGGTCAGGTGGTGGCGGTCATGGGCGGCTCCGGTTGCGGCAAAACCACGACCCTGCGTCTGATCGGCGGTCTCGTGAAGGCGAGTCGCGGCAAGGTCATGTTCGGCGACCAGGACGTCGGCGCGCAAACGCGCGACGGTCTCTACGGATTGCGCCGCAAGATGGGCATGCTGTTCCAGTTCGGCGCGCTGTTCACGGATCAGACCGTGTTCGAAAACGTCGCCTTCCCGCTGCGCGAGCACACCGATCTGCCCGAAGAACTCATCCGCGATCTCGTGCTGATGAAGTTCAACGCCGTGGGTCTGCGCGGCGCGCGCGATCTCGTGCCTTCGGAGATCTCCGGCGGTATGGCGCGCCGCGTCGCGCTGGCGCGCGCCATCGCGCTCGACCCCGAGCTCATGATGTACGACGAGCCGTTCGCCGGCCTCGATCCCATCTCACTCGGCATCACCGCGAAACTCATCCGCACGCTGAACGATGTGCTCGGCGCGACGTCCATCATCGTGTCGCACGACGTGCCGGAGACGTTTTCCATTGCCGACTACGTGTATTTCGTCGCCAACGGCGGCATCCATGCCGAAGGCACGCCCGCGGCGCTGCGCGCGTCGCAGGACCCGACGGTGCGCCAGTTCATCGACGGCACGCCGGACGGCCCGTTCAGGTTTCATTACGCGAGCCAGCCGCTCGCGGCGGATTTCGGTATCAGAGGGCGAGCATGATCAGCGCGCTCGGACGCTGGGTGCTCGACGGCTTCGGCACCACCGGCTACGCGACGCGCATGTTCGTGCGTCTCGTGCTCGAATTTTTCGCGCTTCTGCGCCGCCCGCGCCTCGTCACAAAACAGGTCTTTTTCGTCGGCAATTATTCGTTCGTGATCGTCGCGGTGTCGGGCCTGTTCGTCGGCTTCGTGCTCGGCCTGCAGAGTTACTACACGCTGAGCCGCTACGATTCCGAAGAAGCGCTCGGCCTGCTGGTGGCGCTTTCGCTCGTGCGCGAACTCGGGCCGGTGGTCACAGCGCTGCTGTTCGCCGGACGTGCGGGCACGTCGCTGACGGCGGAAATCGGCCTGATGAAGGCCGGCGAGCAGCTCACTGCCATGGAAATGATGGCCGTCGATCCCATGAAGGTCGTCATGGCGCCGCGCATGTGGGCGGGCATCATCGCCATGCCGCTTCTGGCGGCCATTTTTAGCGCGGTCGGCATTCTCGGCGGCTACATCGTCGGCGTGATGCTGATTGGCGTGGACCCGGGCGTGTTCTGGTCGCAGATGCAGGACGGCGTGGATGTCTGGCGCGATGTCGGCAACGGCATGATCAAGAGCGTCGTATTCGGCTTTGCGGTGACCTTCATCGCGCTATTCCAGGGCTTCGAAGCCCGGCCGACGCCGGAAGGCGTGTCGCGTGCGACCACCAAGACAGTCGTGTACGCGTCGCTCGCCGTGCTCGGCCTCGATTTCCTGCTGACCGCACTGATGTTCAGCTAATGCACCATCCGCAGGCGTTCTGCGATGGCGCGGGCGTTGTGAAGGACACAGACCGTCACGCGCAGCCTGCGACAAGATTCTCATTGGAACGACGATGAAAAAGACTGCTCTCGACTTTTGGGTCGGCTTCTTCGTGGTGCTCGGTTTCGTGGCACTGCTCTTTCTCGCGCTGAAAGCGGGCAACATGAGCTCGCTGTCGTTTCAGCCGACTTATGCCGTGCGGCTCAAGTTCGACAACATCGGCGGCCTGAAGGCGCGCGCGCCCGTCAAGAGCGCGGGCGCGACGGTGGGGCGCGTCGGCGCGATCGGTTTCGACCAGAACACGTTCCAGGCGGTCGTGACCATCGATATCGACAAGCAATACCAGTTTCCGAAGGACTCGTCGGCGAAGATCCTGACCTCCGGCCTGCTCGGCGAGCAGTACATCGGTCTGGAACCGGGCGGCGACGATCAGATACTTAAGAACGGCGACCAGATCACGATGACGCAATCGGCGGTCGTGCTGGAGAACCTGATCGGTCAGTTCCTGTACAACAAGGCAGCGGATTCCGGCGCATCGAAAACGCCGGGCGCTTCGGCGGCGCCCGCGCCCGCACCAGCTTTCCCGGGCGCGACGGGTGATTCCGCCGCCATCGGCGCCGCGAGCGCAAGCGCGGCATCGAGCCCGGCTCAATGAGGAGAAGAATATACGATATGCACTCGATGGGGATCAGGCGCGGGATGAAGAGCGCAATCGCCGGGGTGGCGATGACGGGCGGACGGGCGCGCTCGTCGGCTGCGCGACGGTGACGACGCCCACGAAGGACGACCCCTTCGAAAGCTACAACCGCACGATATTCACGATCAACGACACGGTCGATCAGTACGCGCTCAAGCCGGTCGCCAAGGGCTACGTGTGGGCGGTGCCGGAGCCGGTGCGCAATAGCGTCACCAACTTCTTCTCGAATATCGGCGACGTCTACATCGCGGTGAACAATCTGCTGCAACTGAAGATCGCGGACGGCGTGTCGGATATCATGCGCGTCGCGATCAACACGGTGTTCGGTGTCGGCGGCCTGTTCGACGTCGCCTCGGCCGCGAAGCTGCCGAAGCATGTGGGCGATTTCGGCATGACGATGGGTCATTACGGTGTACCGTCGGGTCCGTATCTGGTGCTGCCGCTGCTCGGCCAGAGCACCGTGCGCGACACGGTGGGGCTGGTGCCGGACTACTTCGGCAATCCGCTGAGTTATGTGCATCCGGATTCGGTGAGCTGGGCGCTGTATGGCGTGAACCTCGTCAACACGCGCGAATCTGCTCGGCGCCACCGACATGCTCGCAGACGCCGTGCTCGACAAGTATTTGTTCGTGCGTAACGCGTATCTTCAGCGCCGCCAGTTCCTGATCAGCGGCGATTACGGCAACTTGTCCGATTACGGCGAAGTGCCGCTCCCGAACACTCCCGAACTATGGTGACGAGGGCACGCAAGCGGTGTCGCCCGGAGGGCGCATCCGGTGCACAGGCGTCCGCGCCCGCTTCGGGCACGGCAAGTGCACCGAATCCCGCGAGTTCGAACACGGTGCCGGGCAACCAGTATGTGCCGCCGCGCGCCACCCGGATTCCCTTCGTTCCGCCTGCGTTGAGTGCGTTTGTGCTAACGCGCGGTAACATTTCTGATAGGTCGAAACCACGTGCTATCTGAACTCGAATCGGATAGCACGCTCAAATCAAAGCCACTTTTTTTGCAGGGTATGCAATGAAAAAATTATTTCTGCTTCCTCTCATCGTCATGTTCGTGGTATTCTGCGGCGCCGCGCAGGGGCAGTCCGCCGGGCAGTCCGCCGACTCGAGCAATCCGGACGCGCTGATCAAGTCCGTCACGCAGCAAGTGCTCGATCAGATCAAGTCGGACAAGCAGATTCAGTCGGGCGACATCAACGAGATCACCAAGCTCGTAAATGAGAAGATCCTGCCGTACACGGACTTCACCCGCACCACGCGTCTCGTGATGGGCCGCAACTGGAACACCGCGACGCCGGAACAGCAGAAGCAGATCGTCGAGCAGTTCAAGATGCTGCTGATCCGCACGTACTCGGGCGCGCTCGCGCAAGTGCGTAACCAGACCATTCAGTACAAGCCGTTCCGCGCATCGCCGGACGATACCGATGTCGTGGTCCGCTCGGTCGTGGTGAACAACGGTTCGCCGGTCGAACTCGACTATCGCCTGTACAAGACGCCACAAGGCTGGCGCGTGTACGACATTAACGTGCTCGGCGCTTGGCTCATCCAGGCGTATCAGCAGCAGTTCAACGAGCAGATCCAGCAGCACGGCGTGAACGGCCTGGTGCAGTTCCTAACGCAGCGCAACCAGCAGCTCGTGAACGGAAAGGCATCGTGAGCACGCAAGCCAACGCTGCAACGGGCAGCCGTTTCCAGACGGCCGCCAGCTTGACCCACGAGAGCGCGAAGGCCGCGCTCGACGCGGGTCTGTCGCGCATCGCGGTGGGCGCAACCGAAGTGGATTGCGCGTCGCTCACGCACTTCGACTCGTCGGCGCTCGCCGTCATGCTCGCGTGGCAGCGTGCCGCTTCGGCGCGCGGCGCGGCGCTCGGCGTCGTCAATATTCCCTCCGGGCTCGCCAGTCTCGCGCAAGCCTACGGCGTCGATACGCTCCTCACCTTCCGACATTGATCCTGCTGACACCGCTCAGACGCAAGCGGCGATAGCCTTTTGCCCGCCGCTATCAGGATCGCTCCGAAGTCGGCTTCAGCCGCTTTGTCCCATAATCAAACGTTTTTTCGGGCCCCAACTCGGCCCTTTTTCGATCGAGCCCGGGTCCGTCAAGCACAATCCGCATAATCGAGGCGCCGCCGCAAATGCGCGCGCACATTCATCGCGCACACATTCATCATAGACATCCGAAACGTCAAAAAGCGCTACAAGGATCTCCAGGCGCTCAAAGGCGTGAGCCTCTCGGTGGAAGAGGGCGAATTCTTCGGCCTGCTCGGCCCCAACGGCGCGGGCAAGACCACCTTGATCAGCATTCTCGCTGGCCTCGCGCGTGCCGATAGCGGCACGGTCGCCGTGCGCGGCCACGACGTCGTGAAGGACTTCCGCGCCGCGCGCCGTTCGCTCTGCGTGGTGCCGCAGGAACTCGTGTTCGATCCGTTCTTCACGGTGCGTGAGTTGCTGCGCATCCAGTCGGGCTATTTCGGCCTGCGCAACAACGACGACTGGATCGATGAAGTCATGGCCAATCTCGATCTCAACGAGAAGGCCGACGTCAACACGCGCGCGTTGTCTGGTGGCATGAAGCGGCGCGTGCTGGTCGCGCAGGCGCTGTGGTGCATCGTCCGCCGGTGATCGTGCTCGACGAGCCGACCGCCGGCGTCGATGTGGAACTCCGTCAGACGCTGTGGAAGTTCATTTCGCGCCTGAATCGCGAAGGCCACACGATCGTGCTGACCACGCACTATCTCGAAGAAGCCGAGTCGCTGTGCGACCGTATTGCGATACTCCGCCGCGGCGAAGTCGTCACGCTCGAGCGTACCAGCACGCTGCTGCAGCGTTTCGCGGGCATGCAGTTGTATCTGTGTTTCGCCACCGGCGTGCGGCCCGCCGAACTCCATCTGCTCGAAGTCGATCCGAACGCCGTTACGGGCACGCAGCATCTGTTGCGTCTGGCGAGTTATGACGACGTCGAGCCGATTCTCGCGAAATGCCGCGCGGCCGGCGCACGTTCGATGAAATCGAAGTCCGCAAGGCCGATCTGGAAGATGTGTTCATGCAAGTGATGCGCGAGCCGGAAGTTGTCGAGGGTCTTTCATGAGCGGCCTTCAGACGTTGTTTTACAAGGAGCTTTTGCGCTTCTGGAACGTGTCGTTTCAGACCGTGCTTGCGCCGATCGTCACGGCTATTCTGTATTTGACCATCTTCGGTCACGCGCTGTCGGGCCGTGTGAACGTCTATCCGAGGGTAGGCTACACGAGTTTTCTCGTGCCGGGCCTTGTCATGATGAGTGTGTTGCAGAACGCGTTTGCCAATAGCTCGTCGTCGCTGACGCAATCGAAGATCACCGGTAATCTCGTTTTCGTGCTGCTGCCGCCGATCGCGCACTGGGAGATGTTCTTTGCCTACGTGCTGGCGTCGGTCGTGCGCGGCTTGTGTGTCGGCGTGGGCGTGTTCATCGTCACGGTATGGTTTATCCCGATGTCTTTTGCCGCGCCGTTCTACATCATTGCGTTCGCGGTGCCTGGTTCGGCCATCCTCGGTACGCTCGGTCTGATCGCCGGGATCTGGGCCGACAAGTTCGATCAGCTTGCAGCGTTTCAGAATTTTTTGATCATGCCGCTCACGTTTCTGTCCGGCGTGTTCTATTCGACGCATGCGCTTCCGCCCGTGTGGCGCACGGTCTCGCATCTGAATCCGTTCTTCTACATGACGACGGTTTCCGCTACGGCTTCTTCGGCCTGTCCGATGTGAACCCGCTCGCGAGCCTCGCATCGTCGGCGGATTTCTGATTATGCTTGCGCTGATTGCCATCCGTCTGCTCGCGAGCGGCTACAAGCTGCGTCACTAATTCAAAGTAAACTTCCATGTTACTGACTCCGGAGCAAGTGAAGAACTACATCGCTGGCGGACTTGCCTGCCAGCATCTCGAAGTCGAAGGCGACGGCCAGCATTTCTTCGCGACCATCGTGAGCGATGCGTTCGTCGGCAAGCGGCTGATCGCACGGCATCAACTCGTTTATGCGGCGATCGGCGAGCGCATGAAACAGGAGATTCATGCGCTCAGCATGAAGACCCTCACCCCCGACGAGTGGAAAGCGGCCTGAGTCCACCCGGCGAAGCCAGATCAGATCATCGAGACTCAACTCAGCAATACCGGCATCACCGGAAAGACATGGCAGTAGACAGTGCGAATCATCAAAGACAATCGCGGCGCGGAAAACGGTTCCGCCGCCGGAAGCTCGGTCGAAGGACACGTCATCATGGACAAACTGGTCATCACGGGAAGCACAACGCTTTCCGGCGAAATCACCATATCGGGCGCGAAGAACGCGGCACTGCCTATTCTCTGCGCGAGCCTGCTCACCGCGGACGACGTGCATCTGTCGAACGTGCCGAATCTGCAGGACGTGCGCACCACGTTCAAGCTGCTCAAGCAGATGGGGGTGCAGTCGGACGTGTCGGCGGACGGCCGCGTGACGCTGAACGCATCGAAGGTCGATAACCTCGTTGCGCCGTACGAAATGGTCAAGACCATGCGCGCGTCGATCCTCGTGCTCGGGCCGCTGGTCGCGCGCTTCGGCAAGGCTAAGGTGTCGCTGCCCGGCGGCTGCGCGATCGGCGCGCGTCCGGTCGATCAGCACATCAAGGGCCTGCAGTTGATGGGCGCCGAGATTAACATCGAGCACGGTTTCATCGAAGCGCGCGCGAAGCGTCTGAAGGGCGCGCGCATCGTCACGGACATGATCACCGTGACCGGCACCGAAAACCTGCTGATGGCGGCGGTGCTGGCCGAAGGCGAATCGATCATCGAGAACGCCGCACGTGAACCGGAAGTGACCGACCTCGCGCATCTGCTGGTCAAGATGGGTGCGAAGATCGACGGTATCGGCACGGACCGGCTCGTGATTCAGGGCGTCGACAAGCTGCATGGCGCGACGCACGACGTCGTGCCGGATCGCATCGAAGCGGGCACGTTCCTGTGCGCGGTCGCGGCCGCCGGCGGCGATGTCACGCTGCGTAAGGTGGTGTCGTCCATGCTGGACGCGGTCACGGCCAAGCTGCGCGACGCGGGCGTCAAGATCGAGGAAGGCAACGACTGGATGCGTGTCTCCATGAGCAAGCGCGCCGAATCCGTGAACATCCGCACGTCGGAATACCCGGCGTTCCCGACCGACATGCAGGCGCAATTCATGGCGCTGAATTCGATCGCGAAGGGCACCTCGCAAGTGGTCGAGACGATCTTCGAGAACCGCTTCATGCACGTTCAGGAATTGAACCGTCTGGGCGCGAACATCACCATTGACGGCAATACCGCGCTGGTGCATGGCGTCGACAAGCTGTCCGGCGCGAAGGTCATGGCCACCGATCTGCGCGCGTCCGCGAGTCTCGTGATTGCCGCGATGTGCGCAGACGGCGAAACGCTGATCGACCGCATCTACCATCTGGACCGCGGCTACAATCGCATGGAATCGAAGCTGATGGCCGTCGGTGCGAACGTGCGTCGCATTAAGGGCAGCGGGGGCGAATGATGAGTTCGTTGCCGCAGACGTCGTCGTCGGTCCTGCCGGACGCCCTGCTCACGCTCGCTTTGTCGAAAGGGCGTATCTTCGAGGAAACCGTCCCGCTGCTCGCCGCGGCGAGCGTGCAGATGGCCGAAGATCTGGAAAGCTCACGCAAGCTGATCCTGCCGACCACCAACCCGAACCTGCGCGTGATCATCGTGCGTGCGACGGATGTCCCGACCTACGTCGAATACGGCGCGGCGGATTTCGGCGTCGCGGGCAAGGATGTGCTGATCGAGCACGACGGCAGCGGCCTGTATCAACCCGTCGATCTGAACATTGCGCGCTGCCGGATGTCGGTGGCCGTGAAGGCGGGTTTTGACTACGCGAACGCCGTGCGGCAGGGCGCACGGCTGCGCGTCGCAACCAAGTACACTGAAACCGCGCGTCAGCACTTCGCGGCCAAGGGCGTGCACGTCGATCTGATCAAACTGTACGGCTCGATGGAGCTAGCACCGCTCGTCGGTCTCGCGGACGCCATCGTTGATCTGGTCAGTTCGGGCAATACGCTAAAGGCGAACAATCTCGTCGAAGTGGAAGAGATCATGCAGATCTCCTCCTGCCTCGTCGTGAATCAGGCGGCGCTCAAACTGAAGCGCGCGGCGCTTAAGCCGTATCTCGATGCGTTCGAGCGCGCTTCGTCGGGTTCGGCGGAACAGGAAACTAGCGCAGCCGCACGCTGCGGCGCGCCACGAGCAAAACGGAAAACCAGCATGTCTATCAAGATTCGCAAACTCGATTCAAGCACCGATGGTTTTCACAAGGCGCTCCGCGCGGTCCTCGCATTCGAAGCAAGCGAGGACGAAGCTATCGAGCGCGCCGTCGCGCAAATTCTCGGCGACGTGAAAGTGCGGGGCGACGCAGCCGTGCTCGAGTACACTAACAAATTCGACCGGCTGAAGGCGGACAGCGTTGCGGCGCTGGAATTGCCGCAGGCGGAGATGGAAGCCGCGCTCGAAGGCCTCGAGCCGAAGCGCCGTGCGGCGCTCGAAGCTGCCGCCGCGCGCGTGCGCGGGTACCACGAGAAGCAGCGCATCGAGTGCGGCAGCCATAGCTGGCAATACACCGAAGCGGACGGCACCGTGCTCGGCCAGAAAGTCACGCCGCTGGATCGCGCGGGCATCTACGTACCGGGCGGCAAGGCAGCGTATCCGTCGTCTGTGCTGATGAACGCCATTCCGGCGCGCGTGGCGGGCGTCAAGGAAATCGTGATGGTCGTGCCCACGCCCGACGGCGTGAAGAATCCGCTCGTGCTGGCGGCGGCGCTGATCGGCGGCGTGGATCGCGTGTTCACGATCGGCGGCGCGCAGGCGGTGGCCACGCTCGCGTACGGCACCGAAACCGTGCCGGCGGTCGACAAGATCTGCGGGCCGGGAAACGCGTATGTTGCATCGGCGAAGCGTCGCGTTTTTGGGACCGTTGGCATCGACATGATTGCGGGGCCGTCCGAGATTCTCGTGATCTGCGACGCCACCACCGACCCGCGTTGGGTCGCGATGGACCTGTTCTCGCAAGCCGAGCACGACGAACTCGCGCAATCCATTCTGCTGTGCCCGGACGATGCGTTCATCAAGCGCGTCGAAGATGCCATCGTCGAACTGCTGCCGTCGATGCCGCGCCGCGATGTCATCCTGCGTTCGCTCGAGGATCTCGGCGCGCTCATCAAGGTGAAGGACATGGCCGAAGCGTGCGCGATCGCGAACGACATCGCGCCGGAGCATCTGGAAATTTCGGCGCTCGATCCCCATCAGTGGGCCGCGCAGATCCACAACGCGGGCGCGATGTTCCTCGGCCGCTACACGAGCGAGAGCCTCGGCGATTATTGTGCTGGCCCGAACCACGTGCTGCCGACCTCGCGCACCGCGCGCTTCTCGTCGCCGCTCGGCGTGTACGACTTCATGAAGCGCTCGAGCGTGATCGAAGTCAGCGCGGACGGCGCGCAGACGCTCGGCGAGATCGCCGCGGAACTGGCCTACGGCGAAGGCTTGTCGGCCCATGCACGCGCTGCCGAATATCGAATGAAAAATATCGGGTGAACGACGCTGTCGTTCGGCTGACCGAGGCGGCCTGAGAGTCGCCCGCCAAATCATGATCACACCGCAAGATATCCTCCGTCCCTACGTCATCGCGATGACAAGCTACTCCGTGCCCGATTCCTCGGGCCTCATCAAGCTCGACGCGATGGAAAACCCTTCTCGCTGCCCGAGGATCTCGCGCGTAAGCTCGGCGAGCATCTCGCGGGCGTCGCGCTGAACCGCTATCCGTCGCCGCGTCCGGCGCGACTCATCGCGAAGCTCAAGCGCGCGATGAAGGTGCCCGACGCGTGCGACGTGCTGCTCGGCAACGGCTCTCCGACGAACTCATCAGCATGATGTCGATGGCATGCGCGCGGCCGGGTGCGAAGGTCGTGGCGCCGGTGCCGGGCTTCGTGATGTATAAGATGCCGGTGAAATTCGCACACGTGGAGTTCGTCGGCATGCCGCTGAACTCGGATTTCACGCTCGACGCCGACGCGCTGATCGCCGCCATCGAAGAGCACGCCCACGCGCTTGTGTATCTCGCGTATCCGAACAATCCGACCGGCATACTTTACGGCGACGCCGACATCGAGCGCGTGGTCGTGGCGGCGTCGAAGAGTCTGGTCATGATCGACGAGGCCTATCAGCCGTTTGCCGAAAAGACTTGGCTGCCGCCCGCGGCGGAATTCGACAACGTTGTCGTGATGCGCACGGTGTCGAAGCTCGGCCTCGCCGGCATCCGTCTCGGCTACATGGCCGGCTTGCCCGCGTGGATCATGCAGTTTGACAAGGTTCGGCCGCCTTACAACATCAACGTTCTGACGTAGGCGAGCGCCGATTTCCTGCTCGATCACCTCGATGTGCTCGACGCTCAGGCGGCCGAACTGCGCGCGCAGCGCGTCGCGCTCGCGCGCGAGATGGCGACGCTGCCGGGCATAACAGTCTTTCCGAGCGCGGGCAATTTTCTGCTCGTGCGCGTGCCGGATGCGTCGGTTGCGTTCGAAATGCTGCTGACTTCGCGGGTTTTGGTCAAAAACGTGAGTAAAATGCACGCATTGCTCGCTAACTGCGTGCGTTTGACCGTCGGCACCGCCGAAGAGAACGCGCACATGGTCGCGACGCTTAAAAAGCTCGGACCGAGCTGAATCCCACTTTTCGAAAAGTCTCAAGGAATCACCATGCGTATTGTGGAAGTCGTTCGCAACACCAGCGAAACACAGATCCGTATGAAGCTCGATCTCGACGGCACTGGCAAGCAGAAACTCGCCACGGGCGTGCCGTTCCTCGATCACATGCTCGATCAGATCGCCCGTCACGGACTCATCGACCTGGAAATCGAAGCGCATGGCGACCTCCATATCGACGACCATCACACGGTCGAAGACACCGGCATCACGCTCGGGCAGGCGGTGGCGCAGGCCATCGGCGACCGCAAGGGCATTCGCCGCTACGGGCATTCGTATGTGCCGCTGGACGAAGCGCTGTCGCGCGTCGTGATCGACTTTTCCGGCCGCCCGGAGCTCGAGTTCCATGTGCCGTTCACGCGTGCGCGCATCGGCACGTTCGACGTCGATCTGACCATCGAATTTTTTCGCGGCTTCGTGAATCACGCGGGCGTGACGCTGCATATCGACAATCTGCGCGGCCTTAACGCGCACCATCAGGTCGAAACCGTGTTCAAGGCGTTCGGCCGCACGCTGCGCATGGCGTGCGAAGTCGACGAGCGCGCGACGGGGCAGATTCCGTCGACCAAGGGCAGTCTCTGATCAGCGCATGCCGGATCGGCGTATCGCTGCGTCGATGACACGATGGATCTGTTCAAGTCGTTTATCTCTTTGCTCGCGCTGATCAACCCGATCGGCGCGATCCCGTTTTTTTAAGCCTCACCCAGCAGCAATCGGACACGGAGAAGCGCAACACTATCCGCGTCGCGTGTATTTCGGTGTTCTGCGTGATCGCGGTCACGGCGCTGCTCGGGCAGCAGATCATCGCGTTCTTCGGTATTTCGGTGGGATCGTTCGAAGTCGGCGGCGGCATCACATCATGTTGCTGATGGCGATAGCATGCTGAACGCGCAAGTCGGCAACGCGCGTTCGACGCCGGAAGAGCGCATGGAAGCGGAGGAGCGCAACAGCATTGCGGTGGTGCCGTTCGCCATTCCGCTGCTCACCGGACCGGGATCGATCAGCACGGTGATCGTTTATGCTGCGAACGCGCAGCACTGGTATGACCGCTTCGGGCTGGTCTTGCTGGGCGGGATCATCGCGGCGCTGTGTTTCGGCGCGCTGAATCTCGCAGAGCCGATCGCGCGCTGGGTCGGGCGCACGGGAATCAATATCGGCACGCGTCTGATGGGTTTGATGTTGTCAGCGCTGGCGGTGGAGTTCATCGTCAATGGGTTGAAGGCCTTGATGCCATCTTTGAAATGAAAACTTCGATTGCGATTGTTGATTATGGAATGGGCAACCTGCGCTCGGTGTATCAGGCGCTGAAGAAGGTCGCACCCGAAGCGGACGTGGCGATCGTCGATCAGCCGCAGGGCATTCACTCGGCGGACCGCATCGTGTTGCCCGGACAGGGCGCGATGCGCGACTGCATGGGTCATCTGGCGCAATCCGGCCTGCAGGACGCGGTCATGCAGACCGCGCGCGAAAAGCCGATGCTGGGCGTATGCGTCGGCGAGCAGATGCTGTTCGGCTGGAGCGAGGAAGGCGACACGAAGGGCCTGGGCCTGCTGCCGGGCAAAGTTGTGCGTTTTCAGCTCGACGGCCTGCTGCAGGACGACGGCTCGCGCTTCAAGGTGCCGCAGATGGGCTGGAACCGCGTTCGCCAGGCGCAGCCGCACGCGATGTGGGACGGCGTCGCGGACGGCGCGTTCTTCTATTTCGTGCACAGCTATTACGTGGTGCCGGACAATCCCGCGCATACCTCGGGCGAGACGGTGTACGGCGGCGCATTTACGTCGGCGGTGGCGCGTGACAACATCTTCGCGACCCAATTTCACCCCGAAAAAAGCGCGGACGCCGGATTGCGCGTTTATCGTAATTTCGTGCACTGGAACCCGTGACACGCCTTAAAAACCGGGGTTTTCGCCGTGACCATTGCAGGACTTGTACTACACTAGCGAGACGGTGCGTAAAAAGGCTGAGGGACCGACGCGCGCCGTTTTGATCAACCCAACAGAAAATACGCGATACCTATGCTGCTCATTCCGGCCATCGATCTTAAAGACGGTCAGTGCGTGCGCCTTAAACAGGGCGATATGGACCAGGCGACCATTTTTTCAGAAGATCCGGCGGCAATGGCCCGACATTGGGTTGATCGAGGCGCGCGCCGGCTGCATCTGGTCGACCTGAACGGCGTGTTCGCCGGCAAGCCGCGCAACAGCGATGCCATCCGCACCATCATCGAAGAAGTCGGCAGCGAGATTCCCGTGCAACTCGGCGGTGGCATCCGCGATCTGGAAACCATCGAGCGCTATCTGGACGACGGTTTGTCGTACGTGATCATCGGCACGGCGGCGGTGAAGAATCCGGGCTTCCTGCAGGACGCGTGCAGCGCGTTCGGCGGCCATATCATCGTCGGGCTCGACGCCAAGGACGGCAAGGTCGCGACAGACGGCTGGAGCAAGCTGACCGGTCACGAAGTCATCGACCTCGGCCGCAAGTTCGAGGATTATGGCTGCGAATCGATCATCTACACCGACATCGGCCGTGACGGCATGCTTCAGGGCATCAACATCGAGGCCACGGTGCGGCTCGCGAAAGCGGTCAAGATTCCGGTTATCGGGAGCGGCGGGCTGTCGAATATCGCGGACATCGAGTCGCTCTGCGAAGTCGAGGACGGTGGCATCGAAGGCGTCATCTGCGGCCGCGCGATCTACTGCGGCGATCTCGATTTCACCGCGGCGCAATCGCGCGCGGACACGCTGCGCGAGGCGGACGGCGCCTGATCTTTTCCACGGCGCGAGCAGATTTCGGAAGCGCATCGGGCCGCTCGGCGGCCCTCACTTCGTATAAACCGGTAGTGGCAAGAACATGGCTATCGCTAAACGCATCATCCCCTGTCTGGACGTGACCGCTGGGCGCGTCGTCAAAGGGGTCAACTTCGTCGAACTGCGCGACGCGGGCGATCCCGTCGAAATCGCGCGGCGCTACGACGATCAGGGCGCCGATGAACTCACGTTTCTCGATATCACCGCGATTTCCGACCAGCGCGACCTGATTCTGCCGATCATCGAGGCGGTCGCGTCGCAAGTATTCATTCCGCTGACCGTTGGCGGCGGCGTGCGCGCCGTCGAGGACGTGCGCCGCCTGCTCAACGCGGGCGCGGACAAGATCAGCATGAATTCGTCGGCGGTTGCCAATCCGCAACTCGTGTGCGACGCGTCGGAGAAGCACGGCTCGCAGTGCATCGTCGTCGCGATCGACGCGAAGCGCGTGTCGGGCGAGGGCGAGGCCTCGCGTTGGGAAGTCTTTACGCACGGCGGCCGCAAGGCAACCGGCATTGACGCGATCGAATGGGCGCGCAAGATGGCCGAACTTGGTGCCGGCGAAATCCTGCTCACAAGCATGGACTGCGACGGGACGAAATCCGGCTTCGATCTGGCGCTCACACGCGCGGTGTCGGACGCGGTGCCTATTCCCGTTATCGCGTCGGGCGGCGTCGGGTCGTTGCAGCATCTGGCGGACGGTATCATCGAAGGTCATGCAGATGCGGTGCTCGCCGCGAGCATCTTCCACTACGGCGAACACACGGTCGGCGAGGCCAAGCGCTTCATGGCCGATCAGGGCATTTCGTTGAGGGCGTAAGGGTGAGCGATAAAGCCAACTGGCTCGATAAGGTGAATTGGGACGCGAACGGCCTCGTGCCGGTCATCGCGCAGGAACACACGACCAACGACGTGCTGATGTTCGCGTGGATGAACCGCGAGGCGCTCGAGAAGACCATCGAGCTCAAGCGCGCGGTGTATTTTTCGCGTTCGCGTCAGCGTTTGTGGTTCAAGGGCGAGGAATCGAGGCACGTACAGCATGTTCACGAAGTGCGTCTAGACTGCGACGAAGACGTCGTCCTGCTGAAGGTCGAGCAGGTCTCGGGCATCGCGTGCCACACTGGCTGCCATTCCTGTTTTTTCCAGAAATTCGAAGGCACGGTGGACAGCGGCGAATGGGTCGCGGTCGATCCGGTGCTGAAAGACCCAGAAAGCATCTACAAATGACGCAAGCCACCACGCTGGACACGCTGCTGCGACTCGCCGCCGTCATCGATAGCCGCAAGGGCGGCGATCCGGAACAAAGCTACGTTTCCCGACTCTTTCACAAAGGTGACGACGCGGTCCTGAAGAAGATCGGCGAGGAGGCGACGGAAGTCGTGCTGGCCGCCAAGGACACGCGCCACGGCGGCACCCCTAAGGCGCTTGTCGGCGAAGTCGCCGATTTGTGGTTTCACTGTCTCGTGATGCTGTCGCACTTCGATCTCAGCTCCGCCGATGTCGTCGCGGAACTAGAGCGGCGCGAAGGTCTGTCGGGGATCGAGGAAAAAGCGCTGCGCAAGTCGCGCGAGCGCGAGCAGAATGGCGACTGACGAGCATTTTCGCGCTCATGCGAAGGATGGCACGTATGAACCAGCCTTATGAACCGTATCCGCCGCCGGTCTATCAGCTGACCGATCCTGAGCGTCTGCATGCGTACGTTCACGCACGTCCTGTACGCGGCGCTCTATGCGGTCTACTGGTTCACCGGCGGCCTGACGGGCCTCGTCGCGATTATCCTCGATTACATCAAGCGCGGTGACGCGGCTGGCACTCCGTACGAAGATCACTTCACCTGGCAGATCCGCACGTTCTGGTGGGCGCTGCTCGGCTATCTGATCGGTTTCGCGCTGCTGTGGGTCGGAATCGGATTTTTGATTCTCGGCGCGGTTAGCATCTGGACCCTTTATCGCATAATCAAGGGCTGGCTGTTCCTTTACGAAGGCAAGCTGATCGCGCCGCGCGCGTGGTTCTGACGCGCGCCGCACGGCGAACGACGAGAGCGAAAAAACGAGACACCCATGAGCCAAGACGACTGCATTTTCTGCAAAATCGCCGCGGGGCAGATTCCGAGCACCAAAGTTTACGAAGACGACGAGTTTCTCGCCTTCAATGACATCAATCCGGCCGCGCCCGTGCATGTGCTCGTAATTCCCAAAAAGCACATCGAAACCTTGTCGCACTGCACAGAAAACGACGCGCCGCTGCTTGGTAGAATGGTGAGTCTCGTCGGAAGATTGGCGAAGGAACTGGGCGTTGCCTATACGGGCGGCGACACGGGTTTTCGCACGGTCATCAACACTGGTCCGGGCGGCGGCCAAGAGGTTTATCACATTCACACCCATTTGCTTGCGGGCGCGCGTCCCTGGAAACGAATGGGGTAAAGCGGGGCAGAGCAGTCGAGAAAGATTTCGTGGCATGAACCTTCTAATGCAATATTGGACGCGCAAAATCGCTAGTTGATTGCTGAGGCAGCGTGTTTCGGCTCTGGCCGCAAGGCCAAATTTATCGCCGCAACCCGTAGTTTCGTTTCGGCGAAGTCACGGAGAGTTTTCATTCATGGGTTCGTTAAGCATTTGGCATTGGTTGATCGTGTTGCTGATCGTGGCGCTCGTATTTGGCACGAAAAAGCTGCGCAACATCGGTGGCGATCTGGGTGGCGCGGTCAAGGGCTTCAAGGAAGGCATGCGCGAAAGCGAAGAGCCGGCCTCGACGGAAAAGCAGCGTGAGCTCTCGCGCGACGGCACTGTGGACGTCGAAGCAAAGGACAAGTCCCGCTCCGACTACCGCTAATCCGGCCGCAGTCCGCCAACTTCTACTTCTCGTTCAATGCTCGATCTTGGTCTGACCAAAATGGCGCTTATCGGCGTCGTGGTGCTCGTGGTGCTCGGCCCCGAGCGTTTGCCGGGCGTCGCGCGCACGGTCGGTGCGCTGTTCGGGCGCGCGCAGCGCTATATCAACGACGTAAAGTCGGAGGTGGCGCGTGAAATGGAACTCGATGAGCTGAAGAAAATGCGCACCGAGTTCGAAACGGCAGCATCCAACGTCGAATCGACCATTCACGACAATCTGAAGCGCACGGAAAGCGACCTCAACGACGCCTGGAGTCAGGGGACGTCGGTGTCGTCGAGGGTGGCGGGCGGCGCGGAGGAATCGGCGGCGCCGGTACCAACGTTTGCCGAGCCGGCCATACCGCAGCCGTGGGTCAACCCTTCCATCGACTCGAGCAGGCGCAAGAACTGGCGCGTTAGGCGAGGCGCAATCCCCATCTGGTATAAGCGTTCCACCGGCATGCGCACGCGTGTGCAGTCTGGTGCGGCGCGCGTTGCGCGGCACACGCCGGCAACGATGCGCCGGCCTACACGATTCCTGTGAGCGGGCTGCATTTCCTTCCATCGATGATTCATCCGAGGGCCGGCGTGAGCGACCCGCAACAGACTAAAGAAGAGCCCGTCGAAGAGACGTTCATTTCGCATCTCGTCGAGCTGCGCAATCGCATCATGCGCGCGGTCGCGGCGGTGATCGTGGTGTTCGTCGGACTGGTGTACTGGGCGCCGGATATTTTCCGCCTGCTTGCCCGCCCGCTGATGCAGAACCTGCCGCGCGACGGCAAGATGATCGTCACGGACGTCACCGGCTCGTTCTTCGTGCCGATGAAGGTGACCATGCTGGTGGCCTTCGTGATCGCGCTGCCCATCATGCTGTATCAGATCTGGGCGTTCGTCGCGCCGGGCCTGTATCAGCACGAGAAAAAGCTGGTCGGGCCGCTCGTGTTCAGCAGCTACTCGCTGTTTCTGTGCGGCATGGCGTTCGCGTATTTCATCGTGTTCCCGACCATTTTTCGCGTAACGGCGTACTACAACGCGCCGCTCGGCGCGGAAATGACCATCGACATCGACAACTACCTCAGCTTCGTGCTGACCATGTTCCTCGCGTTCGGCGTGACTTTCGAGGTACCGATCGTCGTTGTGCTGCTCGCGCGCATGGGCATGGTCACCATTCCGAAGCTCAAGCAGATTCGGCCGTATGTGATCGTAGGCGCGTTCATCATTTCAGCGGTCGTCACACCGCCGGATGTGTTCTCGCAACTGATTCTTGCCATTCCGCTCATCATTTTGTATGAGGCGGGCATTATCGCGGCGCGTCTGGTCGTGCCGAAGCAAGGCGTGAAAAGCGAAGAACTCACCGTCAAATAACTGCGCATTTTGTCTGGGTGGAATCCTGGGTTTCGACTGAATCGCAGTTAAGGGCGGACATAAAAAAGGCAGCCTCAATTACGAAGCTGCCTTTTTTGTTTTCAAACATTTGCGATGACGCCCGTGTTTTATTGGTCGCCCTGATCGCCTTGATCTTCGTCCGGCATTTGCGGTGCGCGCGGTTTCGACGGGCGCTTACCGATCACAACGTTCACGTCGAGTTCCTTGTTTTTCCGCATCACGTGAACCTTTACCGCCGTGCCCGGCTTGATCTGGGCGACGACATTGAGCAGGCGCGTGGTGTCGGTGATGTTGTCGTCGTTGATGCTGACGAGAATATCACCCGGCTTGATGCCCGCCTTGTCCGCCGGGCCGCCTTGCAGCACGCCCGCGACGATCGCGCCGGTCTTCTGATCCAGCCCAAACGATTCCGCGATTTCCGGCGTCACGTCCTGCGGCTCCACGCCGATCCAGCCGCGCGTCACCGTGCCCGTCGTGATGATGCTCTCCAGCACGCTGCGCGCGGTCGACACCGGAATGGCGAAGCCGATGCCCAGCGAGCCGCCGCTGCGCGAATAGATGGCCGTGTCGATGCCGAGCAGGTTGCCGTTCACGTCGACCAGCGCGCCGCCCGAGTTGCCGGGGTTGATGGCCGCGTCGGTCTGAATGAAGTTCTCGAACGTGTTGATGCCGAGATGGTTGCGCCCGAGCGCGCTCACGATGCCCATGGTCACCGTCTGGCCGACGCCGAACGGATTGCCGATCGCCAGCACGACGTCGCCGACACGCGTCTGATCCATGCGGCCGAGCGTGATGGTCGGCAGATTCGTCATGTTGATCTTGAGCACGGCGAGGTCGGTTTCCGGATCGACGCCGATCACTTTTGCGCTGGAAGTGCGACCATCTGCGAGCGCGACTTCGATCTGGTCCGCGCCATCGACGACATGCTGGTTCGTTAGAATGTAACCTTTCGAGCTGACGATGACACCAGAGCCGAGATTCGACGCAGGCGGCTCGTCATTTTTGCGCTTGTTCTTGTCGCCGAAGAAGTAGCGGAAGAGCGGATCTTTCGCGCGCGGATCGGGCGGCAGGTTGCCGTCCTTGCTGGAGAACACGTTCACGACCGCGGGCATGGCTTTCTGCGCGCCCTCGGCGTAAGACGACTGCTGCGGGCGCGAGCCGATGCTCGGCGCGACCTCTCGCAACGCGATGATCGGTTCGGCGAGTTGCTTGCCGAATTGGCCCTGACGTTGAAGCCATTGCGGTTTCAAGGTCGCGATGATGAACATCAAGGCCAAAAGAACGGTGACCGCCTGGGCAAACAAGAGCCAGAAGCGTCTAAGCATTTGAAGGGATAGAGGATTTCATGGATCGGATCGAACTCGAATTGTATCTGAACAATCTGCTGGAAATCGGCCTTTCAAGGACTATTGACTGAGCGGGCTACAGGTGGAAGGCTCGCGCCGGGTTCAGAAGATCGCCACAGGCGTGACGACCTCGCTCGCCTTTCTCGAAGCCGCGCTGGAATGGGGTGGGGACACCGTGCTCGTGCACCACGGCTACTTTTGGAAGAACGAGGCGCTGCAGATCACGGGGCGCAAGTATCAACGGTTGCGCACGCTCATCCAGAACGACATCAACCTGTTCGCCTACCCATTTGCCGCTGGATTCGCATCCCGATTTCGGCAATAACGCGCAGCTCAGCGCGCGGCTTGGCCTGATCGCCGACGGCCGTTTCGCCGATCAGGGCCTGGGCTGGGTCGCGACGCTCGGCATGTCGCTGTCGCTCGAGCATTTCTCCGCGATGGTCGAGAACGCGGTCGGCCGCAAGCCATTCGTATTCGGTAACGCCGACAAGGAACTGCGGCGTGTGGCGTGGTGCACGGGCGGCGTGCAGGGCTATTTCGAGGAAGCCATCGCGGCGGGCGCCGACGTCTATGTGAGCGGCGAAGTTTCCGAGCAGACCATGCATATCGCGGCCGGGCATCATGCGACGGAGCGTTATGGCGTGCAGGCGGTAGGCGCGCATTTGTCCGAGCAATTCGATATCGATAATCCGGTTTAAATGCTTCAATGTACAAAAAGGCACATTATTTGGCACTTACAGTTGCCTTAAAACAGTGCTTTACGATAAAGCGCGAAAACGTGGGGAAAACCCTTAAGCATCAAGGACTTCGAGTGATTTTTCCTAGTCGGCCCTTGTAAATGCCAACTCCATTCGCGCACACTAACGGCGGAATACTGATGTGACGGTATAAATCCAACTCAGAAGTGGGGCGTGTGATGCGAGACAACGATGAAAAACGCGTCGACGGCGGCCGCCGTACCTGGCTGATAGCGACGACCGTGGCTAGTGGTGTCGGAGGTGTGGCAACCGTAGTACCTTTCGTGAGTTCGTTTGCGCCATCAGCGAAGGCCAAGGCGGCGGGCGCGCCCATCGAGGTCGATATCAGCGGACTCAAGCCGGGCGAGATGATGACGGTCGCCTGGCGCGGCAAACCGGTGTGGATTCTCAACCGCACCGACGAAATGCTCTCCGACATCGTGAAGGCCAACAACGAAGTCGCGGACCCCAAGTCCAAGATGGAGTTCTCGATGCCGCTGCCGGAGTACTGCAACAACGAGTATCGATCGCGCGCCGATCACAAGAACATTCTGGTGGCGGTCGCGGTGTGCACGCATCTGGGCTGCACGCCGATGCCGCGCTTCACCGAGGGTCCCCAACCCAATCTCCCTGATAACTGGCCGGGCGGCTTCCTGTGCCCGTGCCACGGCTCGACCTATGACCTGGCGGGCCGCGTCTTCAAGAACAAGCCCGCGCCGCAGAATCTAGACATACCGCCGTTCATGTTCACTTCCGCGACGCAACTCGTGATCGGTAAGGACGAAAAGGGAGAGGCTTAAATGGCTAGCGTTGAAAAGGAAGTAGAGAAAACGGGCCTGACCGGTTGGATCAATCGCCGGTTTCCGCTGACCTTGACCTGGAAGCAACACGTATCCGAGTACTACGCACCGAAGAACTTCAACTTTTGGTACTTCTTCGGCTCGCTGGCTTTGCTGGTGCTGGTGAACCAGATTGTCACCGGCATTTTCCTCACGATGAACTACAAACCCGATGCGACGCTCGCGTTCGCGTCGGTCGAGTACATCATGCGAGAGGTTCCATGGGGTTGGCTGATTCGCTACATGCACTCCACGGGCGCGTCGATGTTCTTCGTTGTCATGTATCTGCACATGTTCCGCGGGCTGATGTACAGCTCTTACCACAAGCCGCGCGAACTCGTATGGATCTTCGGCTGCGCGATTTTTCTATGCCTGATGGCCGAGGCTTTCTTCGGCTACCTGCTACCGTGGGGACAAATGTCCTTCTGGGGCGCGCAGGTGATCGTGAATCTGTTCTCGGCGATTCCCTTCATCGGCCCGGATCTGTCGCTGTGGATTCGCGGCGACTATGTGGTGTCCGACGTGACGCTGAACCGCTTCTTCGCGTTCCACGTCATCGCGATTCCGCTCGTGCTGGTCGGGCTGGTCGTCGCGCACTTGGTCGCGCTGCACGAAGTCGGTTCGAACAACCCGGACGGCATCGAGATCAAGGCGAAGAAGGACGCGAATGGCATTCCGCTCGATGGCATCCCGTTCCATCCATACTACTCGGTGCACGACTTCATGGGCGTGTCGGTGTTCCTGCTGATCTTCGCGGCGATCATCTTCTTCGCGCCGGAAATGGGCGGCTACTTCCTCGAAGCGAACAACTTCGTGCCGGCCAATCCATTGCAGACGCCGCCGGAAATTGCGCCGGTGTGGTACTTCACCGCGTTCTACGCGATGCTTCGCGCCACCACCGATCCGTTCAAGATCGTGCTGATGATCGTCATCGCGCTGCTCTGCCTGCTCGCGCTGCTGAAGGCGCGCGGCAAGTGGAGGCTCGGCCTGCCGGTGCTGGAGATCGCGGTGTTGATCTTCATGGCGCTGACGGAATCGAAGTTCTGGGGCGTGGTCGTGATGGGCACGGCGGTGGTGTCGCTGTTCTTCCTGCCGTGGCTCGACCGCAGTCCGGTGAAGTCGATTCGTTACCGGCCGATGTTCCACAAGGTCTTCTACGGCATTTTCATCCTGGCCTTCCTGACGCTGGGCTTCCTCGGCACGCGACCGCCATCTCCCGGCGCGACGCTGATCGCACAAATCTGCGCGCTGATCTACTTCGCGTTTTTCCTCGGCATGCCTTTCTGGACGCCGCGCGGCAAGTTCAAGACGCCGCCCGAGCGAGTGCACTACAAACCCCATTGAGCGCGTCCGGAGAAAAACACGATGAAAAAATGGCCCTCTACAATAGCAATGATCGGCGCTGCGTTGTTCGCATTTGGTGCGACGCTGGTGCACGCTCAGGCAGAAGCGGTGCTGGATCGCGCGCCCGACAGTTCGGATAATCTTGCTTCACTGCAACATGGCGCTCAAATCTTTATAAACTACTGTCTGAACTGCCATAGTGCGAACCTGATGCGGTACAACCGGCTGACCGATATCGGCATCAGCGAAGAGCAGATTCAGGAGAACCTGCTCTTCACGACTGACAAGGTCGGCAACACGATGTCGATCGCGATGCGCCCGGAAGACGCGAAGGCGTGGTTCGGCGCATCGCCGCCGGATTTATCGGTGGAGGTGCGGGCGCGTGGCAAGGACTGGCTGTACACGTACTTGCGGAGTTTCTACCGAGACCCGGCGCGACCGACTGGATGGAACAATCGGGTGTTCGAGAATGTCGGAATGCCGCACGTGTTGTGGACGCTGCAAGGCATTCGCGATGCGAAGTTCGAGATGGAAACGGATGAGAAAACCGGAGAAAAGGTAAGAAGATTTGTATGTTACGCTCAGGTTACACCGGGTGTCATGTCCAACGTGGATTATGATTCTGCTGTGGCGGATCTGGTTTCGTACCTTTCGTGGATGTCGGAGCCCGCGCAGCAGACGCGCAAACGGCTCGGCGTTTGGGTTCTGCTCTTCCTGGCGTTGTTGAGCTTCCTCGCGTGGCGCCTGAACGCAGCATACTGGAAAGATATTAAATAGCGCGCCTTCGACGGCTTGGGTCGGCGCCTGACGGCGTTTCCCGCGAAACGCCGCGGCCGGCCCTTAGAGTTTACTGAAGGAACTTTAAAAACATGATGGTTCTGTATTCCGGTACTACTTGCCCGTTCTCCCAGCGCTGCCGGCTGGTGTTGTTCGAAAAGGGCATGGATTTCGAGATTCGTGACGTCGATCTGTTCAACAAGCCGGAAGACATCGCGGTGATGAACCCGTATGGCCAGTTGCCGATTCTCGTCGAGCGCGACCTGATCCTGTACGAGTCGAACATCATCAATGAATACATCGACGAGCGGTTCCCGCATCCGCAACTCATGCCGGCCGACCCGGTGCAACGCGCCCGCGCACGTCTGTTCCTGCTGAACTTCGAGAAGGAATTATTCGTTCACGTCGGCACGCTCGAGAACGAAAAGGGCAAGGCCGCGGAGAAGAGTCACGAGAAGGCGCGCGGCGCGATTCGCGACCGCCTGACGCAACTGGCTCCCATCTTCCTGAAGAACAAGTACATGCTCGGCGAGGAATTCTCGATGCTCGACGTCGCGATCGCTCCGCTCTTGTGGCGCCTGGATCACTACGGCATCGAACTGTCGAAGAACGTGGCGCCGTTGATGAAGTATGCCGAGCGTATCTTCAGCCGCCCGGCCTACATTGAGGCGCTGACGCCTTCCGAAAAGGTGATGCGTCGATAGTTTGCGAGTTTCCGGATGCGGTACGCGCCCTTGGCGCGGCCGCCGCCGGGCAGAGGAAAGTTGATGCAAGAGATTTCCACCAAAGCCTTATCTGCTTCGCACGCTCTACGAGTGGTGCACGGATAACCGATTCACACCGCATATCGCCGTGCGCGTCGACAACTCGACGCGCGTGCCGCGCCAGTTCGTGCGCAATGACGAAATCGTGTTGAACATCAGCTTCGAGGCGACGAGCCAGTTGCAGATGGGCAACGAATGGATCGAGTTCAGCGCGCGGTTCTCGGGCAAGTCGCACAAGATCGACGTACAGGTGGCGAACGTGCTCGCTATTTACTGCTCGCTATTTACTGCTCGCTATTTACTGCTCGCTATTTACGTTTGTGAGAACGGGCAGGGCATGGCGTTTCCTGTCGAACCGTCGGCCACGCCGGATACGACCGGCGCATCGTGTCAGTTTCAGCACGACGCGTCTCGGTTTGAAGAGCCGGGCTGGATCATCGGGCGGCGGATTCCGCGCACGCTTCGTCGAAGCACGAAGAGGCGTCCGGCAATGCGGAGGACGATGCGTTGACATCGCCGGGACGGACTCACCTCAAAGTCGTTAAATGAAGTAGAGTTTCGTACTTTGCCGGCTTAGCTCATCGGGTAGAGCGCTTGACTTGTAATCATGAGGTGGCGGGTTCGAGTCCTGCAGCCGGCACCAAGACTTAGTCGACGGGTCGTGTGATGTCCGCTGCCTGTTTGCTTTCAGTGGGTTCTGGGAGCGACGCAAAAAATGTTTCAGAAAGGGTTTCAGAAATTAGTTGACACTCTCTAAAACGTTGTTCATAGTTTCACCTCTATGCTGCTGATGCAGCGACGCAAGACGGAAGTGAAGGTTGATCTGCTTGCGATATGCTCTTTAAAAACTAACAGCCGATAAGTGTGGGCGCTTGAATGCTGAGTGCGGCCGGTTCTTTGGGATCGGTATGGCAAAAGGTATCAAGAGTCTCGCGCGAAGTATTAAAGTATTGAGAGGAAGGTTTGTCTGTCTTCGGATGGATTAATCATCGTCAGTACGCTGAGTGAGCGACTGGTTCATTGGCAGGCAACTGCGGAACCGAAAAACAGTAACAGGTATTGAACTGAAGAGTTTGATCCTGGCTCAGATTGAACGCTGGCGGCATGCCTTACACATGCAAGTCGAACGGCAGCACGGGGGCAACCCTGGTGGCGAGTGGCGAACGGGTGAGTAATACATCGGAACGTGTCCTGTAGTGGGGGATAGCCCGGCGAAAGCCGGATTAATACCGCATACGACCTAAGGGGGAAAGCGGGGGATCTTCGGACCTCGCGCTATGGGGGTGGCCGATGGCAGATTAGCTGGTTGGTGGGGTAAAGGCCTACCAAGGCGACGATCTGTAGCTGGTCTGAGAGGGCGACCAGCCACACTGGGACTGAGACGCGGCCCAGACTCCTACGGGAGGCAGCAGTGGGGAATTTTGGACAATGGGGGCAACCCTGATCCAGCAATGCCGCGTGTGTGAAGAAGGCCTTCGGGTTGTAAAGCACTTTTGTCCGGAAAGAAAACTGCCACCCTAATAAATGGTGGTGGGATGACGGTACCGGAAGAATAAGCACCGGCTAACTACGTGCCAGCAGCCGCGGTAATACGTAGGGTGCGAGCGTTAATCGGAATTACTGGGCGTAAAGCGTGCGCAGGCGGTCTGTTAAGACCGATGTGAAATCCCCGGGCTTAACCTGGGAACTGCATTGGTGACTGGCAGGCTTTGAGTGTGGCAGAGGGGGGTAGAATTCCACGTGTAGCAGTGAAATGCGTAGAGATGTGGGGGAATACCGATGGCGAAGGCAGCCCCCTGGGCCAACACTGACGCTCATGCACGAAAGCGTGGGGAGCAAACAGGATTAGATACCCTGGTAGTCCACGCCCTAAACGATGTCAACTAGTTGTTGGGGATTCGTTTCCTTGGTAACGTAGCTAACGCGTGAAGTTGACCGCCTGGGGAGTACGGTCGCAAGATTAAAACTCAAAGGAATTGACGGGGACCCGCACAAGCGGTGGATGATGTGGATTAATTCGATGCAACGCGAAAAACCTTACCTACCCTTGACATGGTCGGAACCCTGCTGAAAGGTGGGGGTGCTCGAAAGAGAACCGGTGCACAGGTGCTGCATGGCTGTCGTCAGCTCGTGTCGTGAGATGTTGGGTTAAGTCCCGCAACGAGCGCAACCCTTGTCCTTAGTTGCTACGCAAGAGCACTCTAGGGAGACTGCCGGTGACAAACCGGAGGAGGGTGGGGATGACGTCAAGTCCTCATGGCCCTTATGGGTAGGGCTTCACACGTCATACAATGGTCGGAACAGAGGGTTGCCAAGCCGTGAGGTGGAGCTAATCCCAGAAAACCGATCGTAGTCCGGATCGCAGTCTGCAACTCGACTGCGTGAAGCTGGAATCGCTAGTAATCGCGGATCAGCATGCCGCGGTGAATACGTTCCCGGGTCTTGTACACACCGCCCGTCACACCATGGGAGTGGGTTTTACCAGAAGTGGCTAGTCTAACCGCAAGGAGGACGGTTACCACGGTAGGATTCATGACTGGGGTGAAGTCGTAACAAGGTAGCCGTATCGGAAGGTGCGGCTGGATCACCTCCTTTCCCGAGCTTCGCACACGTAAAGGTGTCAAGCGCTCACGCTTATCGGCTGTTGTTTAGAACAGGCTTTGGGTCTGTAGCTCAGTTGGTTAGAGCACCGTCTTGATAAGGCGGGGGTCGTTGGTTCGAATCCAACCAGACCCACCATCCCCGCTACCTACCGTTCGCGCTTACGGGAGGGTGATCCCCGAAGGGGGTGGTCAAGATGGGTCAAGCATGATCCAGGGCTCGGGGGATTAGCTCAGCTGGGAGAGCACCTGCTTTGCAAGCAGGGGGTCGTCGGTTCGATTCCGTCATCCTCCACCAATCCTCAATGTACAGTGTTCAGATAGCTGAATGCTTTGCATTGGCGATTGGTAGCCAGTTGATGTCGTGAGCAAGCTTTAGAGCTTATCGGCTAAGCGTTCTTTAACAATCTGGAAGAAGTAGTAAAGAGAATCGCGAAAGCGCTTAGAGATGGGCGTGATTAACGATTAAGGGTAGTGATTATATCAAGTATGAAAAGGTGATCGAGAGATCGCTTTGGAATACGGCACAACGCGAATACTCAGCCTATGACAATGGGTCTTATCCCCACGGGGGTGAGCCCGGCGTAAGCGCTAAAGCGCCAACGCCGGGCGCAAGACACACTCGTTATAGGGTCAAGCGAACAAGTGCATGTGGTGGATGCCTTGGCGATTACAGGCGATGAAGGACGCGGTAGCCTGCGAAAAGTGGTGGGGAGCTGGCAAACGAGCTTTGATCCACCGATATCCGAATGGGGAAACCCGGCCCGTATGGGTCATCCTAGAGTGAATACATAGCTCTAGTGAAGCGAACGCGGTGAACTGAAACATCTAAGTAACCGCAGGAAAAGAAATCAACCGAGATTCCCAAAATAGTGGCGAGCGAAATGGGATGAGCCTGTACTCTTTATCTTTATTGTTAGCTGAACGCTCTGGAAAGTGCGGTCATAGCAGGTGATAGCCCTGTAAGCGAAAACAGTAGGGAAGAACTAGGTGTACGACAAGTAGGGCGGGACACGTGAAATCCTGTTTGAAGATGGGGGGACCATCCTCCAAGGCTAAATACTCGTGATCGACCGATAGTGAACCAGTACCGTGAGGGAAAGGCGAAAAGAACCCCGGGAGGGGAGTGAAATAGATCCTGAAACCGCATGCATACAAACAGTCGGAGCCCCGCTTTAAGCGCTTTCGGCGCGCTCACGAAGTGGGTGCGTCAAAAGACACACAGTTTGAAATAGACCGCTGCGCGCTTAAAGTGGATTTAAGCGCGAGAGCACTTAAAGCGGGGTGACGGCGTACCTTTTGTATAATGGGTCAGCGACTTACGTTCAGTAGCGAGCTTAACTGATTAAGGCAGGCGTAGCGAAAGCGAGTCCGAATAGGGCGATCAGTTGCTGGGCGTAGACCCGAAACCAAGTGATCTATCCATGGCCAGGTTGAAGGTGCGGTAACACGTACTGGAGGACCGAACCCACTAACGTTGAAAAGTTAGGGGATGAGCTGTGGATAGGGGTGAAAGGCTAAACAAACTTGGAAATAGCTGGTTCTCTCCGAAAACTATTTAGGTAGTGCCTCGTGTCTCACCTTCGGGGGTAGAGCACTGTCATGGTTGTGGGGTCCATTGCGGATTACTACGCCATAGCAAACTCCGAATACCGAAGAGTGTAATCACGGGAGACAGACATCGGGTGCTAACGTCCGGTGTCAAGAGGGAAACAACCCAGACCGCCAGCTAAGGTCCCAAAGATTGGCTAAGTGGGAAACGAAGTGGGAAGGCTAAAACAGTCAGGAGGTTGGCTTAGAAGCAGCCACCCTTTAAAGAAAGCGTAATAGCTCACTGATCGAGTCGTCCTGCGCGAAAGATGTAACGGGGCTCAAGCCAGTCACCGAAGCTGCGGATGCACACGCAAGTGTGTGTGGTAGGAGAGCGTTCCGTAAGCCTGTGAAGGTGTGTCGAAAGGCATGCTGGAGGCATCGGAATTGCGAATGCTGACATGAGTAGCGATAAAGGGGGTGAAAAGCCCCCTCGCCGTAAGCCCAAGGTTTCCTACGCAACGTTCATCGGCGTAGGGTGAGTCGGCCCCTAAGGCGAGGCAGAAATGCGTAGCTGATGGGAAGCAGGTCAACATTCCTGCACCATTGTTAGATGCGATGGGGGGACGGGTCGCGGAAGGTTGTCCGGGTGTTGGACGTCCCGGTCGCTGCATTGGAGAAGGTGCTTAGGCAAATCCGGGCACAGAATTCAAGGGTGTGGCGCGAGTGACTTCGGTCACGAAGCAATTGGAAGTGGTTCCAAGAAAAGCCTCTAAGCTTCAGTCTAACAATGACCGTACCGCAAACCGACACAGGTGGGCGAGATGAGTATTCTAAGGCGCTTGAGAGAACTCGGGAGAAGGAACTCGGCAAATTGGTACCGTAACTTCGGGATAAGGTACGCCTCTGTAGCTTAACCAGCCTGCGCTGGAAGGGTGAAGAGGTTGCAATAAACTGGTGGCTGCGACTGTTTAATAAAAACACAGCACTCTGCAAACACGAAAGTGGATGTATAGGGTGTGACGCCTGCCCGGTGCCGGAAGATTAAATGATGGGGTGCAAGCTCTTGATTGAAGTCCCGGTAAACGGCGGCCGTAACTATAACGGTCCTAAGGTAGCGAAATTCCTTGTCGGGTAAGTTCCGACCTGCACGAATGGCGTAACGATGGCCACACTGTCTCCTCCCGAGACTCAGCGAAGTTGAAGTGTTTGTGATGATGCAATCTCCTCGCGGCTAGACGGAAAGACCCCATGAACCTTTACTGTAGCTTTGCATTGGACTTTGAACCGATCTGTGTAGGATAGGTGGGAGGCTATGAAACCGGAACGCTAGTTTCGGTGGAGCCGTCCTTGAAATACCACCCTGGTTTGTTTGAGGTTCTAACCTTGGCCCGTGATCCGGGTCGGGGACAGTGCATGGTAGGCAGTTTGACTGGGGCGGTCTCCTCCCAAAGCGTAACGGAGGAGTACGAAGGTACGCTAGATACGGTCGGAAATCGTGCTGATAGTGCAATGGCATAAGCGTGCTTAACTGCGAGACCGACAAGTCGAGCAGGTGCGAAAGCAGGTCATAGTGATCCGGTGGTTCTGCATGGAAGGGCCATCGCTCAACGGATAAAAGGTACTCTGGGGATAACAGGCTGATACCGCCCAAGAGTTCATATCGACGGCGGTGTTTGGCACCTCGATGTCGGCTCATCTCATCCTGGGGCTGTAGCCGGTCCCAAGGGTATGGCTGTTCGCCATTTAAAGAGGTACGTGAGCTGGGTTTAAAACGTCGTGAGACAGTTTGGTCCCTATCTGCCGTGGGCGTTGGATATTTGAAGGGGGCTGCTCCTAGTACGAGAGGACCGGAGTGGACGAACCTCTGGTGTACCGGTTGTGACGCCAGTCGCATCGCCGGGTAGCTATGTTCGGAAG
>LFLF01000119.1 GCA_001184395.1 Candidatus Paraburkholderia calva | reverse complement strand
CCGCACCTTGATCCGCGGCCATCGCCAGCGTCTGCTGCTTCATCGTCGTTTGCCTTTCTTCTCCTTGCACGTGCGCTCTATAACACCTGACAAGCACTAATGGTGGACTTAATCAGCGTTGCCTTAACCGCGCGCGCCGGATGCGCGGATAATCGCCCTTGAACGGTCGATGAGCAGGCACCAGGAGGAGCAAAACGTGGCGAAGAAGATCGAGGCAACGGAAACCGGCAAAGCCGATGGCGTGTACTTCGGTTTGATGTCCGGCACGAGCATGGATGGCGTGGACGGCGTTGCCGTGCAGTTCGCGGCGGGCAAGAGGCCGGTCGTGCTAGACGAAGCGCATGTGTCATTTTTGAAAGGCTTGCGCGATGCGCTGTTCGCGCTGCAATAGTCCGGCGACAACGAACTGGAACGCGAAGCGCTCCCTGCCAACGCGCTCGCGACGCGTTACGCGATGTGCTGCCACGAACTGCAGAGCATGAGGGGCTGCTCGGCGACCAAGGTGCGCGCGATCGGCGTGCATGGGCAGACGGTGCGGCATCGGCCGGAATGGCTATACGCGGCAGATCAACAACCCCACGATGCTCGCGGAAATGACCAATATCGACGTGGTCGCCAACTTCCGCAGCCGTGATGTCGCCGCGGGCGGTCAGGGAGCGCCGCTGGTGCCCGCGTTCCACGCAACCTTATTCGGCCGCGCGTGGTATGCAATCTGGGCGGCATCAGCAACATCACGATTCTCGCGTCGAGCGGCGCAGTGCCCGGTTTCGACTGCGGTCCGGCGAATGCGCGATCGACGAGCGGGCGCTGCGGCATACCCATCGCGCGTATGACGACGGCGGCCAGTTCGCGGCGCGAGGCAAGGTGCATCAACCGCTGCTGAACGCCTTGCTCGATGAACCGTTTTTCGAGCTTCCGCCGCAGAAAAGCACGGGGCGGGATCTCTTCAACCCCGCGTGGATGGACGCCAAACTCGCCGCCTTCGCTCATCTCGCCCCCGCCGATGTGCAAGCGACGCTCACCGCGCTCACGGCGAAGTCGGTCGCACGCGAGATCGAGCGGCACGCGTCGGATGCGCGCGGTCTATGTCTGCGGTGGCGGCGCGCGTAATCCGGTGCTGCTGAAAATGCTCCAGCAAGCGCTGAACGACAGTGGTGTCTCCGGGGTGCCCGTCATGACGACCGATGCGCTGGGCGTGCCGCCACAGCAAGTGGAAGCGTTCGCCTTCGCCTGGCTGGCGATGCGCTGCATCGCGCGGGAACCGGGCAATCTCGCTTCGGTGACGGGCGCGACGGGCGAGCGCGTATTCGGCGCGATTTATCCTCGCTGAGCGTTCGCTGAGCGTTTTTAGTCGCCAAAGAACGCAAAACGGAGCCCGAAAGCTCCGTTTTGCTGACATCTGCAATTTTCGTGATTCGTGCTCAGACCGAGAACGATGAACCGCAACCGCAAGTGGTCGTCGCGTTCGGGTTTTTGATCACGAACTGCGCGCCGTTGAGATCGTCCTTGTAGTCGATCTCGGCGCCGACGAGATACTGGTAGCTCATCGAGTCGATCAACAGTTGCACGCCGCCCTTTTCGGTGACGGTGTCGTCTTCGTTGACCTCTTCGTCAAACGTGAATCCATATTGGAAACCCGAGCATCCGCCGCCCTGCACGAACACACGCAGCTTCAGATCCGGATTGCCTTCTTCATAGATCAATTGCTTGACCTTGTCCGCGGCCGCGTCGGTGAAAACGAACGGCAGGGGCATTTCGGTCGTGGGGGTGTCGCTGACAGTGCTCATTCGAACTCTCCAATTAAGCTTCTAATCGCTATTGTAGGGCTGATCTCAATATCGTGCCGAATGTCCATGGAATCAATGGGCTATATGCAAATTCGACATGATTCGGCCCACGCGCGAAAAAAAAGCCACCGGCACGAGGTGCGGGCGGCTTTTTTGCAACAATATCACCGGAACATGTCCGACGACACCCCGAAACGTTTAACGCTTCGAGAATTGCTTCCGACGACGTGCCTTGTGGAAACCGACTTTCTTACGTTCCACTTCACGTGCGTCGCGGGTGACGAAGCCTGCGTTCGACAGTTGCGACTTGAGCGTTGCGTCGTAGTCCATCAGCGCACGGGTGATGCCGTGGCGAACCGCGCCTGCCTGACCCGTTTCACCGCCGCCCGACACGTTGACCTTGATGTCGAACGTGGTGCCGTGGTTCGTGAGTTCCAGCGGTTGACGCACGATCATCAGCGACGTTTCGCGCGAGAAGTAGTCGGCGATGAGCTTGCCGTTGACGACGATCTCGCCCTTGCCCGACTTGATGAAGACACGAGCGACGGCGCTCTTGCGGCGGCCCGTACCGTAGTTCCAGTTACCGATCATGTGGGCTCCCCTTAGATCTCGAGCGCTTTCGGCTGCTGAGCCGTATGCGGATGCGTGGCTTCAGCGTAGACCTTGAGCTTCTTGATCATTGCGTAGCCGAGAGGACCCTTTGGAAGCATGCCCTTGACAGCCTTCTCGAGCGCACGGCCCGGGAAGCGCTCTTGCATTTTGCCGAACGTCATTTCGTAGATGCCGCCCGGATAGCCCGAGTGACGATAGTACTTCTTGTCCGTGGTCTTGTTGCCCGTGACCTTCAGCTTGCCGGCGTTGATGATGATGATGAAATCACCAGTGTCGACGTGCGGAGTGAACTCAGGCTTATGTTTGCCGCGAAGACGGCGTGCCACTTCGCTGGCGACACAGCCGAGGACTTTATCCGTCGCGTCAATCACGTACCATTCGTGCGTCACCTCTTCGGCTTTTGCAGAAAACGTCTTCATGATCGATCCAAAAATTTGGGCTGCCCATGACTTACAACCACTTACAACCCGCTTGCTCGGTCCCGCTTTATGAACTGCGTTGCAGGCTCTCACGGACTCCCTTCGCGAGCTTAATAACAAAGATACCATTAAGATTATAGAGTGAAATTGCTCGCCGCGTCAAAGGCTTGGCCCACATTCTCCGTCGTCCCGACGAAAAAAGCCCGAGCGGTTCGGCTCGGGCTTAATCCACCAAAGGAGAGGAGGTGGAGGAGACAGGACTGAGTGTAGGCATCCGCATGTTACGAAGCAAGATGAATTTGCATCATGAAATATTATTTCAAAATACGAAATTCAGATAAGAAAGTGTCCGATTCTATAATCCTTCTTTTTTTCAATGACTTAATTAATTCAATAGACACAATAGACAAATTTTTTGCGGTCTAGAGTCTCGCCTCGAAATTTAAGACGTTGTCACGTGCCGCTGTCGATCCCAAATAGTTGCTGTCAGTCAACTGGCAAATGCGAGAGTCCGATGACGAAGCGACGTCATCGACCCGCTACAATGCGATGTAACAACATGTGCTTAGCTGAAGCCTCGGCATGGAATGCAAAGTTAGCTGGATGGGACCGGGTGGCATGACGTTCGCCGCTGAAGCCGGAAGCGGTCACCTCGTCAATATGGATGGCGCGCCGGAAGGCGGCGGCCGCAATCTCGCGCCGCGCCCGATGGAAATGGTGCTGCTCGGCACCGGCGGCTGCACTGCCTACGACGTCGTGATGATCCTGAAGAAGAGCCGTCAGGAAATCGTTGATTGTTCGGTGACGCTCAAAGCCGATCGCGCAAGCGAAGACCCGAAAGTGTTCACGAAAATCCACTTCCACTTCACGGTGACGGGCAAGAACCTGAACACGGCCACGGTCGAACGCGCGATCAATCTGTCGCACGACAAGTATTGCTCGGCGTCGATTATGCTGGCGAAGACGGCGGAACTCACGCATTCGTTCGATATCGTCGAAGTCTGAGCCCACGCGAAAGGCGCGAAAGCGCCGCTGCAATGGAAAAGAGCCGACGTCGCGAGACGCCGGCTCTTTTCTTTTGAATGACCACAAAGCAGGCCGATAAGCCGGATTCTGTGCACGCGTCGCGCCGAAACACGCCGCACGTGGCAATCATTCCTCTAGGCGCGCCATTGCTGAGACGCGCTCGAGCTTCCTACCCGCAGACGAACGGGGGCACCGTCCTGTATCGCGAGGATGCGTGCCTGCCTATTTGGAATTGCTCCGGGTGGAGGTTACCGTGCCGGATCGCCTCGCAGCGTCCGCGGTGCGCTCTTACCGCACCGTTTCACCCTTACCTGATCTCCCGGCTTGCGCCCGGAGCCATCGGCGGTTTGCTTTCTGTTGCCCTGTTCCGCGTGTCGCCACGGATGGCCGTTAGCCATCACCCTGCCCTGTGGAGTCCGGACTTTCCTCGCCCTCTTCGATCGAAACAGTCGAGGCCGCGATTGCCTGGCCTGCTTTGCGAGGCGATTTTACCATCGGCCGCCGTCAGCGCGTCTAGCGGCCGGGACGGAAGACGCCCGCATCGTCGTAAAACCCGGGCGATGCATTGGCCTCCACCAGCCGGGCATACCCAGCACGGGCAACGGTGCGAACGCGCGGCTGTCGAGCGGCCCGGTCAGGATGCGGCCGGCCACCCGCGAGTCGAGCAGCACGCAGCGGGCGGCATCGGCGAGGGAGAAGTAATCGGCGGGCACGTCGATGATCCACGCGTGCCCCGTACAAGCCTTGTAGGGCGCTACCAGCTTTTCCAGCAGCGCATGCTCGAAAAGCCACGCCTCGCAGCGCGTATCCCATGCCGCGCGCTCCGTGACGAACAGCGTGCGGCCAGTCGAAGCCGCACAGCGCATCGGCAAGAGACGGGTCGGCGCAGGCGAAAAGCACGCGTTCTCGTCGAAGAGCGTGAGCGCGTCGCGCACGCCGCCGCGCGTCGGACCGATGCCCAGCGCCTCGATCTGCACCGCCTGCCGCGTGTTGAGCGCCGCCTTGATGCGCGGCTGCGTGAACCACATCAGACCGTTGAAGAAATCGTGGAGGTTGTGACGCGTCGGTACACGGCCGGTATGCACGATATGACCTTCGTAGGAAGCGCCCTCCGGCAGATCGTCCTGCGCGATAAAACCAAGCGGCTCGCCGTGACCAGTGGATCGCGGCAAAACCCGCGCCGGGCGCGGTTCCGAGGGATGGGTTCATGCCGGCGGCCACGCCTTCGAACGCGAAGGCGCATCGACCGAACTCAGCCCGCAAACCGCCAGCCGATCGACTCGCCGCCGCGCAGCAGCACGATCTGCCCGTCGCCGGCATCGAGCTCCGCGGGCAAGGTCCACGACGCGCGTTCCAGCGTCACCTTGTCCGACGCACGCGGCAAGCCATAGAAATCCGCGCCGTGGAAGCTCGCGAAACCTTCCAGCTTGTCCAGCGCGCCGGCCTTGTTGAAGGCTTCCGCGTACAACTCGAGCGCGTGCAGCGCCGTATAGCAGCCCGCGCAGCCGCACGCGTGCTCCTTCAAGCCCTTCGGATGCGGCGCGCTGTCCGTGCCGAGGAAATAACGCGGATTGCCCGACGTCGCCGCCTCGACCAGCGCCTGCCGATGCGTCTCTCGCTTGATGATCGGCACACAGTAATAGTGAGGACGAATCCCGCCGACCAGCATCGCGTTGCGATTGAACAGCAGGTGATGCGCCGTGATCGTCGCGCCGATCGCGCCTTCGGCGTCGCGCACGTAATCGGCGGCATCCCTGGTCGTGATGTGCTCGAACACTACCTTCAGCGCCGGAAAATCGCGGCGCAGCGGCGTCATCACGCGGTCGATGAACACCTTCTCGCGATCGAACACGTCGATGTCGCCGTCCGTCACTTCGCCGTGGATCAAGAGCGGCATGCCGACTTCCTGCATCGCCTCCAGCGTCTTCGCGCACTTGCCGAGATCGGTCACGCCCGCGTCGGAATTGGTCGTCGCGCCCGCCGGATACAGCTTCACACCATGTACGAAACCACTCGCTTTCGCGCAGCAGATCTCGTCCGGCGGCGTGTTGTCGGTGAGATAGAGCGTCATCAGCGGTTCGAAGCGCGAACCGGCCGGCCGCGCCGCGAGAATGCGGTCGCGATACGCCGAAGCCAGTTCGGTCGTCTTAACCGGCGGCTTCAGGTTCGGCATGATGATCGCGCGGCCGAACTGGCGCGCCGTATGCGGCAGGACGGCCGCGAGCGTTGCACCGTCGCGCACGTGCAGGTGCCAGTCGTCGGGGCGCGCAAGGGTGAGCGTAGTGGAGAATACGGACATGGCGATGATGGCCGTTGGAAAGCGTTGGAATGTCGAAGGCGTTCTGCAAGTCCGATGCGCGAAAACACGGCATCGCACTGCACGCCTCTAAGAAAGGTATTGGCAAAAATCGCCGTTAAAAAATGACCACGCCTGCCGTTTCGCGACGCTGTTCGATTTTTTCGGTTTTGTCTCGGTGATATCCGTCTCGGTGATATCCCTGTAGTATGTATTGTAACAACCCGCCCTCGAGCCGAAACTGTCCGCATAATGTGCCAACTCCTCGGAATGAACTGCGCCGAACCCACCGACGTGACGTTTTCGTTCACCGGGTTCGCGGCACGCGGAGGCGTCATGGATCCCCACGCGGACAGCTGGGGCATCGCGTTTTTCGAGGACAAGGCCTGCCGTCTGTTCATCGATCATCAGTCGTCGGCCAGTTCGCCGCTCGCGGACATGGTCAAGCGCTATCCGATCACCATCGCGTATATTCGCAAGGCGACGCAAGGGCATATCCTGCTCGAGAACTGCCATCCGTTCATGCGCGAGTTGTGGGGACGGCACTCGATCTTCGCTCACAACGGCGACCTGAAAGGCCATGCGCCGGCACTGAACGGAATGTACCAGCCGGTCGGCACCACTGACAGCGAACTCGCGTTTTGCGTGCTGCTGCAGGGCTTGCGCAAGGCCTCCCCTGCTCGCAGCCGCCGCTCGAAGAACTCTTCCAAGCGCTCGCTGACCTCACGCGCGACATCACGCAATACGGCGTCTTCAACTTCCTGATGTCGAACGGACAGGTGTTGTTCTCGCACTGCTCGACGCATTTGTACTATCTGGTCCGTAGCTGGCCGTTCTCGACGGCGCATCTAATCGACACCGACATGTCGATCGACTTCGCCAAGTACACGACGCCGGAAGATCGTGTCGCGGTGATCGCCACCTCGGCGCTCACCGACAACGAAACCTGGACACGCTTCGCCCCTGGCGACCTCGCCATGTTCCAGTGAGGCACGCTCACGCGCACGCTGAACATTCCGGTGCCGGAGGAAGTCGCGAAGAAAGCGGCCGAACCGCTGCAAAAGGCCTGCGTCGGCTCGGCACTCAGAATCGAAGAGATTCGGATGACGGCGGCAGTGGAGAAGGAACTGGGCATCGAGTAAGCCTGCGTTCACTCACTACGCCAGACACAAAAAAACGCGGCGCTCCTTTCCGGAGAGGCCGCGTTTTTCGTTTCCCTGCCCGCGCCTGAAAAGCTCAGTGGAAGATCTTCGCCAGGAAGTCCTTCGCGCGGTCCGATTTCGGGTTCGCGAAGAACGCTTCCTTCTGATCGTCCTCGACAATGATCCCGCGATCCATGAAGATCACGCGGTTCGCCACCTTCTTGGCGAATCCCATTTCGTGCGTCACGCACATCATGGTCATGCCTTCCTGCGCGAGTTCGACCATCACGTCAAGCACTTCGTTGATCATCTCGGGATCGAGCGCGGAAGTCGGTTCGTCGAACAGCATCGCGATCGGGTCCATCGACAGCGCGCGCGCAATCGCCACACGCTGCTGCTGACCGCCCGACAACTGGCCCGGAAACTTGTCCACATGCGTGCGCAGGCCCACGCGATCGAGCAGCTTCAGGCCCTTCTGCGTCGCTTCGTCGTTCGAGCGGCCGAGCACCTTGACCTGCGCGAGCTTCAGGTTCTGCGTGATCGACAGATGCGGGAACAGTTCGAAGTGCTGGAACACCATGCCGACCTTCGAACGCAGCTTCGACAGATTGGTCTTCTTGTCCGTCAACGACTGGCCGTTGATCGAAATCTCACCCTTCTGGAACGGCTCGAGGCCGTTGACTGTCTTGATGAGCGTCGACTTGCCCGAACCCGACGGGCCGCACACCACAACGACCTCGCCCTTCTTCACTTCGGTCGTGCAGTCGGTCAACACCTGAAACTGCCCGTACCACTTCGAAACGTTTTTGATAGAGATCATCTTGCGACCTTTTTCTGAAGACTTTTGACGAGCGCCGACACCACCACACAGATCACGAAATAGCACGCGCCCGCGAACCGGACCATTTCGACGGTCGTGCCGTCGCGGTCGCCGATGTTCGCCGCCGTGCGGAAGAAGTCTACGAGACTGATGACGTAGAGGAGCGACGTGTCCTGAAACAACACGATCGCTTGCGTGAGCAAAAGCGGCACCATCGCGCGGAACGCCTGCGGCAGCACGACGAGCTTCATCGCCTGGCCGTAGGTCATGCCGAGCGCGAATGCCGCATTCACCTAACCGCGCGACACCGCCTGAATGCCCGCGCGGATGATTTCCGGCATTACGATGAGGTTGATGAGCATGTAAGCGATGGTCACCGCGATGAACGATTCGTACGTCTGCGCCGTGTAGTCGACGAGCTGGCGCGCCTGCGCCGACAAATCGAGCAGACCGATGGTCGACGCCACCGCCGAGTTCTTGAACACGTTGAGGAATTCCGACGTGAGCGGCGGCACGATGATGCGGTACGCGACCGGCATCAACACGTAGCGGTACCTCTGCCATTCGGTGAAGCCCATCGCGAGGCCCGCGTTGCGCTGTCCGCGCAGCAGCGCGTTGATGCCCGAGCGCACCTGTTCGCACACGCGCGCGCCGGTGAACAGCCCGAGACAGATGATCGATGACGAATAGAACTGCGCGGTCGGCGGCAGTTGCTTGAACCAGTTGCCCATGGACACGAGCAGCAACTCCGGTATCACGAGATACCAGACGAAGAATTGCACGATCAGCGGGATATTGCGGAAGCTCGCGACATAGACGGTGCCGATGCCCGCCAGAAAGCGATTCGGGGCCGTGCGCAAGATGCTGAACAATGAGCCGGTAATCAGCGCGATCACCCACGCCGCGAGCGACACCGTAATGGTCACCCAGAAGCCGGAGATCAGCCAGCCGAGATAGGTCGTCGGTTCGCCGGTCGAAACGGGGCTGAGCAGAATGCCCCAGTTCCAGTTGTAAGACATGGACTTACTCCAAAAAGAAACGGAAGAAGCGAGGTTCCTTCCGTTTCGTTCGTTCGATGCGCGAACCGGTTAGTCGATTGCCTTGTCATTCGGGCTCTTGTAGAGAGCCTTGATGTCGTCGCGTTCCGGGAAGTTGAGGTTCAGGCCCTGGAGGAATCGGGCTTTCGAACCACTTCTTGTAGATCGCATCGGCTTCGCCGGAGGTTTCGACCTTGGCGATGGCGTCGTCCACCACTTTTCTTGAACTCGGGATCGTTCTTGAGCATCATGCAGCCGTACGCTTTATGCGATTGCGGCGCGCCGACGATCACGAAATCCTGGGATCGTTCGACTTCGCGCGCTCGCCCGCGAGCAGTGCGTCGTCCATCATGAATGCGACGGCACGGCCCGTCGATAGCGGCAGGAACGACTCGCCGTGGTCCTTCGCGCTGATGATGTTCATGCCCATGTTGTTTTCCTGATTCATCTTGCGAAGCAGGCGTTCCGAGGTCGTGCCGGCGGGCGTCACGACGGTCTTGCCCTTCAGGTCGGCCCAGTCCTTCACGCTCGAATCCTTCTTGGTCATGAGACGCTTGCCGATCACGAAGATCGTGTTCGAGAAGGCGACTTGCTGCTGACGCTCGGCGTTGTTCGTGGTCGAACCGCATTCGAGGTCGACCGTGCCGTTCTGGACGAGCGGAATACGGTTTTGCGACGTAACCGGCGTGAGCTTCACCTTCAGGTTCGGCATGTTCAGCTTGGTCTTGACCGCTTCGACGACCTTCAGTGCGAATTCGGGCGAGTAGCCGACGACGTTCTGCTTGTCGTCATAGTAAGAAAAGGGAATCGACGATTCGCGGTGACCTAGCGAAATCACGCCCGTGTCCTTGATCTTCTTGAGCGTGCCCGCGTCCTGAGCGTAGACACCCGTTGCAAACATTCCGAGTGCAGCGAGCAGCAGCGCAGCTTTTTTTAACCTTCATCTGGTCGATCTCCTATGGCGAAAAGCCGGACAAGTTTGGCAGGGTAATTATTCTGAAAGAATGATTGTTAACCACACTCCGTCTTATTTTCGAGACGGTCGGGTGCAACCTTCACCAACCGGCCGGATGTTAATTGATTTTTCATGCAAATGCGGGCGACATCCCGAAGAATGTCGCCCGCGAACCTCAAACAATCTCAACGCGGCGCGCCTCCTGCACGCCGCGCGTCCTGCTCCGGTTGCAACGGATAGGCCGTTGCATCGCCGGATCAGGGGTACAGACCGCGCATTTCGCGCGCCATCAGAATCCGCGAGCACGCGACGATGAACGCCGCCGTCCGCACGGAAACCTGTTGTTCGCTGGCAACCTGCCACACACCCGCAAACGCTTCACGCATCACGCGTTCGAGGCGCTGGTTGATCTCGTCTTCCGTCCAGAAGAAGCTCGAGAAATCCTGCACCCACTCGAAGTAGGACACCGTCACGCCGCCCGCGTTGGCGATCACATCCGGAATCACGAGGATGCCCTTGTCGGTGAGAATGTCGTCCGCCGCCGTGGTGGTCGGCCCGTTCGCGCCTTCGACGACGATCTTGGTACGGATCTTTGCCGCGTTCTTCTCGGTGATCTGGTTTTCCAGCGCCGCCGGAATGAGGATGTCGCTTTCGATCATCCAGAATTCGTCGCCCCGCACCGGGTCCGCGCCCGCGAAGCCGCCCACGCCGCCAGTCTTCGCGACGTGTTCCAGCAGCGCAACCGTGTCGATGCCCTTCGAGTTATGCAGCGAGCCAGTGTGATCCTGCACGGCGATCACGCGCGCGCCCGCTTCCTGGAACAGCTTGGCCGCAATACTGCCTACGCTGCCGAAGCCCTGCACCGCGATCCGCGCGCCCTCGATCTCCATGCCGATGCGCCGCGCCGCTTCCGTGCCGACCACGAACACGCCGCGTCCGGTCGCTTCCTTGCGGCCGAGCGAACCGCCCAGCGCAATCGGCTTGCCGGTCACCACGCCGGTCGCTGTCTGGCCCTGGTTCATGGAATAGGTGTCCATCATCCACGCCATGATCTGTTCGTTGGTGTTCACGTCCGGCGCGGGAATGTCCGTACTCGGCCCGATGATGATACCGATCTCGCTCGTGTAACGTCGCGTCAGCCGTTCGAGTTCGCCGCGCGACAGCGTGCGCGGATCGACGCGGATACCGCCCTTCGCGCCGCCGTACGGCACATTCACGGCGGCGTTCTTCACCGACATCCACGCGGAAAGCGCCATCACTTCGGAAAGCGTGACATCCTGGTGATACCGCACGCCGCCCTTGCCGGGACCGCGCGAAGTGTTGTGCTGCACGCGGTAGCCTTCGAAGTGCGCGACCGTGCCGTTGTCGAGTTCGATCGGGCAATCGACGACGAGAATGCGCTTGGGACGCTTGAGGGTTTCGAGCCAGCGGGAGAGAGAACCGAGATACGGGGCGACGCGGTCGACCTGCTTCAGATAGTTGCCCCAGGGGCCGAGGTCATCGGCGTTGAGGTACGACGGGATTGCATGTTTGGCATCCGGCATGTGTGACGACTGCTTCGAGGAGGACATTGATACTCCGGCGGTGAAGGAATGCATCCATTGTCGAAAAACGCCGTATGCAAATCCAATGCCGCTTTTTTATCCCGTTATGCGTTTTGTGCATAATACCTGTAAGCCTTACCCGACGGGCGTTTCCGACGATGTCTTCAATAGTTCTTCACCCACCGCGTTCCAAAGCTCGCGCATCAGTGCCCGACGCGGCTCCTCGCCTTGCGACGCCAGCTTATCGCGATAGAGGCGAATTTCCATGGTCAGCGTGAACTGACCGGCGGGCGTGCCGCGCGTTCCGCGATCCAGCCGGATGAGCCTGCCCTCCTCCACCGCATCCTCGACCGCGCTGTGCGGCAGGAAGGCGACGCCGTGGCCAGCGAGCGCCATCGCCTTGAGGCCTTCGGCCATGTCGGTCTCATAGATCTTGTCGAGATACAGCCGCACCGGCGACGTCGCGATGATCACCTCGGTCATGCGGCCGAGATAGGCGTTCGGCGTGTACGACAGATACGGCACAGGCGCCTCGGCCGTGGCAGGCAGGGTGTAGCGCGCGCGGCCGCCCTTCGTTACCGAGGAAAACGGACTGATCGGTTCACTGCCGAGAGTCAGCATTTCGTAGCGAGCGGGATCGAGCGCAACGAGATGACTCGGATGGTGGTAACCCATCACCAGATCACAGCCGCCCTCGACGAGCGACAGCACCGCGTCGTGTACGTTGAGCGCGCGCAGACGCGTGCGGATGCGTCCGAGCCGCACCTCTATATGTTCGAGCCAGCGCGGAAAGTAGGTCAGTGACAAGGTGTGCGGCACCGCGAATTCGATGGTCGCGGCCGGCACGCCGGTTTGTCCGCGCAGCAGCGTGCGCGCTTCGTGGAACTGCGAGAGCATTGCGAGCGCCTGCTCGTAGAACACTTCGCCGGCCTGTGTGAGACGCGTCGGATAGACCGAGCGGTCGATCAGCTCCGTGCCGAGCCACGCTTCGAGCGCCTGAATGCGCCGCGAGAAGGCCGGCTGCGTGATGTGCCTCAATTCAGCAGAGCGACTGAAGCTGCGCGTCTCCGCAAGCGAGACGAAGTCTTCGAGCCATTTGAGTTCCATGTCGGGCAAGGCGTGAGAGCGGCGAAGCCAGCATTTTATAGGCGATGAACCGGCATCAGGCGCGACGCACCATTCGCAGGCAGCGCGCACGGGCGCGGTGCCTGAGCGAAGCCCAAGCTTCGCCTGCATGCCGGTCGACATAAGCTCGCCAAAACGTTTGGCATAAGGTCGCCCAAACCTGACGGCCCCGCCCCGCGCGCGTTTGCTCGAAGCGCCCTGCTGTTTGGCATACAGCTTGCAAATTTCTGACCGGCCTCGACGCTCTAGCCGGCTATTGAAATACCCTCTACGCGGGTGATCTGATTGGGAGGGGCAAACTGGGCGGGGCAAACGTTGAATCAAGGAATCGAACGACACTGAGACTGAAACGATGCGCAGAGCGGACGGCTACACCGA
>LFLF01000118.1 GCA_001184395.1 Candidatus Paraburkholderia calva | reverse complement strand
GGCATGAGAGCGAACGTCGAAAAGAATGCGACATTAGCAGCACCTGAATCAACGAAGTCCGGCGTTAAATTAGTTGGGTCTGAACGTCGCGTTGGCTCTTTCGAATGAGTAGGCGCACATTCAAAAAAACTATTCAACAACCTGCTAGACCACATTAAACAAAAAAGCGCTGACATTCAGGCTGTCAGCGCTTACTCCTGGCTCAAAGGACGCCCAGTAGCTTACTTGGGCTGCGGCACCGTACGCAGATACGGCTTGAGCGTCTTGAAGCCTTCCGGATATTTCTTCTTCGCATCCTCGTCCGACACCGATGTCGGAATGATCACATCATCGCCTGGCTTCCAGTTCACCGGCGTTGCGACCGTATGCTTGGCATTGAGTTGCAAGGCATCGAGCAGACGCAGCACTTCGTCGAAGTTACGGCCGGCGCTCATCGGATACGTGAAGGTCGCCTTGACCTTCTTGTCCGGGCCGATCAGGAACACCGCGCGAATGGTCGCGTTTTCGTTGGCGGGACGCGGGCTGCCGCCGTTCGCATTCGGATGGATCATGTCGTAGAGCTTCGCGACATTGAAGTCGGCATCGCCGATCATCGGATAGTTGACGGCCGTGCCCTGGGTTTCCTTGATATCCTTGGCCCACTGCGAGTGGTTCGTGACGGGATCGACCGAGAGCCCGATGACCTTCGTGTTGCGCTTGTCGAACTCCGGCTTGAGGCGGGCCATATAGCCTAGTTCGGTGGTGCAGACCGGTGTGAAGTCCTTCGGATGCGAGAAGAGAATCGCCCACTTGTCACCGATCCACTCATGAAAACGGATCGTGCCTTCGGTCGTTTCTGCCATGAAATCGGGGACTTCATCACCAATGCGAATCGACATATCTAATCTCCACGTGAAGTAATAAACGGAGAACGTTCTGTCATATAGAGAACGGATTCCGGTTGAACGAAACAAAACGCGATTATAGAGCGGATAAGAGAACGGCACCCTGGCAACGGGGCATGTCCGCATTGCGCGCATGGCATTCATGCTGCGTTTTCCGCTCACGGCCACGTGTTATTGGAAGGCACGGCACGTTTCCTGCTTGCAAGCGCCAAGCCTTGCACGAAGAGTTATGGCAAATGCTTGCGCGGCTTGTTCGCACTGGCCATCCTAACTACCGGCATTCGCTGAAAACGAAACTGACTGACTTCCACCCACCGTGTAGGCGTGAAGCGGCAATAGCGCAAAACATCCGGCACTCGAACGGACGGCAGCGTCCGCCGCGCATCCGTTGCCGTCGAACAGGAGGCGATCGTGACCATCATGCAAAGAAAGACCGTCGCTGCATTGCAAGAAGAAGCGACGCAAACCGACGAAAATCTCCAGGGAAACGAAGGCGGCCACGCACTAAAGCGAACGCTGACCGCGCTCGATGTCGTAATGCTCGGCATCGGCTGCATCATTGGCGCAGGGATCTTCGTGCTCACGGGTCATGCGGCAGCAAGCAACGCCGGACCAGCCATTACGATCTCCTTCTTGCTCGGCGCAATCGTGTGTGCGCTCGCGGGGCTGTGTTACGCCGAGATGGCGTCCACCGTGCCCGTTTCAGGCAGCGCCTACACGTATGCGTACGCGACGATGGGCGAACTCATCGCATGGCTGATCGGCTGGGATCTGATACTGGAATACGCGGTCGGCGCGACCACGGTTGCCATCGGCTGGTCCGGCTACGTGGTAAGCTTCCTGCACTCTATCCATATCGACATTCCCTCGGCCCTGGCGCAATCGCCGCTCGCTTACGATCCCGCCAAAGGGTGGAGTCACGCAGGCGGCATTTTCAACGTGCCGGCCATGGTGATCGTGGGCTTCGTTACCATCCTGCTGGTGCTGGGCATTCGCGAGTCGGCGCGCGTGAACAGCTTCATCGTAATCATCAAGGTGTTCATCGTGCTGGCGTTCATCGTCACGGGTATTGCTTACGTGAACACGAGCCATTGGGTCACGGCAAAAAATCCGACCGGTGCATTCATACCGCCGAATATGGGCGAGTCGGGCGTGTTCGGCATGAGCGGCATCCTGCGGGGCGCGGCGGTGGTGTTCTTTGCGTATATCGGCTTCGATTCGGTGTCGTGTGTTGCGCAGGAGACGCAGAACCCCAAGCGCGACATGCCGATCGGTTTGCTCGGCTCCCTCATCATCTGCACGATTCTTTATGTGCTCGTCTCTTACGTGCTGACCGGCATCGTGCCTTACGACAAGCTCAACGTAGCGGAGCCGATTGCCGTCGGTGTGGATGCCATCGGCATGCGCTGGCTCTCGCCTATCGTGAAGCTCGGGGCGATCTTCGGCCTGACCTCGGTGATTCTCGTGCTGCTCCTGAGTCAGCCGCGCATTTTCTATTCGATGTCGCGCGACGGTCTGCTACCGCCGTTCGCATCGAAGATTCATTCGCGCTTCCATACGCCGTATATCACGACGATCTTTACCGGCATTGTGGTAATGGTGCTGGCAGGCTTGCTGCCGATCGGTCTCGTCGGGGAACTGGTGAGTATCGGCACGCTGTTCGCGTTCGCCGTGGTCTCAATCGGAGTCGTGGTGTTACGCGTCACGCAGCCGGAACTCAAGCACGCGTTCAGGACGCCGGCAGTGTTCATCGTCGGACCGCTCGGCGCGATCTCGTCGATATTTCTGATGACCGGCTTGCCCGCCGATACGTGGATACGGCTCATCGTGTGGATGGCGATCGGCATTGCCCTCTACTTCGGCTACGGCATTCGCCATAGCAAGCTGCGGGATCGACGTGAAGCTTCGCCCGGGCAAACTGCACGAAGCTGAAATCATAGGGCCGCCGAGTGCGGCCCTGATCTTATTCTTTTTATCAATCGGCATCGCGCCGCGTCTCGTGCTCGCGTGCTTCTTCCGGGCTTTCATAGATGTACGGAGCGACGCCGCGGCGCTTGAGCGCGTCGCCCAATTTCATGTGCAGGAAACTGCTGGTCGTATAGCGTGTGACACCGTCGTAATAATTCTCGACGAGCTTCGTGACCATTTCCGAATACTCATCCAGCATGTCTGGGAGTATGGAAAAATTATCGTAATTGATGATCGCATGCGGCCGTGTTTTGGCATCCGCGAGCTGTTGTTCGACCTCTTTGCGAATCGCGTCCAGGTCACCAGGATGCGCGACTTCGTGGCCCTCGAAGTTGATGAAGAAAAGATTCTTCTCGGCGTCGTAGCTGAATCGCTCTGACAGGTTCAGCCTCAACAGAACGTTGCGCAGACCCATGAGCGCATCGCGGAAAATGCGTTCGTCCATCGGGCGCGCGGAGTATCGATGATTGGCGTAAAGCCCATCTACGCGACGATATCGCGCTCGATGTCGATGCCCGGCGCGATCTCCGTTAAAACGAGACCTCGCTCCGTCAGTTCGAACACGCAACGTTCGGTGATATACAACACGGTTTGCCCACGCTGCGCGGCGTAATGTCCGCTAAAGGTGCAATGCTCGACGCTATCGACGAACTTGCGGCTGTCTCCTTCGCGCCGAATACGGAGCGTGCCCTCGTCGATGACGAGGTCGAGCTTGCCCGCGTTGAAGGTGCCCACGAACACCACCCCTTCTTAGACCCGGCGGGGGTCGACGTGATCGTCAACGTGAACCGCTCGGCATGAAGGCGAGCGACCTGATGCCGTTCGAAATCGATCGAATCGATCGCATACTTTCGTCGGCGAGGTCGTGATGAAGCGAAGTACACGCTCTTGCGTGCGGCAAAGGAAAAAGGCTGTCCGGTGCAGGTCGGCACCGACATTCGCTCGCCACCACCGCAAAGCCGCGGCCCTGCTCGCCGGCGCGCGCCGCTTCCACGGCCACGTTGAATGAGAGGATGTTGGTCTGGAACGCAATGCCTTCGATCATGCCGGTGATTTCGGCAATTTTGCTGGAACTGTCGCTGATGCCGTTCATCGTCTCGACCACACGGCTCACGACCACGCTTCCCTTCTTCGCGACGTCCGATGCGCTCGACGCAAGCGAGCTGCCTGCTGCGCATTCTCGGCGTTCTGACGGACCGTCGAAGTAAGCATGCTCCATGCTCGCGGCGGTTTCCTGCAGCGACGTGGCCTGTTCTTCGGTGCGCTGGCTCAGGTCGGTATTGCCCGTCGCGAGTTCCTGCGTGGCACCGTCCAGCACGCCGCTGCTTTCACGCACGCGGCTCGCGGTTTCGGTGAGGCGCTCGTTCATCTCGGCGAGTGCGCGCAGCAGATCGCCGGTTTCGTCCTTCGTGTCGGCGACGATGCGGCTGCGCAGATCGCCGCGCGCTACCGTCTGGGCGATGCTCACGGCCACGCCCAGCGGCGCCGTGATCGAACGCGTGATGGCATGTCCACCAGCACCGCGAAGGCCGCGGCGAACACGCACAGGGCGATCAGCATGGCGCGTTGCGCTTCGTACTACGCCTGATACTCGGCCACGATCTCGGCGCAGCGCGCACGCGTGTAGTCCGCGTAGTCGTCGGTCGCCTTCACGAGACACGCCAGCAGCGGGCGGCACTCGTCGTCCATCTTGGTGATGGACTGATCATGCTTGCCCACCAGCGCGAGACCGACGACATCGGTCGCGACCAGCCCGTACACCGTCTCGACGCGCGTCATCTCGGCGACGAGGTTGCGCGCCTTGTCGCTCGTGTCGGTGGCCGACGCGATCATCGACTGAAGCTGCTTCAGACGCGCCTGCACGTCTTCGTGCGCACGCGGGACTTCGGGCCTTCTCGAGTTCGAGATCGGCGGGTTTGGTGACGAGCACGAGATTGTGGGCCGCGCTCGCGCGGCGATCCACCGCCGTGCGAATCTGTCCCGCCACTTTGGCACGTGCGTTGATGCCGTTCACGTAATGCGCGAAGCCGTCGGTCGCAGCGGACAATGCGTGCAACGACATGCCGGCCACGAAGACGATCCGCACGGCGAGAATGCCGAAACTGGCGATCCGCCTGTTTGATCATGATGTTTCTCAGGTTCATTTTTAGGTTCTCTCAGGTCCATCGCGGGACTATTGGCGCCATTAAGGCCGCACATTGCAATCGGAAAACTGCATACGCGAACGTTTGCCCCGTTAGGGCATTGCGCTCATGTTTGTTGATTATGGCCCGCCTTCCGCACGTCTGAAGGGTAAAAAAAATGTAAAAAGTACCTATTTTATCCACCTCTTGAGAAATTGTTACCTATTTGGTTAAAAATCACCCGATCGGATGTTCTGTTGGGCGATACTGAACGCTCGTTCCAGATTTCTCGCGAGGATTAATGCAGACTCAACTCGACTATCGCATGCCCGAATTCGCTACCACGCTGGCTGCCCTACAGCCCACGCCCGCCATCGATCCCGCCCATGACGAGACTTACTGGGATGCGGTGCGCGGGCTGTATCGGCAGTCGGATGAAGCCATCAATCTGGGAAACGGCTTCTGGGGCGCGATGACCGAGCCGGTAAAGGCATGTTGCGCTACTGGACCGACCGCGCGAACAGCGAGACGATGCTGCTGGTGCGCCATCACTGGCAGGAATTGCATACTGGGTTGCGTGCGCGCGTCGCGTCCGAGATGGGTTGCCACGTCGAGGAAATCGAACTGGTGCGCAACGCGACCGAGGCGCTGCTCGCGTTGATCAGCGGCTATAATCGCTTTTCTCCCGACGATAAGGTGCTGTGTATAGCGATCTCGATTACCCCTGCGGCAAGGACGCGATGGAATGGCTGCGCGAACGGCGAGGCGTCACGCCGGTGAGGATCGTGATTCCCCGAGACCGCCGCGCGAGGCCGTGCTCGAAACCTATGCCGCGGCGCTGCAGGCGCATCCGCGTACGCGGCTCGTGTTGACCTCGCACGTATGTTTCGCGACCAGCCTGGTCAGCCGATCGCTTAAATCGTCGCGCCCGCGCAGGAAACAGGCGCGGACGTGATCGCCGATGCCACGCATTCCTGGGACATGCTCGACTTCAACGTACCCGACCTGAACGTGCCGTTCGCCGCGCTGAATCTGCACAAGTGGATCGGCGCGCCGCTCGGCTGTGGCGCGATCTATATCCGGGGCGGCCTCCTCGAAGCCATCGACCGCTATCTCCGCGACCGCACCTGGAGCGCGGACGGGGCGGAAACGGCGCGCGCGTGGCCAGAGGTGCAGATCATGGCGCCACCGGATGCATCGATGAGCGCGAGCATCACCGCGTTCCGACTGCACGGGCGCGCGGACAAGGCCGGCTGCGACGCCATCGTGAATGCGCTGATGCAGCGCTTCGGCGTCTTCACCGTCACGCGGCCCGGCCTGGATGCCGAAGTCGTGCACGTGACGCCAGCACTTTTTACGCGCAAAGTGGACGTCGCGCGTCTCTATTGGAAGGGATCGAAACGCTCGCGCGCGACGCGAAGTAACTGCCGTTTTGCGGCCCGTCATTCCGTCACGGCGGGCCGCGCATCCAGCCCGTTCGATGAGTTCGCCGAGCACTTCCGAGCACGGCGTTTCCACCTTGAGCGCGGACAACGCGTCCGCGCGCGTCTTGCCGATGTTCACCGCCGCGATCGGCTGCCGCTCTTCGCGGCCCACTCGCAAAAGCGATAGCCCGAATACACCATCAGCGACGAACCGAGCACGAGGATGGCGTCGGCGGCTTCCAGCGAACGCGCCGCGTCCTGCACAAGTTTGCGCGGCACGCTCGCGCCGAAGAACACGGCGTCCGGTTTCAGCACGCCGCCACAGCGCGTACAGCCCGGTACATCGAAGGCGGCAAAATCGAGATCTTCGATTTGCGCGTCGCCATCGGGCAGATCGGGCGCGGCGTGGCCCACGAAGTCCGGATTCAGCGCTTCGAGCATGCGCTGCACGGCGGTCCGCGTGTGCGCCTCACCGCACGCCATGCAGCGCACCCGGCCGATATTACCATGCAGTTCGATCACATCGGTCAGGCTGCGCGCCCCCAGTAGCGCCGCTGCGCATAATCCCAGGCGAGGAAATCCTTGAGCAGAATGGGCGCGCGGTCAGTACGCTGACCTTCGCGATCGCGATAACAGGGAATGCCGGACTCGGTGCTGATCACCGCGCCCGACAGCACGAACAGCCGCGGATGCCGTTCGACGAACTCGTGTAGGGAATGCAATTGACGTCCTTTGCCACGCATTTCGCGCGAAACCGTATCCCGAAAATATAGGGGAAACGGCTGGCCGTGCAGGCTGGTGTCGACGCACTATGGCCTTACCAATTTCTCATAACGCAAACTGGCTTGACCAAATGGCGCGACGCCACTATAGATTGTGGGCTACCCCCACACCAACAACACAAGTTAGACACCATGCTGACCGTCATCTGCGAAACGCCCGGAACCCTGAAAGCCGAACAGCGCGACAAGCCCGCGCGTGGCGAGAACGAAGTGCTGCTGCGCGTGAAGCGCGTCGGCGTGTGCGGGACAGATCTGCACATCTTCACCGGGAACCAGCCGTATCTGTTGTACCCGCGCGTGATGGGTCACAAGTTGTCGAGCGGTCTCAAGGCGGGCGACGCGGTCTACGTGATGCCATATCTGTCGTGCGGCAAATGCATCGCGTGCCGTCAGGGCAAGACCAACTGCTGCGTGAATACTGCGTGAATATTCAGGTGCTGGGCATGCATCGGGATGGCGTATTCACGGAGTATCTGAACCTGCCCGCGCAATTCGTGCACAAGGCCGAATGCGTCACGCTGGATCAGGCGACGATGGTCGAGTTTCTCGCCATCGGCGCGCATGCGGTGCGACGCGCGGATGTCAAACCCGGCCAGCGGGTGATGGTGGTCGGCACCGGGCCCATCGGCATGGCGGCGATCACCTTTTCGCGGTTGCGCGGCGCGACCGTCCGGCGCTCGATACGCGCGAAGACCGCCTTGCATTCTGCAAGCGCGAACTGAAGGTCGATGCGACGGTGCAGATCGGCGAACGCGACAAGGACGAGTTGTCGGCGCTCACCAACGGCGAATTCTTCGACGTGGTGTTCGATGCGACCGGCAATCCGCGCGCGATGGAACGTGGTTTTGAGTTCATCGCGCATGGCGGCAAGTACGTGCTGGTGTCGATCGTCCCGGCCCGCATTTCCTTCGCCGATTCGGAGTTTCACAAGCGCGAAGCGACCCTCATCGCCAGTCGCAACGCGACGCCCGAGGACTTCGAGACCGTGCTCGTGGCAATGCGCGAAAGCAAGGTGCCGACCGATGCGCTCAACACGCATCGTCTCGCGCTGGGCGATGTGCCGCAGCAGTTCTCGCCCCTGCTCGACCCCAAGGCGGGCGTGGTGAAGGCGATCGTCGAATGCTGATTTGAAGTTCGAGTTTCAGACGTGGGTGTGTTATTCAGCCCGCGCCTCTGCATGGCGCGGCCTGCCTTGCGCGTCGTGCCAGGGCTCAGCGCTGCGGCACCAGATTTCGTATTCGGGCGGATAAAGCCCGATCTCGTCGAACACGCCGGTTGGCACTTCGATCTCGTCTAGACCATCGAAGGCCAGATAAACCGGCGATACGCAATGCGGGCAGTGATGCCGCCTGCCCATTGCCGAACTCGCCCACGCGCGGGTCGCGCCGGTCACTTCCACCGCATCGCGCGGAAAAATCGCGTAGACGCCGAACGGCGCGCCATGGATGCGTCGGCAGGTCATGCAGTGGCACAGGTTCCCCCCCTCGGCGCTCCACTCACGCGTAAGCAAGCACACCCTGCCGCATGCGCAGCCGCCTTCATGTCCCTGGTCCGAATTCATGCGATCGCTCCTTTGCCTGCTGCGTGTGGCCATCGCCCGACGCATAGCGCATGCATCATGCAAAAGACCAGCATGCGGCGTCGGCATGCAAAACGCAAAATGCAAAATCGGGCGGGCGCGGTCGCGAGCGCAAGAAAGACAAAGCGCCCGGACCGGCCAGGCGCTTTGTGTGTCGGCTCGACCGAGCCGTAATCAACGCATGAAGTAACCGCGATTTTGCATGCTCTGTAGGCGCGGCAATAGCGGACCATCGGCAGTTCGGGCGGCGGCAGCGGCGGCGCGACCGGACTGGGATTGACCATCGTGCGTGTCTCGATGGTGTTGTTCTTCGGCGGCATCTACGACTCGCGCGCCATGTTGACCTTGGTCGTTTGGTTGGCGTAGGCGTAACAGGCGGCGTTGTCCACGGCCTGTTGGCCAGTGCTCTGACTGCGGCCAGGCAAAGTGAGTGGCTGCTGCGCGAGCGTGGCGCCGCAGGTGGCGAACAAGGCGAGTCCCGCGAAAATGAAAAGTCTCATTGGCGTGCTGATCCCTGATGCGGTTTTATTAATTCGTTGCAGCTCGCCCACTTCGCCGGCGTTGCGGGAACGCGCGCCGCGGGCGGGACGAATCTGCGCCGGGCCTTTGACAAGAATATCGCGCTCACGCAGCCGTCCACGCCAGAAGTACCGGCGTCTTCCGCCAATTTTCAGACCGGAACGAGGCGGAACGCCTCGATCGCCCGTTTTTCTCACCGCTTCACGTCGCCCACGCTCAAAACTTCATGCCGGCGCCGAGCCCGATCACCCACGGATCGATTTTCAGCGAGCCGAGGTCGGTGCCGCCCGCCGCCGCGCTGGTGCGCATCCAGATCTTCTTCACATCCGCGTTGACGAACAGATTGCGTGCCACCTGCAAATCGACGCCCGCCTGCAAGGCTGGCTGGGCCGAAGCTGCTGTGCTTGATCGAAACCGGCGTGTCGCCCGCTTTCAACTTGTCGTTAATAAAAGTACGTGTAGTTGATGCCCGCGCCCACATAGGGCCGCACGCGGCCGGCATGATTGAAGTGGTATTGCAGCAGCGGCGTCGGCGGAAGCACGCCCACGCCGCCCAGACCGCCGATGTTCGACGTCATGTTCGACGTCACCTAATGGCGCGAGGTGCCCAGAATCAGTTCGACGCCGATGTCGTCGCGAATCATGTAGGTGAAGTCCAGTTCGAGCAGGATCGCGTTGTTCACGTTCACGCCCAGCGTGCCGAGCGCGCCGCCCGCCGACGCTGCGGTATGATGCTGATCGCGCGCAGACGCACCAGCCAGTCGTTCGCGTGGATGCCGTCGCCGTACGACCCCGTACTGGCGGTAGAAGCATCGACCGCCTTCGCACCGTCATCCGCCACATGTGCCGCGCCCGCGAAAAGCGCCGCGCGAGCCAGTGCCATCACCCCAATGAGCTTTTTCATCTTCTCGATTCCAACGTTAAAGCTGGAATTCTCCGGAGATGCCGCGGCCCTGCCTTGATGCGGTCAAGCCTGCGCAAGCCGTGCGAACACGCCACGCGCAAGCTTGCGATCGGACAAGCAAGCCGCGATCGGGTCCACGGCTTGCTAAAAAGAGCGTAAAGCGCAGAACAATGGAAGAACGAGATGAGATCCGTAATCCGCGCGCTAGGGCGCGCCGCAATCGTGCTGTTCGGCGGCAGCATCGCCGTCGTGGCCAACGCTCAGCAAACGCAGCAACAGCAAATGCCGAACAAGCTCCAATACGACAGTACGCCGACCTATCAGGAGCACAACACGACGCCTCCCGCCGCCGCTGCGGCCGGCGCGCGCGGCGCATTGAACGCCAAACCCGGCAAGCAATCGGCCGGCAAGCAGCCGACGCTGAATCACGCTAACGGCCTCGGTATGGACGCCGGCGCAGCCAGTATGGAGAAGAAAGAGTAAGCGCGGTGCGCTTACCGAAGCCTCAGGTATCGCCGGCTTTATTCGGCCACGGCCACGTCGAATAACGTGACGACTCCGTGACGCCCGCTTCGTCCGATGCATGTGCAAGCGCCGCGGTTTTCGCGACGTCAGGAAGGTCGTCGCCGAACCATGCGACCTCGCGGCGGCGCTCTTCCACGTAGGCATTCCAGCCCTTTGTGTTGCTGCCGAAGAGATCGTGCCGCACGGTGTTGGCGATCATCGCGCGATTGAGTTCGGCGTCGAGCAATGCTTTCGGCCACACGAAGAATGCACCCGATGCGCGCCGGATAAACTCGCGTGGTGCCATCGTGCCATCGACGAAAGTCAGCAGGGTGAAGCCGGCAAGCGCATCGTTGCCGCGCCCGGCCGCAGCGACGCTCGCGTAATCGTCAGCGCATTGGCTTAGACAATACACGGTTTCCATCACATCGCCCAGATGCAGCAGCAATGCGCGTCGTTCGTAGGGATCCGTTACGCCACCTTCATGTTTCGTCATTCGCTTGTCCGATATTCCGATGATTGTTTCCGTTGCACGCGCGGCCCGCTGTTCGCACGATCCGACCATTCGTGCCGCTCGCAGTTGAGTCATCTCAATTTTAACGAATGCGACGCGCCGTGCTCGTTCAGCGAGCGCGATGCATTCATCGGCAGATGCTGTACGGCCCCATGTCCACCGCATGCAAGGCGTTGTAGTCGGGCTCAGCGTCGTGGCAAACGAGCGGCATGCTCCGTCATGCACGCGCCTGAGAAACGATGCATCTTTCGAGTCCGCATCGCCCCATTGCGCCTGTGTGACGCGCTCTTTCCATCAGCGAGCACGAAGCCCGTCAGATCGATGGCATTGGCACCCGCATGCTGGCTCAGCGCAGTGTTCTTTTGATGATTCCATTGCGGCACGCATAGCTGCCCACATGTTCGATGCGCATGACACGCTCACCGAATACTTCGCGCGCCGCAGGCTGAACATAGCGATGCTCGAATTCCGCGATACCGAGCGCAAGCGGACACGTCGCGAGAAACGGCGCGCTGAAGCGTGTGTCGTCGACCTGCGTCACGCGCACGACGTTCTTCAGTTCACAGCCGCCCGCCCCGGTGGAATCCGCCATCGGGCGATATGAGAGACCTGAGGTTTCGAGCAACGCCGAGCAAAGCATGGGATCGCGTTGGTGCGCCAGCGCTTGTATGCGGTGAAGGGTCCAACCGGTGCACGCACATCGAACGGCGTAAAGAGATCGTAGCGCTCCGGCACGCCGATGCGCCACGTGTAACGCCGTAACCGAACGCCACTGCGGCCGCGAGGCCATCAGCACGATCCCGATAACGATCCGTCCGATCACGCCGCGCTCCATGCGCTTACAGAGCACGCGCGTGACACGACGCGTCAACCGCCTTCCACATGCGCGGCACTGGATTGTACGCGCTCGGCGAGCTTCGCGTCGTAACTCGAATGGACATGCACGCGTTTCTTGTCGGGATACGCATATGTATAAGCCTTGCGCAACGCGAGCGACGCTTCATGAAAGCCCGAGAGAATCAGTTTCTGCTTGTTCGGATAATGCGCGATATCGCCGACCGCGAAGATGCCGGGCCGCGACGACTCGTAGTTCGACGTATCGACTTCGATGCGCCCGCCACGCACATCGAGATTCCACTCGGCGATCGGCCCGAGGTCGGCGACCAGCCCATACAGCGCGACGATCTTCTCCACGGCGAGATCCGTCACACCCTCGATCTGCTTGATACGCACCGAGCGCAGTTCACCGCCAGGTGCATCGAGCGATTCGATCATGCCGACGACGAAATCCATTTCGCCCGCTTCCACCGCGCGCTTCATCGTCGCGACCGAGTTTGCCGCCGCCGAGAACCCGTTGCGCCGATGCACGAGCGTCAGTTTCTTCGCGACGTTCTTGAGCGCCAGCGCCCAGTCGAGCGCGGAATTGCCGCCGCCCGCGACGAGTACCTCGCGGTTTTCGAAATCGGCCAGACGCGCGACGCTGTAGTGCACCGAACGATCCTCGAGCGCCGCGGCTTCCGGCACCTGCAGCCGTTGCGGCACGAATGCGCCATTGCCGGCCGCAATGAGGATGGCCGCGACATCGAAGGTCATGCCGTATTCGGTCCGCACCGTCCAGCGATGATCCTCGCGCTGCTCCACCGACTGCACACGCTGGCCCAGATGAATCGGCACATCGAAAGGGCGAATCTGCTCCAGCAGACGCTTGACGAGTTCGCGCGCGGTGCAGGAAGGAATCGCGGGGATATCGTAGATGGGCTTGTCGGGATACAGCTCGATGCATTGCCCGCCGATGCGGTCCAGGCCATCGACGATCTGGCAGCTCAGGCCGATCACGTCGGCCTCGAAGGCCGCGAACAGGCCGACCGGGCCCGCGCCGAAAATCAGTACGTCGGTGGTGACGACTTGCGTTTGGGGTTCCATGTTTTTGTGTCCGTTGGTTGCGAGCGCACGCGTTTTGCGCAGCATTCATCGGACCACGATACAGAAACCGTCACGATGCGGCAACGAAGCCCTCCTCGCCTAGTGGCAATTAAGGCAACGCTGATTAAGTCCACCGCTTGTGCTTGTCAGGTGTTATAGAGCGCACGTGCAAGGAGAAAGGCAAACGACGATGAAGCAGCAGACCCTGGCGATGGCCGCGGATCAAGGTGCGAGGT
>LFLF01000117.1 GCA_001184395.1 Candidatus Paraburkholderia calva | reverse complement strand
CGTCCACGGCGCTGCTCGAGGCGAATCTCGATCGTGTTCATCGTGTCAAGCAACTCGTCGCGTCGCGTGCGTTTGCGGCAAGTCTCGAACCCCGCACCTTGATCCGCGGCCATCGCCAGCGTCTGCTGCTTCATGTCTGCTGCTTCATCGTCGTTTGCCTTTCTCCTTGCACGTGCGCTCTATAACACCTGACAAGCACAAGCAGTGGACTTAATCAGCGTCGCCTTAACATTTGTTAAACAACACGTGGGTTCAGAAAGTAGCATAGCTAAGCTTTTTCCAACGCTATACTGCACCCGCCTTGAGTGTGAAGGCCCGTCCTGAGAGGCAACGAACCATAGCAATCGCCCAATGGACGGTCCGTTCGGGAACGCACAGACGTGATTTTTCAAGGTCCCTACAAATCTGCGTTCGCCAGGCGCCGCTTTCCAAAGCCAGAAGCGCAGATAAAACAAGCAAGATTTACGACCATCAACTGTTTCAACTCGGAATAAAATTTTATGTCTATCTCGAACGGCTCTACTTCGGACGATGATTACGTCGTGAGAAATTTTTCCGAATCATGCGTGAACATGTCACGCTGATTCTGCTGGTTACGATCGCTTCGACGACTCTGGCATTCGCATTCGTATACCTAAAATCTCCAAACCCAAGTTCTCCTCCAACGCTGTCGTGCAGATCGACACCGGTGAGAATACCTCGGCGTCCGCCGACAATTCGAAGGGCATCCGCCTGTTGCCGACGGCCGGCAACATGAAGACGGATACCGAGATCGAACTGTTCAAGAGCGGCGCGGTGCTCGACCCCGTGATCGACCGCTGGACTGGGCACGTCGGTGGCACCGCACACGGTGCCGGTGATCGACGGCCTGCTCGACGCGATCGGCTACAAGCTCGAAAGCGGCCTGTACGCCAACGGCTCGGATCTCCTGAAAGTGGATCGCATCGACGTGCCGGTCGCGTTGCAGGACGAACGTCTGACGCTCGAAGTGGTCGGTCCGAACGCCTACGTGCTGAAGAACGCCGCCGGCACGACGTTGCTCTCTGGCACCACCGGCCAGGCCGTCAATGCAAACGGCGTCGGCATTCTGGTGTCGCGTCTCGACGCGCATCCGGGCGCAACCTTCAATGTCGTGCGCTTCTCGCGCAGCTCCGCGCTCGGCATGCTGCTGAGCCGGATCATGATCGGCGAACGCGGCAAGAACACCGGCGTGCTGCAAGTGTCCGTCAGCGGTACGAACGCGACCGTCATCACCGACGAGGCGAACGCCATCGTCGATTCCTATATGCGCCTGCGCACCGCGCGCTCAGGAAGAAGCGGGCCGCATGCTGTCGTTCCTGCAACACGAACTGCCGATCCTGCAAGACAAAGTGCATCGCAGTGAAGCCGCCGTGGTCGACTTCCAGGCGTCGAAGGGCACCTTCAAACCGAGCCGCAAAGCGCAGACTTATCTGGAAGGCGGACTCGACGTCGATCGTCAACTGTCGACGCTTCAGGTTCAGCGCCAACAGTTGCTGCAGCGTTTCCCGCTGTCGGCTATCGAAGTGCAGTCCATCGATGCGCAGATCGCCTCGCTGCAAATGAAGAAAAGCCATTTTGATGCGCACTACAAGGGCTGCCGGACGTCCAGTGCAAGGCCGCTGCCCTGCAGCGCGACGCGCAGGTGAATTCGGAAGTCTATCTGTCGCTGCTCAACAAGATGCAGGAACTGTCGGTGTCGCGTGCAGGCGCGATCGGCAGCGCGCACGCCAACGTCGCCCAAGTCCGGCCCGATCCTCGCGGGCGGCCTGCTGCTCGGCCTGATCGCGGGTATCGCCTGCGCGCTGGTGCGGGAACGCTATGTCCGCGGCCTCACACATCCGGATCTGATCGAACGTGAAGTGCAGTTGCCCGTGTTGGCCGGCCGCTGTCGGACCGCAAGGCCTCCGCGCGACGCCTGGCCCATTCCAGCGCGGCGGCGGCGAAGTCGGGCAAGCGCCCGGCGCTCACCGCATCCGGCGATACTGGCACCGCCGACGCCGCCGACCTGCTCGCGCTCGATGAACCGTTCAACGATTCGATCGAAAGCCTGCGCGGCCTGCGCGAAACGCTGCAGTTTGAACTCGCTGAAACCGGTGCGCGCACGCTCGTCATCATGAGCACGCGCCGTTCGACGGCAAGAGCTTCCTCTCCGTGAACCTCGCCACGCTGATGGTCGAATCCGGCAAGCGAGTACTGCTGATCGACGTCGACCTGCGACGCGGCCATCTGGCCGAGCGTCTCGGTCTGCCGGCCGGAAGCGGCATGCTCGCGGACCAGTTGGCCCACGCCGACGAACAGCGCGACCTCGCGCGTGCGACCAGCGTGCCGAACCTGTTCCTGCTGAATGCGGCCAAACATTTGCGCAATCCGTCGTCGGTGCTGAGCGCGGAGCGTTTCCGCAGCCTGATGGAGACGTACGAGAAAGACTACGACCTCATCATCGATACCCCGCCACTGCTGGCGGTGCCGGATGCCGCGGTCATCGCGAGCGCAGCCGGCGCGGCGCTGCTGGTGGTACGCGCGGCGAGCATTCGGGCGAAGTCATCAATCAGTCGCTGGGCAAGCTGTGTCGCGCGCAGGCCAATATGGTCGGCGTGGTGCTCAACGGTTCCTCGCGCAAGCTGAGCCACCGCAACGGCACCTACGCCTACGCGTACAGCTACCGCTAATGCACTGTTAAGCACGAGCCGTTCTCATGTTCACCATCACGGTCAACCAGCACGGCGCTGCCCCCGCCGCGCGCGCACGTCGCGGCGCATTGCGCTGTTCACCAGCGCCGATTCGTTCGAAGGCTTCTATTCGCGCACCTTCGGGCTGTCGCGCGAAGATTATCTGTCGGGCTATCGCAACGACTTCGTGTGGGATTATTCGCGCGGCCTCGCCGAGCGCGGCCACGAAATCGTGATCTACATCCTGTCGTACGGACCCGGCATGATCCGCGAGGTCGCGCCGGGCATCTCGGTGCGCTTCGTGCACATCGACTGCTGGATGCGTCTCGTCGATCCGGTGCTGTGGCGTCTGAGCCGCGGCACGCCGTCGTCGCCGCTGCGCACGCGCGTCGCGACGCGCGCCTGGGGCGGCGCGTTGCAGCGCTGCCTCGAGGAAGACCGTATCGACGTGCTGTACCACCAGGAAATCTGGACGCCGCACTTCGACGCAATCGTCGAATGCGCGCGCATTTCCGTCGTCGGCGCGGTGTTCAACGAATCGATGACGCCGGCCAAACGCCGCGCCTTGCCGCGCGCGGCGAAGCTCGTGTGCCAAACTTCGTCGAGCCTCAAGCTCGCGAAAGAATTCGGCGGCGACGCCGTCACGCTGACGAACGCGGTCGATTGCGACCTCTTCGCGCCGGGCAGCGCGCCGCGCCAACGCACGATTCTCGCCGTGGGACGGCTCGTGGAAAGCCAGAAGCGTTTCATAGACCTGCTGCGCGCAATCGTGCAATTACCGGAATACACGCTGGCGCTGGTCGGCACCGGCCCTGACGACGTGATGCTGCGCCGCCTCGCCGCAGAACTCGGCGTGGCGGACCGCGTGGACTTCGCCGGTTTCGTGAGCGATCGCACGCGTCTGCGCAGCCTCTATCAGGAATGCGGCGTGTTTGTGTGCTCGTCGAGCTGGGAAGCGGTCGCGCTGGTCGTGCTCGAAGCGATGAGTTGTGCGGTGCTGGTCGTCGTCACGTGCATTCCGTCGTTCGAGGAACTCGTTGTGGACAATGTCAGCGGCGCGCTCGTCGATGTCGGCGCAGTGGACGATCTCGCACGCGCCATCGAGTACGCCTCCGCCAACGGCGAACGCCTCGGTCACGGCGCGCGCGAGATCACAGTCAGCCGCTATTCCGCCGCGCACATGTTCGATTCGCTCGCCGATCTGCTCGGTGCCATTCCCGAAGTACACGCGTAAAAACAAGCGAAGTGGCCATCATGAAACGCAAGCCGGACCATACGGCGCGCCCGCGTCGCACCGAAAAGCGCGTCGGTACTCATCGCGAGCTAGAAGCGGCCGGACGCCCTGCTCGGCTGCCTGCTCGTGCTCGGCAAGCAGACGCATCTGCCGGATACGGTGATCGTCGTCGCGCGCAGCGACGACCACGCCACGCTCGACGCCTTGCGCAAGCTCCAGACGCCGTTCGCGCTCGACGTGCAGCGCGTGTCCGCGCCCGGCACCGTCGCCGCGCGCAATCTCGGACTCGACGCCAACCGCGACGACGTCGTGGCGATCCTCGATGACGACACCGAGCCGTTTCCCGACTGGCTCGAACGCGCAATGCGTCATTTTGCCGATGATCCGTCGCTGGGCGGCCTGGGCGGACGCGACCGCTGCTTCGACGGCCAATCCTTCGACGACCGTCAGCACGACGTGGTCGGCAAGGTGCAATGGTTCGGCAGGCTCATCGGCAACCATCATTTCGGCCACGGGGCGCCGCGCGAAGCGGACTTCCTGAAAGGCGCGAACATGATTTTCCGCACCGAGGCGATCGAGCGTATCCGTTTCGATCCACGTCTGCACGGGTCGGGCGCGCCGCCCGCCGAAGACGTGTCGTTCTCGATTTGGGTGAAGGCGGACGGCTGGAAGCTGATGTACGACCCGGCGGTGCTCGTCAACCACTATCCGGGCGTGCGCACGGAGCAGCGTCTTTATGTAAGCGTGCATCGCGTGTTCGATCACAAGTCGTTCCGTGATTTCGCCTTCAACGAAGCCATCGCCGTATGGCCCGCACTGACGCAGATGCAGCGGGCGGCGTTCATCGCGTGGTCGGTGCTGATGGGAACGGGAACGTGTCCCGGGCTCGCGCAGGCGCTGCGCCATTCGCGCAGTCTCGGCGCGTCGTCGTGGAAGCGTTTCGCGGTGGCCCAGAGCGGCAAGGCGAAAGCCTTCGCGCTGCTGCTCCGGGGCCGTTAAACTGCGCTCCATGCCGGTCGTACCGTCAGGCGCGGCCGGGTCGGTCACTTCGCTTCGCGCGGCGCCTGAATCATCTTCCAGCCGTTGCCGGCAGGATCGCGAAAACCGCATCGACGCTCCCGTAACGCTCGACCGGCTCCTGCGTGAATTCCACCCCGGCTGCTTTCATGCGCTCGTAACTGGCGCGGCAGTCGGGCACCGACAACACCAGCGGCGGCATCGCGCCTTTAGCGACCCTTTAGCGACCATTGCGAGCAAGGTCTGCGCGGTGGCGTGTCGTGGATCGGTGCGCCGGGCGTGAACAATCCTAGTTTGAAACGACGGCTGGTCGGGATGCCGCACCGTCAGCCATCGATACGGCCCGTTGCGCACGTTCGTGTGGACCTCGAAGCCGAGCTTGTCGACATAAAACGCGAGCGCTTCGTCCTGATCGCCGACGTACACCCCACTACGCTGATTCCCTGATTCATGACACCTCCGTGGTCGATGGCGGGACTATAGCCGTCGCTTCGGCGCGTCGCTTCTCCAAAACTGCGCTGGTGAGATCGGGACGCTGCGCGGCTTTCAGCACTCAGGCCGGCACGCGTCCGAGCAGCGGTATGGCGGCGCACGACTCGCGGCGCAACGCGCTCGGGCTCGGGCTCGGGCTCGGGCTTTTCCCGGTGATATCGCGAAAAATGCGGCCGAAGGTGCCGAAGCTCGCCCAGCCGGTCGCGAACTCGATCTCGGTGATGCTGAGATCGGTGTCGCGCAGCAGCGTGGCCGCCTGCTCGATACGCCGCGTCAGCAGATAGCGATGCGGTGGAATGCCGAAAGCACGCCTGAACGAGCGCGCGAAATACGCTTCGGACACGCCGCTGACGGCGGCCAGCCGCTCGACCGGCCACGCCTCGTGCGACGCCGCGTTCCATGCGATCTTTCGCGCGCAGCAGCCGGCGCAGTAGAGCCGGATCCTGCAAGGCATCGGATTGGTTGTGACGTTCGGCGCGCGCGTACATGTGTATGGGATGCGGGAAATGGGCAAAATGGGCGTGTGCGGGTAGTTTAAGCCTCGTCACGCGCGAACCTGCCTCTTCATTCCGGACGATTCGTCCAGCTCCTGTCCGCGCGCGAGTACTTCGACGCGCACCGCGAAATTAAATAAACGCTCACGACTGACGATTCATTCAGGATTCAAAAACAAGCCGGCATCGGGCAACGTTTGCGCGGATTACGCAAACGTCCGCAGTCAAAGCTTAAAGCTACGAGTGTCAAGCGGCAAACGAATTCGCAAACATCGGGAGTTTCACTAGCGCTGATTGCGCGAAGGGAGTTTTTACCTTCGGCGTCACGCGCGTATCGAACAACGTTCGATAGAACACGTTAACGCGATTTTGAAGATGGAAGAATGAATCATGGCTAGCTGAGTCCCGCGGGCCCACAGGACACATCGACAAAAGCTGTCTCCTGTCGAACAAACGATGCGGCTACACAAAATGATTGGAGCAACGCTCCCTGGTCAAGTCTACTTCGTCGGAATTGATATGGATTACGTCGAAAGCGCAACGCAGGCTACCGTTAGCAACGCACCGGTTCAGTTGGCCGGCGGTGAGGCTTTGGCCGAACACGAACTCACGCTCGCATCCGATGCCGCGGCCAGCGCGACGGCGGCGGACTTGCTGGCCGATTTCCGCGCGCCGCGCGTAGCCGGCGCTACACTGGCGCGCATCGACCCGCCCGCCAGCGAACGCGCCTTTGCGGGCTTCGCCGTGATCGCCACCGTCGTGTCGGCGGTGATGGGACTGATCGCCGTGCTGTTCCTGCTCAAGCGCGAGCATGCGAGCGCCGGCCTGCAGGACGACCCGTACGAGTGCGGCTGCCAATGATGCACCCGCCCAGCCCGGGCACGCAGCCGCCTTACGATCCCGCAACAATATACAACATGCCGACCGGCGCCTTCGACGCGCCGGGCGTCGCCGCACGCAGCCGATACCCGTACGTGCCGCGCACGCTCACGAAACGGCTCACCTGAAAGCGGAACGCCGCGCCCAGCCCGATCAGCGAACCATTGTTCGGTTCGGCTGGCTGATCGATCTTGTTCCACACGTGACCCGTATCGACAAATAGAAAGGACTGGATCGCGATATCGCTCGTGCCGATATTCGACGCCGGCGTGCGCAACTCCGTTTGCAGATTCCAGCCGCGATCGCCTTGCACCACGTAGGTTCGTAGCCGCCACGCTGCTGTCGCCGCACAGCCCCAATTCCTCGCTCGGCAAGAACGTGTTCGGCGTCCACTGGAGCATCGCGCGGCCCCATGCGGTAAAGCCGCCGCCGAGCGCGAGATCGCGCTGTCCCGACAATTGCAGATACGCGTAGCGCGACGTCGCGCCGTGCCACGCGCTTTCGAAGGCATCGTTCTCGTTATCGGCGTCGAAATGCCCGGGCTCAGCACCGCCGTCACGTTGGTGCGTGACTGGCCGACGTTGTCGGTCTTGTTCATGTCGTAGGTGAACACGAACTGGTGGATATGCATGTTCGAGTTGAACACCTGAAATCCGCCGAACTCCAGATCGTTGTTGGAGCGCTTGAAGTCGTAGCCGAACTGCATCTGCTGCCAGCCGGACCACACCGGCAGGCGCCAGTCATAGCGGAAGCTCGCCTGCGCGGAAATGCCGCTTTGTCCGTAACTGTCAGGCAGGCGCGGCGTGCTGCGCGTACACACCGAACAGTTCGATGCGATCCTGCCACGGCAGCGGCACCGAATAGCTCAGCGCGTGCACGATAAAACGCGGACGGTTCGGCCGCCCTTCGATATCTGGATTGCCATCAGCGCGTCGTTGCTCACGGTGATCTGATAGGCGATCTGCTGATCCAGCCCGAACAGGTTGCCGTAGTCATCAATGCCCGCGAAAAAAACGGTCGCGGCCCAGTTGACGTACGCCCGCGTTGTCGTAACCCGCCGAGACGCGCATCGGGAAGCGGTCGGCGGTTTGCAGGATGATGTCGGTGGTGTTGTCGGCTTCGCCGGGCGCGTAGACCACATCGACGGAACGGTACGGATTGGCGTTGAGCATCGCGAGGCCGTTCGCCACAGTCTCCTTCGCGGATCGCGCCGCCCGGTGTGAGCAGCATTTCGCTGGTCAGCACGGAATCCGAGAACCAGCGGTTGCCGCGCGCCGTCATGCGGCTAAGCCGGTAGCTCGCCACCGTGATATGCACGATGCCATCGGTCACGTCCTGCTCGGGCACGTAGACATCGACGAGCGGCAGGCCCTTTTCGCGATACAGGTTGACGACGGCGCGGCGAATCTCCGCCAGCCGCGCGAAGGTCAGCGGCCGGTCCAGATCGGCGGCGAAAGTTTGCAGGAACGCCTCGTCAAGCAACGGCAGTCGATTCGCCGCGATGCGCTTGTCCGCCCCGCGCGCGCCCTCGCCCGCGGTTCCGCCGCTCGCAGTCGATGCGGTCGCCGCCGACGCATCGAACACTAGTCCGTGCAGCGCGAACACTAGTCCGTGGAGCGCGGTCACGGCGACTTGCTCTGACCCGACTTCGGGCTGCGGCGGCTGCGGCGGTGCGGACGGCGGCGTCGGGCTGACGACGTCTTTATAGGATTGGGCTTGCGCCAGAGCGCTCCATAGCAGCAAGGCGGCCACGCAGGGCTTGAAGCGGCGCGGGATCGATTCGGCGAGCGCGATCATCGAAGGCTGATGACGCGCGAGAACAGCGACTCGCGTGCGTGCAGCATGGTTGTCTCCGTGAGAAGGCCGCTGCTTACAGTGACCTTTATCGGCCTTTTGAGGCCCTTGAGTCTAACAGACGCGTTTTGCATCGGCATACGTTTGCGTGCCACTGTTTCGTCCGATGCAACATGCAAACTCACGGAGTGTCAGAAAACGGGTCGATCTGGCGGTCGAATTCCGCCTCGTCTTTTTCTTCGAGACAGCGCAAGTCGAGCAGCAGACTGTTGTCGGCGATCAGCCCGATGATGGGCACCGGCAACGCGCGCAGGCGGTCGGCGAGCGCGCCTGGCGCCGCGCCCGACTTCGACGCCGCGTGGCGGCCACGAGCGCCGCGCTCGGAATGACATCGACGGACAAGGAGCCGGAGCCGACCTGACTCGACACCGCCGCGACCTCCACGCGCCAGTCCGCGCCGAGCGCGTTGGCGAGGCGCGGCCGCAGGCGCTGCGCGAGCGCTTCGATATCCGCCTGCGCGCGCGTGAGCAGCCGCAGCGGGGATATCGCGCAACAGGTGCTCGGGCTTGCGGTAGATCATCAGCGTCGCTTCGGGCGTGGCGAGCGTCAGCTTCGACACGCGCAGCGCGCTTCATCGGATGCAGCTTGATACGTTCGATTAGAGCGCGTTTGCCGACGATCAGCCCCGCCTGCGGGCCGCCCAGCAGCTTGTCGCCGCTGAAGGTGACAATATCCGTGCCAGCGGCGACCGCATCGCGCACGATCGGCTCTTTTGACAACCCATGCGCCGACAGGTCGATGAAACTACCCGCGCCGGGATCGACGATCAGCGGAAGATCGCGCGCGTGCGCGATGCCCGCGACCTGCGCTTCCGCGACATCGGCGCCGAAGCCCGTGATCTTGTAGTTGCTCGCATGCACCTTCATCAGCGCGGCGGTGTCGGCGCCGATCGCGCGTTCGTAATCCGCCGCGTGGGTGCGGTTGGTCGTGCCGATTTCGACGAGCCGCGCGCCCGCGCTGCGCATCACGTCGGGCACGCGGAACGCGCCGCCAATCTCGACCAGTTCGCCGCGCGACACCACTTCCTTGTCGTACACAAGCGCCGCGAGCACGAGCAGCACCGCCGCCGCGTTGTTGTTCACGACCGTCGCGGCCTCCGTGCGGTCAGTTCGACCAGCACCGCTTCGACCAGACTATCGCGCTCGCCGCGTCAGCAGCGCGTGGCCGAGATTGGTGTGCAGCACGGTGCCGGTGAGATTGAACACGCGCCGCAGCGCGAAGGACTCGCGCGATGCGAGCCGCGCATCGATCTCGGCGACGGCAGTGCGCCCGTGGCGGGCGATGAGCGCATCGACCTGCGGCACGCGCAGCAGGCGATCAACCTAGGGAAACTGGCTAGTGGTCTTGTTCGAAGTCGTGGGGAAAAATAAGGGATGAGGCTTGCGGCTGCCAGTTTCGCATCGTTCGCACGGCAATACGGTCGATGCGGCCCACATCGATGCTCACCGACGCTCAGCGATGCGACACCGCGAGCGGCGACACCACCGCGATGAACGCTTCCGCCGTCATGGGCTTGCCCAGCAGGAAGCCCTGCAGCGTATCGACGCCGAGTTGCGTCAGAAACGCGCGCTGCGCCGACGTCTCGATGCCCTCCGACGATACGCAGATTGAGCGTGCGCCCGAGCGCGACGATGGCCGCGACGATCGCCGAATCTTCCGTGCCGCGCACCAGATCGCGGATGAAACCGCGATCGATCTTGAGCTCGGTGGCGGACAGCCGCTTCAGATAGAGCAGGCTCGAGTAACCGGTGCCGAAGTCGTCGAGGCGATCTGCACGCCGGTTTCGCGCAACTGCCGCAACACGGCGAGACTCAGTTCGACGTCGCGCATGGCCGTCGATTCGGTGATCTCCAGAATCAGGCACACGGGTTCGAGTTCGTGGCGGCGCAGCGCGTCGCGCACGGTCTGCGCGAGCGCGGCGTCCATGAACTGCTGCGGCGACAGATTGACGGCGATGGTCCAGTCGCCATGCCCGACGGCGCGCCAGATACGCACTGGCGGCAGGCTTCGTCGAGCACCCATTCGCCGAGCGGCACGATCAGCCCGGTGCGTTCCGCGAGCGGAATGAAGCGGTCGGGCGCCATCATGCCGCGCACCGGATGCATCCAGCGCCAGCGCTTCGGCACCGATGGACGCGCCATTGGTCGCGTCCCATTTCGGCTGATAGTGCAGCACCAGTTAGCCCTGCGAGATCGCCGCGCGCAATTCGTTGGCGATTTGCATCTGTTCGTAGACGTCGGCATGCATCGAGCCTTCGAAGAAGCAGTAGTAATTGCGGCCCAGCGATTTCGCGTGATACATCGCCGTGTCGGCATTGCTCAGCAGTTCGCGCGGATTCGCGCCATTGTCAGGAAAAATCGCGATGCTCACGCTCGCCGACACCTGCACTTCGTGATCGCCTGCCAGAAACGGCTCGCCAATGGCGCTCGTCAGCGCCGCCGCGATATTGAGCGCTTCCGCCGGATCGTCAACGCCCGAGAGCAACACGAATTCGGCGCCGCCCACACGCGCGACCGCACGTTCGCGCGGATGGGCTGCGAGACTTCGACCAGCAACTGATCACCGACATGATGGCCGAACGCGTCGTTGACGGCCTTGAAGTCGTCGAGGTCCATGGACATCAGCGTGAAACGGGTTTTCGCGCGGTCCGCGCCCTGCACGAGCTATTCGAGGCGGTCTTCCAGCAACACGCGGTTGGCAGTTTGGTGAGACTGTCGTGCAGCGCCAGATAAGCGAGTTCCTTATTCGCTTCCGCGAGCGATGCCGCGAGCACGGGGGTGCGCGCTTCCATCTTGAGATCGAGCACGAATGATCGACGCGATGGCCAGCACCGCCAGCGTCACGACGATGACCACCACCGCGAGCCAGCCGTTATCGGTGCCCTCGCGCGCCGCGCCGCATACGCTTCCGAGCGGAAAGCGCGCGGCCGCCATGCCGTTGTAGTGCATGCCGACGATGCCGGCGCCCATCACCAGCGACGCGCTGCTACGGAACAGGAACGCGCCGAACGAATGCCCGCGCAGGCGGAACGCGATCCACAGCGCCACGTCCGACGCGACGATCGCGATCGCGACGGATACGCAAACAGGCCGGATCGTATTCGATGGCCGGCGTCATGCGCATAGCAGCCATGCCGGTGTAGTGCATGCCCGCGATGGCAGGCCCCATCAGCAGGGAGCCGACGATCAGGCGCGAGAGCGGCAGCATTTTCTGACAAAGAGCCATAAAGCGTAGGCCGAAGCGGCAATCGCGATGAGCAGCGAGCCGAAGGTGATGAGCGGATCATAACCGATGGTGATCGGCAGGCTGAACGCCAGCATGCCAACGAAGTGCATGGTCCAGATGCCGAGGCCCATCGCGCAGGCGCCGCTGACCAGCCACCAGTGCGTCGCGCGGCCTTGCGCCGTCGCGATGCGCCCGGACATGTCGAGCGCAGATAGGCCGCCAGAATCGCGACCAGTAACGAGTGGACGACGAACAGAGGATTATAGGCGCTGGCGAGCATTTAAGTGGATGGTTGGTGGGATGCGTCGGCGCACGCGTGAGCCTGTCGCGTCACGGAGTCCAATGGGTGGAAATTGTGCCCTAAGTCGGCTCCATAGTAACTAAATTAAATACGTATCGCCCGCGCGCGACACGGCGTACTGCCGTGCAGCGCAAATCATCAGGACACTATCTGTCCCGATATTTCCTATAATCGGCAAAGACCCTTTCGATCGATGCCACTTTCCCATGACATCCAGCCTCGACGAAGCAATCCTCCGCGTGCTGCCGACCGAGCACGACGCGGTTGCCTGGCTCTCGACACCCGAAATTCGGCGGCGTCTCGAAGAGCGCGGACACCGCGTCGGCTATACGAAGAAGGTGCAGCGCCATCTCACCGCGCTCGAAGCCGATTCGCGCGTCGTTTCCACCATCAACGGCCGCGAGCTGCTGTGGCAGCGCAAGCCCTGGCTGCACGGCCTGCAGGAAGGCGTCGGCCTGATGAGCGCATCGGAGTCAGTGGCGTTTCACATCCTTCAGCGCTTCGCGGGCAACAAGCTGCCGACCGCGGTCACGCGCGACATCGACCCGCTCTTCAAGGCGGCCGAATCGCGGCTGTCGCAGGAGAAAACGGACAGCCGCATCTATCGCGCGTGGGTGGACAAGATCGATTCGGTGGACGGCGAATTCACGCTGATCCGTCCGAAGCGGCGGCCCGAGATCTTCCAGACGGTGGCGACCGCGACTTTTTTCGAGCGCGAACTGCTCGTGTAGTACCAGCCCGCCTACAAGAGCGAACCCGGCGACGCGCCAAAGACCAAAAAGCTGTGGCCGCTCGCGTTCGTCGAATCGGCGGGCGTCATGTACATGGTCGCGCAAGACCCACGGCATGCGCCGCCCCGAAAAGGCGAGATGGAATGGCCGCGCGCGCTGTATCGGCTGGACCGGATTCGCTCGGTGTCGGAATCGAGCGAGGCGTTCACTTATCCCGAGGACTTCACGCTGCGCAAGTACATCGAGACGCAGCAGGTGTTCGACTTTCTGCCCGAGCCGCCCGTGCGACTGGAACTTGCATTCGAAGGCACGGCGGGCAATCAGTTACGCGAATCGCCCATGTCGAAGGATCAGGAAATCGAGGCCTTGCCCGACGACCGCGTGAAAGTCTCCGGCACCGTCACACCGAGCCTGAAATTGCGCTGGTGGCTGCGCGCGCTCGGCGCGGGCGTGGAGATCCTCGCGCCGCAAACGAGGACGTAAGCCTCTGCCTGCAGATCTTCCCCGTCAGCGTATCGAGTACGACTTGCCCGAAGAGCAGAAGATTTGCCCCTGCTGCAGCAACGCAATGCATCGTATGGGCGAGGAAA
>LFLF01000116.1 GCA_001184395.1 Candidatus Paraburkholderia calva | reverse complement strand
CCCACCTCGGCGAAGAGATTTCCACCAGATCCGCGCCGACGTCCACGGCGCTGCTCGAGGCGAATCTCGATCGTGTTCATCGTGTCAAGCAACTCGTCGCGTCGCGTGCGTTTGCGGCAAGTCTCGAACCCCGCACCTTGATCCGCGGCCATCGCCAGGGTCTGCTGCTTCATCGTCGTTTGTCTTTCTCCTTGCACGTGCGCTCTATAACACCTGACAAGCACTAGTGGTGGACTTAATCAGCGTTGCCTTAAACGCCTCTTAGAGCAGCAGGCCACGCGCGCGAGCATCGATCGGTGTGAGAGATCCGTGTCGACCGCAAAAACAAGCAACGCAGGCGACAGATTCACGTGCGTACGATAGACGCGGAGTGCAACCGTTGCGATGCACTGGGTATGAACGGGTACCGACTCAAGCGCTCCACCGGAAGTATCGACAGACCTGCAGCGTGCCCTTGCTGTAATCTGGACATTTCGAACCGGTTGCAGAAATACCTGCGCCCGGCGCAACGGGCCGCGACGTCGTGTTCGCGGTGACAAGTCAATGACGCAGCGGCTTAGCAATGAAGTTGCTCGCAACACCCATCCTACGGACTTCAGGATGCCGATCAACTGTCCATTTGGACAGGTATGTGTGGTCGAGCAATCCATTAGATTCTCGTCACAGTCAGCGAAAGAGCGAACGGTGTTTAACTCTGAAAAAGGCGATCGAGGTACGGTAACCGTTTATAGAGCCAAGGAACCTCTGCAGAACTCGTCCTTATCAACTTTTTATGGAGTACTATCATGGGTGAAACAACTGGAGGCGTCACGATGACACAACTTCATTTCGGCTTGAACTCTGTTAATCAAGCGTACGCGCAAGCGGGACTCGAGCAGGCATTTAAAGCGCGTTGTGAAGAGCTTCGTTAACTCGTTCCCGATGGCTATAAATAGAAGCTATAAATAGAACAGGTCAACCCAATCTGGCGAAAGCATGAGTATTGACGTGAATCGGCGGGAACTATTACGAGCTTATCGAATTCGTCTCGCTTCGTCAAAAGATGATTTGAAGCAGATTTTTAGGCTGCGACATCGGGTGTTTGCCGAAGAGTTGCATTGGGTGCCGCAGGTTAATTCTGGCTTGGAGCAGGACCGGTACGATACTCGTGCCACGCTAATTGGAATCTTTGACTCAGATGGATCGGCCGTCGGTACTATTCGAATAGTATTTAAACCTGATACATTCATGCTTGAGCGTGAGTTTGCCACCTTCCTGTCGGACTGCCCGACGGGCCAAACAGCCCCTGCGGAGATGACACGATTGTGTGTGAATCCTCGAATACGCCGTAGCGGCTTAGGAAGACAGGCCTCGCAGGCACTATTTTACGCGGCTTATCTAGTATGTTTGAGCCGAAAAGTTCACGAAGCTGATTTCGTATCGACTTCAGCGTTCGTTCATTCCCTTCGCGAGAGAGGGTTTCCTTGCGTTCCCTTTGGCAATACCAAAACGCTTTCTGGGGGGGTAAGAAGTGTGGCTGCGCGTATGCATTGGGACCGTTTGGACACCTTTGAGATCTTCGGTTTGCACATGCTAAAGCCGTAGTATTCCGCAGTTAAAGGCTTTCGCTACGGTCTGGGATCTGGTTTTGCAATTCAGCTTCGTCATTACGTTTCCAAGATGGAACTTAACCGTTCGCTCGCTTATTCTCAATATGCAAGCTATCTCCCAGTTTGTTTTCCCAGCTGCAACCCAATGCAAAACGCTCATTTCCCGATCTGATAGATTAATAAGATCGCAGTCGGTTAAATCGAGGCTTTCGCTCGCAAATTGAAGATAAGGTGATATTAGCTCTATGACGGCCGCGTGCCTAGGGTGCGTGGAGATTGCTTTACCTGCAAATGACGTTACTCTTAACTTCTTACCGTCGCGATGGCATACGCTGAAGCCATCCATAAGCCCGTACTCCGCCGCTTTCTTGACAAAATACTCTTGATCCGGCGTAATGGATTGGAAAATTTGATCCCATCGAATCAAACCTTCAGCCGAAGTATTTACGACTGGGTCAATTCTATGATAACCTAACTTATTATAGCATGCAAGCCATTCCTGCGGGTACCCTAGATTGAAAACATGTTTCAATCCATGCGACAGGGCAGACGGCCTAACCTGGCACGCAATAAACTTTTGGAATGGCAAAATGTTTCCCAGTGCCACATAAATTGCGTCGTTTGTCTCGCAACGAGTTGCAAGTCTGGCGGCTAATTCGATTATCTGAATCAAGTCATCTTTAGATACGAATCGACAAAGTGAGTGCATGTTCACTCCAGGAGCTGCATGGACCTACGCTGTCGTCAGCGGTTTGTATGGCTGGGGATCCCCGTGCCATGTTATGCAACGGCGTCATCGAGGCCACTGTATCGGTGCGATAGATGCTGCAAACGCCTAGGGTAAAAGGCCCGAGGGAAAAGTATGGTTAGCCGACGTTGACGGAATCCACCAGTTCAATCAATTGGTCTAGGCAATCCCCATCAGCAGGCTGTCTCTGTAATGGAACCAATTAAGGGAACCAATACTACCTATCCGTTCCTTGCGAGATATATTCAGTTCCAACACTACAGAGCAAAAAGCTCATGAGAAATTTAGCTCGCTCCACTCTATGACACTGGTAATTCGAGCATGTCGCGAGGGTCAACAGCGACTTCTCACTTGCGCGCAGCCATAAAAAGACATGGATTATCCGCATTATTTCGGCAGTTGGATCTGCGGCTCGCTACCAAGTTTTGTGGGCAAGAAATGTTTGTGGTCAAGAAATGTTTGTGGTCAAGAAATGGGGTATGATTATATCTCATTTTGTATGATACTGCTCCGCGGACATATGCATCAACAAGCCAGGACGATAAATAATGCTGCTGACCGGTGACAACGATTTGACAAAGATGACAATGTAGGTGCACATGTGTGGCCCAATCCCTAAATTTCGAGTTTGCTGGCATATCGGAACTCTCTGTAACTCGCAGATGTCTCATTTGCGGTTCGTCAATGTCAATCGTTCGTCAATGTCAATCGTCACTGGCTTATGGAAGTCAACCTGCTCGCGATACAGGTAGACTCTCAGATCATTGGCGAAGCGCAATCAATATTACCCGGCTCCTCAATGCGTCGATCATCGCCGTGAGCAACGCCGGGTCCTGTGCACTGCATTCAAGCTCAAGGCTCACTCGTTCGGCAATTGTGTCGCAAACGCGAAGGCAACGGCGTGTGCTACGAGGCACGCATCACGTCATTGGCGCGACAGTACCCGACTCTGGCAGTCTGGGATTCGCGGGTGCCGCATCCAGATCGGCCGCTTCTACCACGGCTGGAATACGAATTCCACCACGCTGGTGCTAGGCAACTCCACAGAGTCGACACGCGTCCAAGCGCCGTGTGTACTTGGCAGACAAGCCTTGGGAGGTACAGCGCATGTCCGTGATGTCCGCAAGAAGCCAAATACCCGACCCGTTGGCAGAAAAATCCCGAGATCCCAACACCATCCGAAGTATTTCTCAACGTCGACAATGCATTCGACCTGACTACTGCCCGGCCAATCCGAACCTCAATTGACCCAGCCAGCCTCACGACCCAGACTCTGAGGGTGCACGAGATTCATTGATTGACCGATGACACCTATTGAGGAGACCGATGACACCTCGTTTATGATTATACTACTGGAACGAGTTGCACCCTCGGCCTGCTGTTCCGCCAGATACGGCGTCACCACGTGAACCGAGGTTCGCGTTCAAGCTTTTCTCACGGGACAACCTGGCGATTGACACCCGGGTTCGCAAGCTGCAATCGCCAAGTGATGACGGAATTCGGGATTATGGTTCGGGCGACCTTACGGCTACCGGATCTCTGAGTTGTCTCTGACAAAATGGTGCTCACCATTTCGAAAATGAGGCACATCACTCTGATGTCGATGCTTACTGCCGTCTACGACGACTCGTTGTGCGCCGCTTACGACCATCGCCAACTATCGTTATCCCGTGACATATCGCTTCCGCATAATACGGAAGATGGGCGGACCTGGCTGGCATGCGGCGAGGCCGAAAGAGCCAACGCTGCCTGGGCGGATTTGAGAGATCGACATGCAGGTTCGTGCCTTATTTATTGACGCTCTCGCAATTCTTGGGACCGTCGCCCCAACTCTTGCCGCCACCATTCTTGCATTGCTGCTTGGTGTATTGTTGCGGCGGTCCGTTCTTCGGTAATTTACCGTCGTCCGGGCAGTTGTGATGGTAATAATAAAATGCCTTTGCTGCTGCATTTGCAGTATCACCACCGACAAACCAGCCGGTCGCCAGTGTTATGGACAGAATTTTTTTCCGAGCGTCAACATCTTGGTCTCCCAAAGTTGAAAACGACGAAATGAGCGGTCATGCCTCGATTCGAAAGTGCAATTACATCGACGGACCGGATTAATATTATTCCGGAATCGACTGGAGTGTCAACGGCATTTTTATCCGATTAATCCCCGATATTCTGCACAATCAAAAAAAGTATCGGATGCTATTAAGTGTTCGTAAGAACTAGTGAGCTGTCCCAGAAATAACTTTACATTTAACTGTCCCGTTCTATGATCAAGTGATATTGAGTGGAGGTGATCATGGGCGCGAGGCTCGGGACTGGAGCGGGAACAATTGCTGTCGATGAGCCGTTCGCGCTCGGGCCTCATTCACTAGTGCGCCGGGCAAAGATCGTCCTGATGGCAGCAGATGGCCATACGAACGGTTGCGGTAGGGACGATGGTTGCCTATCGCAACCGCACGGATCCGTACGTGCAGAATACTGCATACGGCTCTTACCAAAGGTGTTGACACGAAACCGCTCTGTCGGGTGAGGATGGACGATTCGGCACGGCGGCAGGTATTTCCTAAGCACTAGCGTCAAGAGTGGTGTATGAGCAGCATCGCGACAGTCGATTTCAAGCGGCGAGTTTTTGCTGAACCGGTTGCTTGAAATCGACTGTCGCGATGCTGCTCATACACCACTCTTGACGCTAGTCCATGGTTTGGGCTGGAGTGCTTTGTGGGATAAAGCTTTAGGAATTGTTCAGGATCGACTGGGTAGCGCATTGGGCACATTTCTCGCTGCGCCGCCCGGTGTGAATACCGTTGACCCACCAATAGACATAGCACGACTCCGACAGGTCACACCGGCCCCGCGCGGCATGTTCGTCGGCCCACTGTGCTTTCAACTGACTCACAACATCCGCCGACAAGCCCTTCGCGTCTTCGCCGAGCAGCACACGCAGCGCTTTACCCATATCGCCCGTCGAGATGCTCTTCAAATAAAACCACGGCAGTGCGGTGCTTAGCCAAGGAGTCTTTATCGTGCTCAATAGCAATTTGCCGTGCAACGAGGTAGACGAATTACTTCGTTCCTTCTTGGTAAATATTCAACGTATAATTGCCTGCGGTGTGTTTCATCGTTAAGGCCGCGTCCCAGGATCTGTCGCCATGTCGCTGTGCGATCCGGTTCGAACGTTGCATATTCCGTGTAAAGACGGCCACCAGTGGGGTGGGCAAGCGTCCTCCGCGAGACCTTGCAGGAGTTGTCAGCGAGTGGAAACCATGGATTTTGGTGATTGCTTTTCACGAGCTCGGATTGAGGCGCGGGATGCCTATGCTTTCAGGTTCATGCTTATCAAATAGAAACTTTCGCTCAAGTACAAGGGCAACGCTGACCGATGGTTACCCGAACTAGTTTTGAGCCAAACTCGCCACGGTCTGTGTCGATATGCACAACCGATAGCATGCCTGAGCAACAGGCGCCCCAAACCACATCCAATAAATTGATGTCGTAGCGCCAAATAATATATCTCGATACTGCCTAGGCGCATATCGTGCCGAAGCTCAAACCATCCAGCGGGTTGGCCGGCCACGAAAAGCACCTGCCCTTCAACATCAGCTGCCGCTAAATGAGAGCTCCACTGAGCGGTTTCCCATAAAATCGCACGGCCCCAATTCCATGTCGAAGCGACTTCCCTGTACAAGTCCCGGTAAATCTCGGCTAGTTCGCTGCCAGCCAGCTGGAAACAGCACCTATTAGGCAGGGTAGGTGCCTGCCAATAACGCTCACCAGCGTGGAATAATCTGTAAGATACTTGGATAGACATAGCATGAATTGCGAACGAGTTGATTTGAGTGGTCAAACATTACGTTGTCTTCTCGGTCAGAGTACCTAGTCATTGGTATATTGAGGAAACGAAATCAATCGTGTTTAGCACGCGCAAATTATCGGCACACGCCAGTTTGAATTACGATATACTGTCATGTGCTACTGGCACATCGATTACAACAAGTTTCAGCAACGTTTTTCCCACATTGACGAGGCCATGCATACCATTTGGAGGATTGACCACCACATCTCCCGTGGTGACAAGCAGAGTTTCATCTTCTATCGTCATTTTGCCCAGCCCTTCCACCATCACATAAATTTCCGTGTCGTGGGGACCATGTCGGTGGAGGCCAATACTGGTATTGGGTTCCAACGCGACGAGATCTATGTAATTACAGCCGAGGTCCCCACGGTTAATGAATGCGCGAGACATGAGAACTTCTTTGTATCCCGCATGTGCGGTGTTCGACGTGTACCATGCGTCAGTAAATGAAAGTCGAGTATCCAAGCTATGGCGCGTGTCCATGGTTCAGCCATTGAGGAGTCGAACCAGCAGGGAAAGTTGACGCACATCAGTCAACCGGTGGAAAGGACCATGAACAGCGACTAAATGTTCCAGATCCGCTTGATATAGGTCGTAGGGATCGTATAGTACGGCGCGAATGCCAGCATCATTAGCGCCTTGGACATCCACAGAAGGCAAATCTCCGACATACAAAGCTTCGTTGGTCTTGACTCTCGCCCCTGCGAGCGCCATCGCAAAAATGCGGGGGTCAGGTTTCTGCACCCCAACCACCGCTGAGTCGATGACCACTTCGAACACTCCCATCCAGCCGTGGCGGTCGAGTAGGGTTTGAACCGGTCCGTATGCGTTAGAAATAACCCCGACCCGGACACCTTGACTGCGAAGGGCCTCGACTGCTTGGCGTGCTTCGTCGTTCGAGCAGTTCCATAACGAAAAGGCATTGCTACCATTGATCACCGCCTCAACGCCCGCAAGTCCGGTCTCAGCGTACACCAAGCTGCGGATCAGCAGGTGAAAAGGGTCGTGCTGCTCCCCCCTTTGATGTGCCTCAGCCAATTCGCTATTGATCTGCTTCCAGCGTGCCGGTGCCTGCTTGGTCAATTGTGTTTGGTTCATGCCAGAAAGCTTCGCCACGGTACCATAGTCGAAATTCATCAGGGTATTGCCGACATCGAAGAAGACGATCTTGACTGATTCCATCTCACTGCTCCGTCCAATTTATTCGCGCCTAGACCGCAGAGCATACCAGTGGGATTTTTTAACCTCCTTGCCAGACCAAGCGTTTGCGAGCGTAGTCACTCTCGGCACGACGAGAGGCGCTAGGCCAAAGCTGCTATATCAAGGTAGCTATCCCACAGGTAGTATCCGTACCTAAGCGTTAATGTAAGTTCGGACACTGCTGCAATGACGAAAACGGTCGCGACGTTGATGTTGCCTCGCTAACCGATATTTCTGCCTACCGGCTCACTGCGCCTTGAATCGTGCTGATAGGATTCATGGGGCGTCCAGTTGTTCCCTGTAGGCCTCGACCGTCACACACTTGCCCAGGCGCAATGAATTCCGTATGCAATCGACTACCACCTGGGTCTTGAAAGCATCAGCAAATGGAGATCGAATAGCCTGCGCATTACCCGACTCAACGGCGTCGAGAAAGCTTTTGGTCTCGCTCAGAAAAGCATCCTCGCTGGATTGACGTTGAATGGTGGATGTCTGCCAAGGGGCATCGGACAAGTAGAAATCCCATCCGCTCAGAACGATCGGCGTGTCCTGTGTGAACAAGCGCAGACCAATATCCTTTTCCGTTGTCGAACACGAATAAACAAAAGTACCTATGCAGCCAGATTGCATACGCAACATGATGGAGACAGTGCTTGAGTCGCTCATTCCCTGTATGGCGGTCACTTGATCGACCTCACCAAGCAGATATCGGATCAGGTCGACAATGTGCGTGGCCTGCTCATTGAGGGGACCGCCCGATTGGGCGGGGTCAGCCCACCAGGGCACCATGTAAGGTTTGCAGATCCAGTGGGCTTGGAAGCCGAGGATCGGTATGCCTTCGATACGCTTTCTAACTTCCTCGATTGGAGAACGATAGCGATTCATGTAGCCTACCGCGAAGATGCGATCGCGGGGTAGCGTCATGCCGAGCAGCGACAAGCTGTGTCGGGCAGAAAGGTGTATTGGCTTCTCAACGAAAACATGCTTATCCAGTCGAGTGGCGATTTCCATTGCCGCCCTGTCGCTGGGTGGAGTGCATACGAACACCGCGTCCAGTTCGGACCATTTCATTTCGGCGAGCGAGGCGACCGCCCTACTGTTGTGGATGCCAGCGACTTGAGATGCCCGATTGCTGTCTACGTCAAAGACATATTGGACACGATGGCTCACGCACTTCAGAGCTTGAGCTCGGACGAGACCCATGCGGCCGCAACCCACAATGGCAATAGCTGGCTTCATCATGTCTATTTTAAACGTCAATCAAGTCGGCAGCGATCTGTACTTGATCGCAACGCAATAGAGGGTCTAACTTTAGAGCAGTGACCACAGCGGCTCGTGTACGGGATCGTATGGCTGTCAACACTGAATCCTCGTGTTGACAGAAACGATCCATCCACGCGGCGACGAGAGGAGGCGGCTGACCAGGAGACTTGATCGTCAGTTTGCCTCGGTCTAACCTGACCATTCTTTCCTGCGCAATGTCATTGGAACCACCAATGTTTGCCGTGCAGGTGATGGGCGGGGCATGTCCTAACAGAGCGACAATGGTCGGTACGACAGCGTGCTCATACCAAGGCATGCTTCGCGCGCGTATGGATGGTGGATAAGCAGCCGGTCTTTGGAGAAGCTCTTGGTATGCCCGATCACGCACCTTCTTCAGTGCATGCGCCCGGCCTGGAACATGAATAGGCTGTCCGTTTAGCATTTTGAAGTACTTCAACGGAACCGCATCAAGTTTTGCAATGAGTTCGGATCCTATGCCGCAGACGCCATTTTCGGTCCGCTCATCGCAAAGCGCAGTCAGGAGCTTTGGAAGCACGTTCTCGTTCCCAACTCGCAGATTGTAGAGAAAGCCACGGTGATTAAGGCCCACGTAGTCCCACGCCAGTTCAGATACATTAACGCTCAGAAGATCGGCGATAAGCCTGTGCGTTACTACGGGTAACTCGCATAACCCTAGACAGAGCTGCAGGCCGGCCCCAGCGATTAACGATGTGGAAATGCCCAACGGATTAACCAGATTGAGGATCCAAGCGTCTGGGCACTGACGCAGGGCAGTTGACGAGAACGCCAGCACGCCTTCGGCGATCCTCAATGCCGCCTGCAATCCGCCTGGGCCAAGTGTCTCATCGGCGAGCGTATTTAGCGACGCGGCCAGCAGTTCATCTTGAAGGCGGCCCACTAGGCCACCATACCGTGCTTGATGGACCACAATGTCCGCGTCATCCAATGCGTCATCAAGATCCGATGTCGCTAGAATGCGCCATGCCGGTAGGGTCGCAGCTGCGAAAGACCGAACCAATTCGAGTGCATCGAGGTTCCTACCGTGCAGCCTCAGTTCATAGGGCTGCTCTCTCAGCTCCGTCAAAGCAAGTTGATGGAACAGCTCGACCGTGAATGGACTGCTGCCTCCGACGATTGCAAGCGTGCTCATCTTCCAGCTCCATAAAAGGATCGGACGGCGCCGCACACGGTATTGATCTCCGTTTCGCTCATCTCCGAACGGATAGGCAGACAGAGAGTAGTAGCAGACAAGTCTTCGGCTACTGGAAACTGTCCCTGGTTCCACCCCTGTGCGTTGAAGGCCGGTTGTAGGTGAATCGGTTGAGGGTAACGGACAACCGCATCTATCCCTGCTCGTATTAAGTGATCGAGCAAATCATCCCGCGCGTCGGCCTTAATTTGGAAGAGATGGTAAACATGCGTGGATCCAGCCGGCGTTTCCTGAAAAACCAAGGGCAATCCGGCGAGTTGTTCCCTGTAGTTCGCAGCGATCCGCTGACGGCTCTCGTTCCAAGCATCGAGCAGGGCTAGTTTCCAAGTCAGGATCGTAGCCTGAATCGAGTCCAGCTTGCTATTCATTCCTAATGAAACGTGCTCGTTTTGCCTGCATTGACCAAGATTCCTGATAACGCGTATCTTCTCGGCAAGCACTGTACTGCCTGTGACGCAAGCACCAGCATCGCCAGCCGCAGCGAAGTTCTTGCTTGGATGAAAGCTAAAGCAGCCAATTTCACCGAATGTCCCAGCCCGCTTCCCTTCAAATCTGGCACCATGGCACTGAGCAGCATCTTCCAAAAGGTACACGCTATGTTTTTGAGACAAGCGCAGTAATGAATCCATTGGCGTGCAAACGCCATACATATGTGCCGGCAAGATGGCACGTGTACTGGGCCTAATCGCCTGTTCGACACAAGCAACGTCCATCAGGAAGGTGCGAGGGTTCACATCGACGAGTACCGGGGTAGCGCCAACAAAGCAGATAGCCGCCACAGTCGCGTAGAAGGTGTTTGCCTGCGTAATCACCTCATCGCCTGAACCTATGCCCAGGGCCATCATGGCGATGATGAGCGCGTCGGTGCCGCTGTTGAGCCCAATAGTGTGGCCGGTGTCCAGATAGCTAGCAAATGCCGACTCGAACTGCTTAACCTCGTCCGTGAGGATGTAACGCCCTTCGAGGATCTGCTTCCCGATGTTCTCCATCAGCCGATCAAATGATGGACCGAATTGCTCAGGGTAGTTGTACCGCGACAAGTTCAAAGTCATGCGTTTCTCCTGTCTTCGCCATACCGCCCCGCGCCTACGAGTCCGTTGTCGTCATCAACGTAACCCATCTGAAATGCGGTACCCCAACCCGGCCAGTTGTAGTGCTCGTTGCATTGCCTAGCCAGCATGGATAGATAGGGTGTGCCAACCGCGAACGCGAAGCCACCAATCACGATATAGCACTCCACACCGACTATGGATCGCGTAGCAGCCAATCCTGCCGCTAGAGGTATAAGCGATGTTTCGACGCAATTCGTTGTCCAATGGTCCCCCGTGATGAACGCCTGTGCGATATCCATGGTGTTCGTTGCCGTACCGGCCAATCGTGACGCCGCGAAACCCGAAGGATCCTTGTTCGCCTGTGCCTGGACCAAGCTCGCAACGCCACGCCCAGAAGCATAAGCCCCTATGTGACCAATTTCTCCGCAGTCGCACATTGGCGCATCGGGAACCGAACTCCACTTCACATGCCCCAACTCGCCCGCATCTAAGCTGGCGCCGAGAACAGGAACGCTATTGAGGAAGAGCTTGGCGCCTATTCCCGACCCTATGGATATTAAGCAGAAGTCTTTCTGACCATCGCAAGCGTATCGATACCCCGCTGCAGTGATGTCGTTCACCACTGTCGTGGGAAGGCCCACAGCAGCACTTAGCCGCGCTTTGAAAGGATAAGGTCTCGAAAGTTGCTCACCCAGGATGGTGGGGGCTCCTAGGAGAAGCCCCTCCTCGTTCCCGGGACCGGGTACCCCTGCCACAACAGCTTCCGGCCTTTGTCCGCTCTGTGCTATTAGCGCAAAGGCAGCATGACACATCGCATCGATCACCTGGTCGAGCAGCACGCTTTGCCGTGTACCACTACGCTGGTAATTTGGAGTGGGACAAACCTGCCGCATCAGTAATTGGCGTTCGCTAGTGCTGTAGAGGCCATACCGTAGGGAAGTTCCTCCCAAATCGTAGGTCAGAAGAATAGTCACTGCAACGCTCCTTCTGCGAAGGGCCGTTGTAGATACTCGCAAGCCTCCATGACCTCTTGTAGGCTCACATCATTCAGAAAAGTCGCCTCACCAATCGCAGTAGGAACCGGGATACGCTGTAGTCCGTCTCGATGCTTGACCACATCATCGAGCGCGGCTTGCATATTTGCGGCCGTGCAATCAGAGTTGATCACGGGTAGCCCGATGCGATTAGTCAGTGCGATGATGCGGTCAGCAGCAGCGATACCAATTAACTGTCGTTTGGCTGCAATCACGGTCGAAATGCACATGTCAATAGCAACCGCCTCGCCGTGAAGCAAGCGGTCCACTTTGATCATTTCGATCACCGGGCTGAAGGTATGGCCGAAGTCCACCACCCGGTAGAGGTCCTTTTCCCAGAGGTTCGGTTCTAATTTCTCTAGCATGCGCTGAATAGAAAGCTGAATAATCCTTAGCGATGCCGGCGATGACTCCGCACATGCCTTGACCAAGGTTAACGCATGAGAGTCCAGAAGCTGAAATAGCGTCGCATCCGATACGATTGCCATCTTGAGCACTTCGGCAAGGCCGTTGCGGATGTGCCGCTTAGGCAACGTAGCCAGAAACGTCGTGTCGAGAACAGCAGCTACGGGTGCGCAATAGCTACCGATGCGATTTTTGTGGTTACCGAAATTTACCCCAGTCTTGATTCCTATCCCTGCATCCACAATCCCCAAGAGGGTAGTTGGCACGCGCACGTAAGGGACATGCCGTCGATAAATGCTTGCGGCAAAGCCAACGGCATCCATCAAGCAGCCACCGCCAATAGCGATCACCGGTTCACTTCGCCTGTTGATCCCGAATTGGATCATCTGCTCGACCGTGTTCTCGACCAGCTGCATATTTTTTGTCTTTTCTGTAGCGTTTAGGACTACAATTCGCGAATCTTCACTGCAGAAGAAACGATTAATGGCGTCCGAGTAAAAACGGAAGACCTCGCTCTCGACAAAAACAAGCCGGCGGCCGTGATCTTCGCGGCCGGTTTTTTCCGAAGACCCCAACTGCAATAGAAGAGGATTGCTCGAGAGCAAAACACCGTTGGTGCAAATGACTCTGTATGTCACATCATAGTTTGCAGAAACGTCCCAATACTGGCTGTCCTCGGCTCGCTGAGTACTGGGTTGATCTGGTAACTGCACCATGTTCATACCCTCCGCTAGCAATCAAACTACTCGTCAACACTCATCCTACGGAATTCCGGATACTGATCAACTGTCCATTTGGCCAGGGGCACACAGTTGAACACGTCATTGGTCGGCCCTGAATAATCCTATTAAGTGCCGATGGCACTCACGCCTTGCACCGCAACGCCTTTGTAGTCGCGGTCAACGATGGCAATCTCCGGCTGCACATCCTCAGGATCGCGGCCTGTTCCAAGGCCTCGGCCAGCGTGTGGCCGTCGTACGGATTGCCCGACAGAACGAGCCCCGACCACCAGGCCTTCCTTGTAGGTTGTCGTGATCGACACTTTCACACCAAACTCGTAGGGCTTGCCTGCCTTGCCTTTGCTGATGCATTCGACTTCCGGAACGTGCAGCGCATACAGCTTGTTTTTGTCCTGTTGCTTGT
>LFLF01000115.1 GCA_001184395.1 Candidatus Paraburkholderia calva | reverse complement strand
TGCGCATCGTTTCGGTCTCAGTGTCGTTCGATTCCTTGATTCAACGTTTGCCCCGCCCAGTTTGCCCCTCCCAATCAGATCACCCGCGTAAGATGACCCGCGTAGAGGGTATTTCAACAGCCTGCTAGATTCAAATTCGGTTTGCCATAATGCGCTCACGAGCCGTATACATGCGCGGGTCGCCCTCGTCATCGGTACTCGGCCTTCAAACAACAACCGTTAATCGACTCACCAGGAGCGTTTCATGTCCATTCGATCAAGGCACTGCTCGGCGCGCTCAGCATGACGCTCGGCCTTGCCTTCGCGGCGACGCCGGCACTCGCCTCCAACAGCCAGCAAAGCAAGATGACCGACTGCAACAAGCAGGCGGGCGACAAGAAAGGCGCCGATCGCAAGGCGTTCATGAAGAGCTGTCTCAGCAAGAACGGCTGATCGCGTTTCCGTTTCGTATCCTTCTTCCTTTCACGCTTCATCCCGTTCAAGCGCCGCACAGCAGGCGCCGCAGGCGGGCGTGCCCCCCACCATGCCATGTCCACTTTACCACGTCTGCCTGCCATTATTGCACTGCACCCAAGCAAGTGATTCGCACCTTCGTGTTTTTCTCATAAGATGGCGCCAAGGCGGTGGCGCGAAGGCGGCCCCCACATCAATACAAGAAAGTTTGCCATCGGCCGCTGCTGGTCCCGCTCGGCGCGACACGCGCATGGAGGCACGGATGGCATGGAGACATAAGAACCGCTGGTTCCGGCGGTGGCTCATCACGATCACTTTCTGACTCGTGCCGGTGATGATCGTCGCATTTAACGAAGTGCGCGACGAGATGGCCTACAACAACGTCGATCTGAAAAAGTCGCTGTCCACCTGGGACATGACCGACGTCCAGCGCGCGGCGGGCGCCGGGTCGCGCTGTTATGGCGCGCCTGAGACGGCGCGCGCCGCGTGCTGCCCCGCCGATGTGCTCGCGGCCAACGAGCGCAAGCATCGGGACACCATCGACGAATACGCGCATCGCAAGGCGACGCTTGCCGACTACCTCTGGCACGCGTTCGTCGGCTACTGGATCGTGCCCGCCATCTTCCTGCTGGTCGTCGGCATGCTGATCGTCAGCATCCGGCGCGCCCTCAGGCGGCCGCCGCTTCCATGTCATCCGCCGAAGTAAAAACGACGAGCCATCCTTGAGTGAGGGTCGGGTACGGTCGTTGCTCGTGTGTGTCATGGTACTGCGGCTTTAACGCAGCATGTATTAACGACGAGGCGAAATAAGTGCATGTCTTAAGGATGCGAAGCGGACGAAATCTCCCGTAATTTCGTATGCCAGCATCCTGCGCCAGGCTGAAATCCGTTCGGCGCGGGTGGACGAAAGTTTGTGTAAATTACCGTGCGAAGCGCCGTTTGGGGGCACGATGAGCGTAAGCTTGACGGCAGCGAGACCCCGACCGGTTCGGCCCGTTTCCCGGAGACGCAAGCCAGGCAAGGTTTTTCGTTATCGGAGCGTGGCTCGCGTTTCAGGTTGCTGCGCTATAACTTTTGGCGTGCCGACTCTCCCGTTCTATGGGGTTTCCTAAATTCCACCGATGGAGAACAATGATGCAAAGACGAAACTTCATGCTCAAATCGACGGCAGTTCTGGCACTGGGAGGCCTTGCGCTTGCCGGTTGTACGACGAACTCCAACACCGGCGCCGCCAACATGGCAGGAAAGGCTGATGAGGCCCGGTCCATCGACGCCGATGTTGACAGCACCATCCAGCGTCTTTACGCCACCGTCGGTGGCTCGCGCGAACTGGTTGCCAAGTCGCGCGGCATTCTCGTGTTCCCATCGGTCATCCAGGCCGGTTTCATCGTCGGCGCGCAGTACGGCAAGGGCTCGCTGCGTGTCGGCGGCGGCACGGTCGGCTACTACAGCACGACGTCTGGTTCGTTCGGTCTGCAGGCCGGTGCGCAGTCGAAGTCGCTGATCTTCCTGTTCATGACGCAGGACGCGCTCGACAAATTCCGCAACTCGGACGGCTGGTCGGCCGGCGCAGATGCGTCCGTCGCCCTCATCAAGTTGGGCGCGAACGGCACCATCGACACGACCACGGCCACCAAGCCGGTGGAAGCCATCGTGCTAACCAACGCGGGCCTGATGGCCGATGTGTCGCTCGCGGGCACCAAGATGACGAAGCTGAAGTTGTAAGCGCAGAAAGCTGCCTTTCGAGGTAGCTTTCAGACGCGACACCGCCATGTGATGCGACTTTCGAGGATCGTATGACAGAGCGGTTTTTTGCGTCGGCCGGGTTCGGATCAGGTCGTCGCGCGATCGATCAGCTTGAAGCGCGAACGCTTCTGTGCGCGAATTACGGCCTGATACGCATCGAGGTACTTGCGCGCCATGCGATGCGACGTGAAGCGCTCTTCGAAGCGTCTGCGCACGCTTTGGCGCAGCAGCGTATGCAGGCGATTAATCGCCGCCACCGCGCCGATTTCATCCTCGACGATAAAGCCGGTCACGCCCTCGTCCACTACTTCCGGAACCGCACCGCGATTGAACGCGATCACGGGCGTGCCACACGCCATTGCCTCGATCAGCACAAGGCCGAACGGCTCCGGCCAGTCGATCGGAAACAAGAGCGCGTGGGCGCGCGAGAGGAAGTCGGCCTTGCGGCTGTCGTCGATCTCGCCGATGTACTCGACATACGGCAACTCCAGCAACGGCATGATCTCGCGTTCGAAGTATTCGTGATCTGCGGCATCGACCTTGGCGGCGATCTTGATAAGCAAGCCGCAGCGTCCGGCAATGCGGATCGCGGTATCGACGCGTTTTTCCGGCGAGATGCGTCCGAGGAACGCCAGATATTCCTGTTCCGCCGGCTGCGGCGTGTAGAGCTGTTCCGGCAGCGCGTGATTCACGGTCGCCACCCATTTCGCCTGCGGCAGCGGATGCCGCTGCGCATCGGAGATCGAGATGACCGGCGCGGTATCGAAGGTATCGAACACGGGCTGCTGCTCGGGGAGATCGAGCCTGCCGTGCATCGTCGTCACGAAAGGCGTTTCCTGGCGCTTGAACAGGGAAAATGAGTAGTAGTCCATGTGGAAATGCAGGACGTCGAAGTCCTCGGCGCGACGCCGCACCATTTCCAGCAGGAGCATATGCGGCGCAATGCGGTCGCGAATTGACACGTCGAGCCGCAACGCGCGCGGCCACACGGCTTCGAGTTTCGCCGTGGTTTGCGAGTCGCCGGTGGCGAACAACATCACATCGTGGCCCAGTTCGACGAGCGCCTCGGTCAGGTACGAGACGACGCGCTCCGTGCCGCCGTAAAGTTTGGGCGGCACCGATTCGGTCAGCGGGGCAATCTGGGCAATTCTCATCGTCCTCGTCTCCATGCGGATGTCGACGTCGCGCTGCGTGGTGGCTCGAACGAGTGCCGCCGTCGCAGACGAGCGCGAATCGAGTATGGCAGACGGATTCCGCGCCAGCCAACGAGAATTGCCCTTAGGCTAGTCTCCGGATTCGGGTGTTTTCCAGCGTCGCGGCCCGATGCGGGCGACTCGCGGGTAACCCGCCATGCACGATTCACCGTTTGTGTCATGTCCCATTATCCGGGGTGACGCGTACGGATGCCGCACCTATTGCACTTTCATTGCTCTGTTACAGAGGCGAAACAATCGTTTCGGCGCGCTGTTACGGCTTTTCCGCGGCGATGCGGCGAACGGCCGCCCGCGCTATTTCGCCCGTTTCTGCGCATCGTCGCTCTTTCTCACGCCGCGCAGATCGGTCAGAAAGCGGTCGCGCCAGGCACCCAGATCGAATTTGCGAAGCGCTGCCATGTTGGTCTGATAGCGCTGCTGACGTTCGGCGAGCGGCATGGTGAGCGCACGGCCGATCGCGTCGCTGGTGCCGACCACATCGTGCGGATTCACCATCACAGCGCCGGTCATTTCGCCCGCCGCGCCCGCGAACTGCGACAGCACTAGCACACCGGGATCATCCGGATTTTGCGCCGCGACATATTCCTTTGCGACCAGATTCATGCCGTCGCGCAGCGGCGTGACGAGGCCGATCTGCGACTCGCGGAACAGCGACATCAGTTTCCAGCGGTCGTAACGCTGATTCAGATAGCGGATCGGCGTGTAGTCGAGACCCGAAAAGCGTCCGTTGATGCGCCCCGCCTCGTACTCCAGATTCTGGCGAATCTGCTGATAGGTCTCGACGTCCGAGCGCGTCGGCGGCGCGATCTGCACGAGCGTGACATTGCCGCGCCACTCCGGCGATTTCTCCAAAAACTGCTCGAAAGCCTTGAAGCGCTCGACCAGTCCCTTCGAATAATCGAGCCGGTCCACGCTCATGATCAGCTTGCGTCCCTCCAGGCTCTGCTTCAAGTCCATCACGTCCTGACGCGCTTCGCCGCGTTCCGCCTGCTCGGCGATCTCGTGGGGGAACACGCCGATGCGGTACACGCCCGTCTGCAACTTGCGTCCGAACGCCTCGACCTGATTGCCGGTGACGGTGCCGTGCGCATGCTGCTGGATGTAATCGTGGAAGGCGAGTTCGTCGCCCTCAGTCTGGAACCCGACGACGTCATAGCAGCACAACGACTTGACCAGCTCCTCGTGCGGCGGAAGGTTCAACAGAATCTGCGGCGACGGAAACGGAATATGCAGAAAGAAACCGATGCGGTTCGCTATACCCGCGCTGCGCAAGGCCTCGGCGAACGGAATCAGGTGATAGTCGTGCACCCAGATGATGTCGTCCGGTTGCAGCAGCTTGATGAGCTTGTGCGCGAGCCACGAGTTCACGCGCCGGTAGCCGTGATACTCCTCGCGATCGTAGACGGCGAGGTCGTTGCGATAGTGGAACACCGGCCACAGTTCCGCATTGGAAAAGCCACGGTAGTACTGGTCGTAATCCTTCTTCGACAAACCGACGGTCGCGAACGTCACCGCGCCGTCCTGCTCGAGCTTCGGCCCCTGATTGGCGACGGTCTCTGTCACCACGTCGCCGCTCCAGCCGAACCAGACGCCGCCGCTGTCCTTCAACGCGCCGAACACGCCGACGGCCAGACCGCCGCCTGCAGAGCCTTTGGTTTCGGTCGGCGTGGCGACCCGGTTGGATACGACGACGAGACGGCTCATATGCTTTCATTCTCCCTTTTGATCTTTGGCTCTGATTGTGTGTTGCTTTGTGTGACTCTATACGGCCGCGCGGGTTTCCGTGCGGCCCCGCCAGCGAGTCACGAATGGCTTTTCGCGAGCGCCTTGTTTGGCTGGGATGCGCGCGCATCCGGCCAGCCCAGTTCGCCGCGGCTCGCGACCGGATCGGCGGGCGTATCGACGGTGCTTGCCTGCGGCGGCGTCGGCTGACCCGGGCAGGCACGCTCCAGCGGTGGCGCGAAATCGACGTGATGATGGTCCGACGACAAATCCGCCCGCGCGCGCGGCAGAAATTGCGGATACGCGGCCTGCACGAAGTTGAGCAAGCCCTCGCGTACGCGGCAGCGCAGGTCCCAGTTGAGCGCGGAATCGAAGGAACTGACCAGCACGCGCAACTGCATGGAGTGCTCGGTCGCGTCGGTCACTTGCAGAACCTGCACGCGTCCATCCCATTCCGGCGCATGTGCGAGTATCCGTTCCAGTTCCTCGCGCAGCGGCGCGATGGGCATGCGGTAATCGACATAGAGAAACACCGTGCCAATGATCTGCGAGCTGTTGCGCGTCCAGTTGGTGAACGGATGCTCGATGAACCACTGAAGTGGCACGATCAGCCGCCGCTGATCCCAGATGCGTATGGAAACATACGTGCCAGTGATCTCCTCGACGCGGCCCCACTCGCCTTCGATCACCACGACGTCGTCAAGCCGGATCGGCTGCGCGAGCGCGATCTGCAAACCCGCTATCAAGTTGCCCAGCACCGGCCGTGCCGCAATACCGGCGACCAGCCCCGCCACGCCCGCCGATGCTAGCAGGCTCGCGCCGATCTGCCGCACGCTCGGAAACGCCATCAGCGCCGCGCCGAAGCCCAGGATCACGATGACGACCATGACCGAGCGGGCCAGCACGCGGGCCTGCGTGTGGATGCGCCGGGCGTTGAGATTGTCGTCGCGGTCGAGCGGATGCGCCTGCACGATTGCCTCGCCGACCGCGCCCGCCGAGCGCACCGCGAGGAAGGTGACCGAGCCGATCAGCGCGATGGTCTCGACGTCCCGCAGCACGCCGACGAACGGTAGCGTGTCCGGCGCCTCGAACATGACGAAAGCGATGCCGAGGATGATCAGCAGTACGAGCGCCGGCGTGTCGATGTAGCGCAGCACCGTGCTCATTAAGGGATAAGGGCGCGCGATACGCGTGAGGACGCGTGCGCCGACGCGGTGCACACCGATGGCGAACACGATGGCAACAGCGGCGACGGCGAAAGCGCCGAGCCATGTGCCGAGCGGCCGCTCGGCGAGATCCAGAAAATGGTCGAAGGAAGGCATGTGCATCACGGGATCGGCCTGTAAAAGGTGGATACGGCGGTCGTGTCCCTTGGCGAAATCGTTTAGAAAATTCTCGATGGCGTTCCTGTCAGCGTTGCACGTGGTCCTGCTGTGACGGGACCTGCGGCCCGAATGGATCGGATGCTTCGAATGTCACGGCTTGCGGAAAAGCAATTGCAATGCCAGCACTGCCGCGCTTCACGCGCGGCGCCCCGCTGACTGCCGCATGCGCCCGGTTTCGCCGATGCTCTCAGCGTTCCGCCTTGCAGGGAAACGCCTTGCCTAGGCCCAGCGACACCATCGTCGTGGCGTTGAAGGTGGCCTTGTCCGGATTGTCGCCGATGTACTTGCGCACCGCGTCGGTCAGCTGCTGCGGCTTCACGTCCGCGGGCAAGCAGAAGTATTGGCCGACTTGCGGGCCGGAGGTTCCGCCGATGGCCTCGATCGTGTTGTACACGCCGTCCGCCGCGCCTTCGATATAAGCGGCGCACGCCGTGCGCGAGTTGGGGTCGGTTTTGGTGCAGAGCTTGTTCAGGTCGCTTCCGGTGAACGCGAATGCGCATACGGATGTCGCGAGAGCACAGGTGATGACGAATTCCCGCAGCATGATCTTCCTTTTATGTTGAGCGGCGGATAATGTAAATCCGGTGTCGGCGCGGCGGGCTGCGCGGCCCACTTTCGTCCCTCGATACCGTGCGACGTTATTTTGCACTGTTTGCGGCCGGGGCGGCATTGCCTTGCATCGAATTCAGGTGCGCCTGCAGGCCTTCGGCGACGTCCTTCTCGCTGTACTTGTTGGCGAAGTCCACCGCCGTCATGCCGATCTGGTTCTTGAGACGCAGGTCCGAGCCCTCGTCGAGCAGCAGCTTGCAGGTCGACAGATGGCCGCCGCGTGCGGCCATCATCAGCGGTGTCGTGCCGTTGGGCGATGTGGCGTCGATATAAGCCGAATGGTCGAGCAGGATTTTCACGATATCGTCGTGACCGTTGGTCGCCGCGTAATGCAGCGGCATCCAGCCCTTCTTGTTCACTTCGGCCTCCTTAGCGATCAGGAGATTCACGAAGGTCGCGTCGCCGTTGAGCGCGGCGAGCATCATCGCGTTTTCGCCGGCAGGGTCGAGCTTTTCGAGGTCGGTCTTCGGGTTGTCGGCGAGCAACTGGCCGACCTTGTCCGACTTCTCGCGCGCCGCGATCAGCAAAAGCGGCGTGCCGGTGTTATCGACCGTGTTGGGGTCCGCGCCCTGCGCGAGCAATTTCTTCACCGACGACACATCGTCGAACTTCACCGCCTTGATGAGCGAGTCCGCCGACGCGGCCCATACGGGCTGCACGAAGGCGCAGGCGACGAGCAAGGCGCCCGCCAGAACGGCGCGCGCGGAGGTTTTGGTGGCTGCGATCGAGAAGTTGTTCATAGCGGACATGCCTTGGTAGTACCGTGAATCGATGGTCACGACGGCCATTGGACGATTGAAACTCAATGCGCCACGGGCCTCGCGATCTTGAAGAGCCGGAAGAAGTTGTCGGTGGTCGCCTGCGCGAGTTCTTCGTCCGTCGTCTCGCGCAACTGCGCGATGAAACGTCCGACATAGCTGACGTACGCAGGTTCATTCGGTTTGCCGCGATACGGCACCGGCGCGAGATACGGCGAATCCGTCTCGATCAGCAGGCGTTCGATCGGCACGCGCCGCGCGACGTCCTGCACGTCCTTTGCGTTCTTGAACGTGACAATGCCCGATAGCGAGATATGAAAGTTCTGCGCCAGCGCCTGCTCAGCGACATCCCACGGCTCGGTGAAGCAATGCATGACGCCGCCCAGCACCTCGGCGCGCTCTTCCTTCATGATGCGCAGCGTATCGGCCGACGACGAACGGGTATGGATGATGAGCGGCTTGTCCGTCAGATGCGCGACACGGATGTGCGTGCGAAAGCGCTCGCGTTGCCATTCCATGTCCTCGATGCTGCGGCCTTCGAGGCGGTAGTAATCGAGCCCGGTCTCGCCGATCGCGCACACCTTCGGATGCCGCGCCAGTTCGACAAGTTCCGCGACGCTGGGCTCGCGCATGTCCTCGTGATCCGGATGCACGCCGACCGAGGCGAAAATGTTGTCGCAGCGCTCCGCGATATCGAGCACCGAAGGCAGCGTTTCGAGATCGACGGATACGCACAGCGCCTGCGAGACTTGAAGCTCGCGCATCTTGTCGAGCACGTCGGGCAGGCGATCGGCCAGCCCTTCAAAATTGATATGGCAATGCGAATCGACGAACATCCGATGCTCCTGAACTGGCTTATGCCGTGTGATGCCGTGGCGACCGGCGCGTCGAGCCGCTTGCCGGGAACGAAGTCGAATTATAGAGGCCGACGATGGCGGGCAGATGGTCCGGCCTAATGTCGCGTTGAGAAAAGCTCATGGCGCCGTCTGTCCGATTCAGGCGGTGAAGATGCCGCGATAGGCGATGAACAGCTCCTCGAACACGAGCCGTGCATTGAGCGGATGATTTTCCACCACGCGTTGCAGCGTGACCGTCTTGGTGTAGCGTGCGAGCGCGGCCGGATCGGCACTCTGGGCGCAGCGCGCGAGCGCCTTCGCCGCGCCCGGAAAATAACGCGGCCGCCTCGCCATGTGCTGCGCGAGCAGATCGTACAGCCAGCGCTGCAACCAGCCCAGCACCACCGGCACAGGCAACTTCTGCAGGTTTTCACCGCACGCGAAGGCATCGCAGTTGGCGCCGGTGGCCAGTTGCTGGAGCGTGAAATCGCGCAACGGACGGGTTTCGTCGTGCGCGAGCGCGAGCGCTCTGAGCGGCGCGCCGCCGGCCTCGGCGAGCAGCGCGGCGGAGTCGTCCACGTCCTGCGCCGACATCCACGACCGCGCCTCGTCCGGCGTGGGCAGGCTCATCGGCCATTGGCGGCAGCGGCTCACGATGGTCGGCAGCAACTGATCGATGCGCGATGCCACCAGCAGGAACACGATGCCGGGTTGCGGTTCCTCGAGCGTTTTCAACAGCGCGTTCGATGCTTCGACATTGAGCGTTTCGGCCGGATAGAGCACGACGACGCGCAGGCCGCCGCGATGCGAGCCCAGTGCGCAGAAATCCACCAGCGCGAGCGTCTGCTTGATGCGGATTTCCTTGCTCGGCGCACGCGACTTCTTGCCGTCGTCGTCGTTGTCGTCGGATGCGGCGGGCGCGTCTGATTTGCCGTCACCCGAAGGCGCAACAAACCCCGCGAGGATCTCCGGCACGACGACGCGGTAATCCGGATGATTGCCCTGCGAAAACCAGTGGCACGCCGGGCACGTTCCGCACGGCTCGCCGTTCGCGGCGGGCGTCTCGCAGAGCAGGCCCTGCGCCAGATGCTGCGCGAACGCGAACTTGCCGATGCCCGACTGCCCGTGCAGCAGAAGCGCATGCGGCCAGTGCACGCGCAGTTGCTGAAGACGCTGCCAGTCGCCGGTTTGCCAGGGGTAGATCATCGGGATTCGCTTTTCGCTTCGTTGAAGGTTCGCTCAGAGGCCGGCCACGACCGCTTCGAGCCGCAGCCGGATTTCATCGATCGGCCGCGACGAATCGACGATATGGAAGTGGTCCGCCGCTTCCGCCGCGCGCCGCAGATATTCTGCTCGCGTGCGTTCGAAGAAGGTTTCCGACTCGCTTTCGAACTTGTCCGGCGCGCGCGCGGCCGAGCGGCGCTCGCTGGCGGTGTCGGGCGGAATGTCGAACAGCACGGTCAGATCCGGCTGGAAGCCGCCCTGCACCCAGCGCTCGAGCGCTTCCAGCTTGTCACGCGGCAGACCGCGTCCGCCGCCCTGATAGGCGAAGGTCGCATCGGTGAAACGGTCTGACAGCACCCAGTCACCGCACGTGAGCGCCGGTTCGATGACCTGCGCCAGATGCTCGCGGCGCGCGGCGAACATCAGCAGCGCTTCGGTTTCCAGATCCATCGGCTGATTCAGGAGGATGTTGCGCAGCGTTTCGCCGAGCGGCGTGCCGCCCGGTTCGCGCGTCATCACGACCTGACGGCCGCTTCCTTCGAGTTTCGCCGCGAGTTGCTGGCGAAACCAGTCCAGATGCGTGGTTTTGCCCGCGCCGTCGATGCCTTCGAACGTGATGAACTTGCCCCGCGCCATTCATTGACCCCGGATGTACTTGTCGACGGCCTTGTTGTGGTCGCCCAGATTGTCGGAAAAGATGCTGCTGCCGTCGCCACGCGACACGAAATAGAGCGCATTGTTCGTGGCGGGGTTCAGTGTGGCGTTGAGCGCGGCGACACTCGGCAGCGCGATCGGCGTCGGCGGCAGGCCCATGCGTGTGTAGGTATTGTACGGAGTGTCCCTCTGCAGGTCCTTTTTCTTCAGATGACCACCGTAGGCCGGGCCGAGTCCGTAGATCACACTCGGATCCGTCTGCAGCGGCATGCCGATGCGCAACCGGTTCGCGAATACCGCCACGACCAGCGGCCGGTCCTGCGCCCGCCCGGTTTCCTTCTCGACGATGGACGCCATGATCAGCGCGTCATAAGGCGTTTTGTAAGGCAAATTCGGCGCGCGCGTCGCCCACGCTTCGCTCAGACGCTGCTGCATGACCTTGTAGGCGCGCTTGTAGACCGTCAGGTCGCTCGCGCCCTTGTCGAACAGGTACGTATCCGGGAAAAAAAGCCCTTCCGCGGAGGTTTTGTCGCCCTGCTCCGTCGTGCCGATGGCTTTCAGCAGATCGATGTCGCTCATGCCGGCTGTGTTGTGCCTCAAGGCGGGATTACCGTCCAGTTCGGCGCGCATTTTTTGTAGCGTCCAGCCTTCGATGACCGTCGCGACGTATTCGTTCACATCGCCGCGGGCCAGTTTTTGCAGCACCTCGTAGGGCGTCACGCCGTCCTTGAACGTGTAATTGCCTGATTTGAGCTGCGCGGACAGGCCGAGCACGCGAGTCATCAGCACGAACAGTTCCGGCTCGACGGGCACGCCGCCGCGCGTCAGTTGTGTAGTGACGCTGCGCAGGCTGCTGTGAGGCTTGATAGTGACGTCCAGTTCGGGCGGCGTGAGCGGCATCGGCCGATTGGCCCACCAGTAGACGCCCCCGGCGACGGCCGCCGCGAGCACCGCGGCAAGCACCACCGCCACGATGAGTTTCTTCAGAAGGGACATGCGGAACACGCTAGGAATAAGACCAATATAATAACTTGCACACCCGTGCCCCGGTCAGAATGACCGAGGACAAACGATAGGATTGACCGTACTTCACTCCATGAATTCCCCGACCTCCACTCTCGCCGCTTCCGACTTCGACGCCGTGACTACCGCCGGTGCCTACATGCCGCTGACGCAGTTCGGCGTGGTCGACATCAAGGGCGAAGACGCCGCGTCCTTCCTGCATAGCCAGATCACCAACGACGTCCAGCATCTCGATGCCTCGACGGCGCGGCTCGCGGGCTATTGCTCGCCGAAAGGCCGCCTGCTCGGCTCGTTCCTGATGTGGCGCACGTCCGACGCGATTCGCCTGCTGATCGCCCGGGACGTGCAGGCCGTCGTGCAGAAACGCCTATCGATGTTCGTGCTGCACGCGAAGACCAAGCTTTCCGATGCGACTCCGGACGTCGCGGCTGTTGGCTTCGCGGGCGATGTGCGCAAGCCATTATCGGGCATTTTCGATGCCCTTCCCGATGGCGTGCACGTCAAAGTGGAAGGCCCGCACGGCGCGCTGATCCGCGTGCCGGATGCGGCGAAGCGTGCGCGCTTCCTGTGGGTCGGCCCGAAGGCCGATATCGAGGCGCATCTCGCCACGCTCGGCGAACCGCTCACGCGCGCGCCCGAAGCGATGTGGGACTGGCTGGACATCCACGCGGGCGAACCGCGCATCACGCATGCGACGGTCGAGCAGTTCGTGCCCCAGATGGTGAATTTCGACGTGCTCGGCGCGGTAAATTTCAAGAAGGGCTGCTATCCCGGGCAGGAGATCATTGCGCGCAGCCAGTATCAGGGCACGATCAAGCGCCGTACGGCATTGGCGCACGGCGAGGCTGCCACGCACGGCGCGGAACTGTTTCACGCGGCCGATCCCGGCCAGCCGTGTGGCATGGTGATTAACGCAGCGCCTGCGCAGGGCGGCGGCGTGGATTGCCTGGTCGAAATTAAGCTGGCCGCGCTCGATAACGGTTCCGTACACGTCGGTTCGGCGGACGGCCCTGCTCTCACTTTTCTGCCGCTGCCGTACGCCTTCCCCTCCGACGAGTGATGCGCGCCTCATGTGCCTGATCGTCTTCGACTGGCAACCCGGCGCGCCGCACGGCGGCAAGCACGTGCTGCTCACGCTGTCTCGACGCATTCTTCTGCTGCGACGTCGAACCGATGCATTGGTGGACCGATGCGCCCGGCGTGCTCGCGGGCCACGACCTGACGGGCGGCGGCACCTGGCTCGGCGTAAGCCGTGACGGGCGCTTCGCGGCGCTGACCAACTATCGTGCGCGTGCCGACGTGCGTTCCGATGTGCCGACGCGCGGCACGTTGGTCAGCGCCTTCCTCGCGGGCGAGCGCATGGTGCCGATGGCGTATCTGCGGCGCGGGGCCGGCGAAGGTCATCGCTATAACGGTTTTAATCTGCTGGCCGGGGATTTCACGCGCCGCGAACTTGGCTGGTACGGCAATCGCGCCGACGCGGCGTCGTCGCTCGATCAGATGATCGACATCCTGCGCGACCCTTGCATGGCCGATGAAGACAAGCTGCCTGCCACCGGGCTTTCCATCGAGCGGGAGCGGGTATTGTCAGCGGCGTTCATCGAGACGCCGGAATACGGCACTCGCAGCACCACGGCGTTGCGCGTGCAGGCGGTTGGAAATGGGTTGTCGCTCACGATCAAGGAGCGGAGTGACGACGACGGCTCGCACAGGATCGTGCGGTCGGGACGGTTCGAGTGCGCGTTTGAGTTGGATATTGCGAGTTAAGGCAATGTTGATTAAGTCCACCGCTTGTTAAGTCCACCGCTTGTGCTTGTCAGGTGTTATAGAGCGCACGTGCAAGGAGAAAGGCAAACGACGATGAAGCAGCAGACCCTGGCGATGGCCGTGGATCAAGGTGCGGGGTTTGAGACTTGCCGCAAGCACACGCGA
>LFLF01000114.1 GCA_001184395.1 Candidatus Paraburkholderia calva | reverse complement strand
CCGAATCGGTCGCAGCGGGTGATTGGCCGGAACGAAGTTATCCAGCGTGGTCATCATGAACATCAATTCGGTGTAGCCGTCCGCTCTGCGCATCGTTTCGGTCTCAGTGTCGTTCGATTCCTTGATTCAACGTTTGCCCCGCCCAGTTTGCCCCTTCCAATCAGATGATCCGCGTAAGATGACCCGCGTAGAGGGTATTTCAACAGCCTGTTTGTTAATGGTGGACTTAATCAGCGTTGCCCTAAGCTTCGTATCCTCTACGAGCTTGAAGGACTCGCCGCAGGCCCGCGGCGGGTCCGGAAACACCCAAGAAACGCTTTCGACGCAGCGCCCGTAACTCGGCGCCGTATCGAAACTAGTCTGTCAAAAAGAAAACGGAACGGACAACGCCATGCTGGAAGCCAATCTCAAGTCTCAGTTGAAAGCCTACCTGGAAAAGCTCACCCGGCCGATCAAGCTCGTCGCCTTCCTCGACGGCAGCGACAAGTCGAAAGAGCTGAAAAGCCTGCTCGACGAAATCGCTTCGCTGACCACGCAGATCAGCGTCGTCGAGAAAGAGGACGCCAGCGCGCGCCGTCCGTCGTTTTCCATTGGCGAGCCGGGCAAGGCAGCGAGCATCACCTTCGCCGGCATTCCGATGGGCCACGAATTCACCTCGCTCGTGCTCGCGCTGCTGCAGACCGGCGGCCATCCGATCAAGCTGGATGACGCGACCATCGAACAGATCCGCGCGCTCGACGGCGACTTCAGCTTCGAGAGGTATTTCTCGCTGTCGTGCCATAACTGCCCGGAAGTCGTGCAGGCGCTCAACGTGATGGCGCTGATCAACCCGCGCATCAGGCACATTGTCATCGACGGCGCGTTGTTCCAGACGGAAGTCGAAGAGCGTCAGGTCATGGCCGTGCCAATGATGTTCCTCAACGGCCAGAACTTCGGTTCGGGACGCACGGGCGTCAAGGAAATTCTCGCCAAGCTCGATTCGGGTTCGGCCGAGCGCGCCGCGAAGGAACTGGAAAACAAGCCGGTGTTCGATACGCTGATCGTCGGCGGCGGCCCCGCGGGCGCGGCGGCGGCGATCTACTCGGCGCGCAATGGTATTGCGACGGGCGTGGTGGCCGAGCGCTTCGGTGGCCAGGTGCTGGATACCATGTCGATCGAAAATTTCGTTTCGGTCAAGGAAACCGAAGGACCGAAGTTCGCGGTCGCGCTGGAGCAGCACGTCAAGGAATACGAAGTACGAAGTCGACGTGATGGACGTGCAGCGGGCCGAAAAGCTCGTGCCGGGCCGTATCAACGAGATTCATCTGGCGAGCGGCGCGGTGCTGCGGGCCAAAACGATCATTCTCGCGACCGGTACACGCTGGCGTGAAATCGCGCGCCGGGCGAGCGCGAATATCGCGGACGCGGCGTAGCCTACTGCCCGCACTGCGACGGCCCGCTGTTCAAGAGCAAGCGCGTCGCGGTGATCGGCGGCGGCAACTCGGGCGTCGAAGCGGCGATAAATCTCACGAACATCGTGGCGCACGTGACGCTGATCGAATTCGGCGCCGAACTGCGCGCAGATGCCGTGCTGCAGAAGAAGCTGCGCAGCCTCGCGAACGTGACGATCATCACGCAAAGCCAGACGACGGAAGTGACCGGCGACGACAAGCGCGTGAACGGCATCGTCTATAAAGATCGCGTTTCCGACGCAGAGAAGCGCATCGAACTGGAAGGCGTGTTCGTGCAGATCGGCCTCGTGCCGAACACCGAATGGCTCAAGGGCAGCATCGAGTTGTCGAAGTTCGGCGAGATCGTCGTCGATGCGAAGGACGCGCCGTCGGTCCCCGGCGTGTTCGCCGCCGGCGACGTGACGACCGTGCCGTACAAGCAAATCGTGATCACGGTCGGCGAAGGCATCGCTCTCGGCATTCGATCACCTGATCAGTTCGTCGGTGGAAGATGAAGTCGTCGAAGAAGCTCTGACCGCGTAGGCGTTTAATGCGCCATCACGAGACCGGAGGCGAACGGGGCGACCCGTTCGCCTTTTCTTTACTCGCTCTTGACCGGCGGCTTCGGTTCGAGCACCAGTGGAAAGCTAACCTCGAACACACTGCCCTTGCCCTTGGCCGACTGGAACTTGAGCTCGCCGTCCAGCGTGCGGCACAGTTCCTTCACGATCGCGAGCCCGAGGCCCGCGCCGGGAATGTCGTTGCCCGCGGCGCGCTCGAATTCCTCGAACACGCGCTCCTGATCGTCCGCGCCGATGCCCACGCCCGTATCGGTTACGCGCAGACGCCAGCGATCGTCGGGCGCCGCGTTGATCGACAGCACGATCTCGCCCGAGGTCGTGTACTTGATCGCGTTCGACAGCAGGTTCAGCGCGACCTGCTTCACTTTCAGCCGGTTCGATTTCACCTTGCCCAAAGTCGTGTCCAGTTGCCCGACGAGCTTCAACCCCTTCGCCTCGATCGCGACGCGGCATGCCTGCATCAGTTCGTCGAAGAGTTCGACGACATCGAACGGATCGACCGTCAGGATCAAATCGTCGCCGAGCACTTTCGAGTACTTGACCATTTCATCGACGAGCGTCGCCATGTCCGTGACCTGCCGCTGCGCAAAACTGAGCGCCGTCTCGCGCTTGGCCGCGGACCGCGTGGCCAATTGCAACGCGGTCGAAAACACGTTCAGAAAATTGCGCAGATCGTGCGCAACGCGTCGCGTGATCTGCATGCGCGTTTCATACAGATCGCCGATCAGCCTTTGCCGCAGCGTCAGTTCGTAGTTAGCGCGTTCCAGCATGCCGGTGTATTCGTCGATCTTGCGATCGCGCTCGCTCACCGCTTCGCGAATCGAAGCGAGCGTGACGAAGCTCACCACTTCGTCGGTCATGAGGCGCGCATGTTCTTCGTCTGCGCGCGACAGGCCGGCACCGGTCGAGGTGTATTCACCGATGGCCCCGAGCAACACCTGGCGAAACAGGTCGAGTTCACGCACCAGTTCATCGATGCGATAGCCCTGCTGCCAGCGCCATTGCCCATGCTGACGAGCGTTGTGTTCGATAGAGCCTTCCTGCTCGCGCAGATTGCGCGACTCCAGCACGATGCAGATTTCCTCGAAGATGCTCGGCAGATGATCCGCGAGCTGGCGATACGTAAGTTGATCCGAATGTTCGACTTCGTTGTCGCCGAACACGAGCTTCATCCATCGTTCGGCGAGCGCAGCTTGCTGCGTGCGCAGCGCGGCCACGAGACCGTTCAAGCCACCGGCTGGAGTGTCGCTCATCTGCAAGTTCCTGTGCTGGCGCCGGTACACGACGCGCGTCGTTTTTATTAATGAATCGTTGAAGTGCACGCGGAAAAAGGAGCCCGCGCGCCAAGCCAGTATAGGACGATGCCTGACCGCAAAAACGAATTCCGACCGTTGGCTTCGGCTTTTTCGTGACGGGCTCAGGTAGGACTTACCGCGTAGTTTTACGCAGTGCGCGCGTGGGGACCGACTTCTGCGAGGAGGTCTGTGCGTCGGCTAACATGCAGAGTCGTCCATCGAGAAGCCTTGTATGAATGCATCGAACGAACCGAGCCGGTCCGCCTTGTCCCGTGACAGAAGTACGACGTATCACCATCCGCTGGAAGGCGGCCTCGATGCGGTCATCGAATGGTTCAAGGGCAGCGCGCTGCGACCGTTCCTCGCGAAACTCGACCAACACGAACGGCCCGCGTTTCTCGAACGCTATCGGCAAGCATTGGAGTCCGCTTACGCCGAGCTTCCGGACGGCACGGTGCTGCTGCCGTTCCCGCGCTTCTTCGTCGTCGCGACGCGTTGAACGGCGTGCGTTACATGTGCGTGCTCAGTGCGGACGGCTGCGGTTGCGCAGCATCTGCACGAACTGGCGCACAGCCGGCGACAGCGCCCCGCCCTTGCGCGTGACGATGCGTAAGTCTGCGATTTCGATTTCATCGGTACCGTCGGGATGCGCAACATGCCATGCGTTTCGAACAGGCGCGCCACGCTCGCGGGCAGGATCGACACAAGTTCCGTGCTCTGCTGGAGCAGCGTCACGGTGACCAGCGACGAGGCAGTCGAGATGGGATTGGCGGGCATGGTGAGGCCCGCGAGATCGAGTTCGCGCTGGAGCAACGCGCTCATCGACATATAGGTCGGATAGGTGACCCAGCGCAACGCGGCCAGATCGGCAAGGCTCACTTTCCGCGCGTTCATCTGCGGATGATCGTGGCCGACCACGACCGACATCGGCTCGTCCGTCAGCGGCTGATAGTGATATTTCGATGGCTGGTCCGACACGCTCGCCCGCCCGATCACCAGATCGACGCGCCCGTCGTCGAGCATCACGAGCATGTTCGCGCTGGTGTCCTCGACGATCTCGATGGCCAGGTCCGGATGCTTCGCGTGCATCTCGTTGGCGATCGGCGCGAGCACGCACGGCACCGCGCCCATGATGGTGCCGACCGTCAGCCGCCCGCTCGTGCCCGCGCGAATCTGCGCCACTTCTGACACAGCGAGGTGAGATCGGCGGCGAGCACGCGCGCGTAACGCACCATGCAGCGGCCGAACGGATTCAGAATCAGGCCGGTCTTGGCGCGTTCGAACAGCGGCAGCGGCGCCTCCAGCATCGATTCGAGTTCGGCCAGCGCCTTGCTGGCGGCGGACTGAGTCATCACCATCGCGCCAGCGGCCTTGTGCAGCGATTTGTGATCGTCCAGCGCGATTAGCAGTTGCAACTGCTTCATGCGCAGTCGCGACATCAATACGTCGAGCGTGTTCTTCATACTGCCGTCCAGGCGTTGGGTGATTCCAAAAAGCGATCATCCGATGGAAAGGTTTCACTATACAGCCACGCGCGCGAGGCTGTATATTCAGGGCAGAGCGGCAGTCATCGTACAATTGGCCCGCCACGAATCACTCTTCCAAGGACGAGACACATGCAACTCACTGGCAACCTGCTCATCGGTCAGCAATCGGTTTTCGGCAACAACGGTTTCATCAAGGCCGTCAATGCATCCACCGGCGCGGCCATCGAACCGGCTTTCGGCGGCGCGACGCTCGCTGACCTCGACCGCGCCTGCGCCCTCGCCTGGGCCGCGTTCGACGTCTATCGTGAAACCGCGCCGGAAACGCGCGAGGTTTCTGAAAACGATCGCGCAGAACATCCTCGATATCGGCGACGGTCTGATCGAGCGCTGCATGATGGAAAGCGGCCTGCCGCGTCCGCGTCTGGAAGGCGAGCGCGGCCGCACGGTCGGCCAGTTGCGCATGTTCGCGGATGTCGTGCGCAACGGCGACTTCATGGGCGTGCGTATCGATCCGGCGCAACCCGAGCGCAAGCCGCTGCCGCGCGTCGATCTGCGCCTGCGTCAGATCGGCCTCGGCCCGGTCGCCGTGTTCGGCGCGAGCAACTTCCCGCTGGCGTTTTCGGTGGCGGGCGGCGACACGGCATCGGCGCTGGCCACTGGCTGCCCGGTCATCGTGAAGGCGCACTCGGCACATCCGGGCACGGCGGAACTCGTCGGCCGCGCGGTACAAAAGGCCGTGAAGGACTGCGGCATGCCCGAAGGCACGTTCTCGCTGCTCTTCGACAGCGGCCGTGACATCGGCCAGGGTCTCATCAAGGACAACCGCACCAAGGCGGCGGGCTTCACCGGTTCGCGCGGAGGCGGCACGGCGCTGATGAAGCTGGCCGCCGCCCGCACCGAACCGATCCCCGTCTATGCGGAAATGAGCAGCATCAACCCGGTCCTGCTGTTCCCGAACGCGCTGAAGAACCGTGGCGAGGCCATCGGCAAGTCGTTCGTGCAATCGCTCGTGCTCGGCGCGGGCCAGTTCTGCACGAACCCGGGTTTGGTGCTCGCCATCGACAGTCCGGATCTCGACAAGTTCATCGAAGCCGCGTCCGCCGCGCTCAAGGAAACCGCCGCGCAGACCATGCTGACGCCGGGAATCTTTAAGACCTATGAAAGCTCGGTCTTGAAGGCCGGCGATCACGCCGCCGTCACCTGCACCGAGCGCGGTCTGGCCACCAAGGGCGAGAACCAGGGCCAGTCGGCACTGTTCGTCACGACCGCCGAGGCGTTCCGCAAGAGCCACGACCTGCAAGAAGAAATCTTTGGCGCGTCGTCGCTGATCGTGCACTGCCCGAGCCTCGACGCGATGCTCGAACTCGTCGAATCGCTCGAAGACCAGCTTACCTCGGCGCTGCATATCGACGAAGCAGACTATGCCGACGCCAAGCGCGTACTGCCGGCGCTCGAGTGCCGCACCGGCCGTCTGCTGGTGAACAGCTTCGGCACGGGCATGGAAGTCGGTCACGCGATGGTGCACGGCGGCCCGTTTCCATCGACTGCGGATGGCCGCTCGACCTCGGTCGGCAGCCTTGCGATCTACCGCTTCCTGCGCCCGGTGAGCTATCAGGATCTGCCGGACGCGCTGCTGCCAGATGCGCTCAAGACGGAAAACCCGCTCGGTCTGAATCGCCGTATCGAATCGCCATATCGACGGCAAGCTGCAACTGGCCGATTAAGGCTGCACGCAAGCCGGTAGCCGATGAAGGGCCGCAGCGCGCAATGCGTCGCGGCCCTTCACGTTTCGCGCGTCAGTTGAAAAGCCTTTGTTCCTCGACAACTTAGTTCGGATAGCAAAGCATCTGTACGCGATGCGGCACGCCAGATTCCGCGATACGAAGCCATGCATATTTTCGTCTCCGGCGCAAGCGTTTGCTCAACGCACGCGCCGATTGGGCGCGCGATTTTCTTTTCCATCAGTGGGTTATCTACCGGCCATTCCGCCTTGTCGGTTATCGGTTATGGATTGGCGGCTGCAAACTGCCGCCGCGCACCCAAAATGTCAAAAACAGTGAGCGATGTAAGCGAGGCGCATTGCGCGTATTCCCGGACCAGGAATACGCCACGGCCGCACCGATCCAGACGCTTCACATCTTCCGAGGGTCACGCGCCGGCTGCATTCGGTCAGCCGCGATACGAGCAAATATGGAAACGCATGTAGAGCCGCAGGCGGCGCGCCACGAGCGCGACGCCACGAGAGGCAGTCTCTCCGGTTTTCGGCGGCCCCGGATAGGTGGGAAACGCGATTGACGTCCGAGGAGGGTTGATCTATATTTGGATTTTTCCCAGTACACGACGCAGGCACCGTACCGGGCGAAACAATACGAAGGATTGTTGCCGCGGGACGGTTCCCTGCGTTCGCGCGCGCCGTATGGCGCGCATGGCGGCCACGCGAAATCGGCAACTTCATCGCACATGTCCTTCGAGGGCTTTTAGCATGACCACGCGTTTGACGTTTCCCGCCTCCATGTTCTCCGTCGTCTGCCAGCGTTGCGGCAGCACGATGCGCAAGAATGCCGACAGTTGCCCCACGTGCCCGGCGGCCCGCAACGCCGCGTTTGGCCGCAAGGACGAGGGCGACGTCAAACCAGCGCGCAAGCGTGGCAGCATGTTCGAACAGACGGCGACGCAACCGTTCGCATCCGCGGGCGCATCGCTGGGGTTGGATGCGGCTTCCGGCGCGGGCGGCGACGATCGCGAACCCAGCTGGCCCGCGCCGTGAAACCCGTCGCGGGCCAGCGAGCGCATCGCGCGGACGGCGGCGGAACATCGGGCGCGCTAGATGCTGTGGGTCGAGCAATCCGCCCGCAACGCTTACAACAATTCCCACGATCCCGATAACCCCGACGCCCTGCCCGGCTCCGACAAGTGGAGCCAGCGCAAGACGGTGATTGCAAGCGCGGTGTTCTGTCTCCAATACGGCGGCTCGTGGACGATTCGTCGCCGTCGGCAGATCACAGCGTCCGGCTCGATCGATTCGAAATTCGGCGCGCTCACGCATGGATCGAGTGGTACGACGACTACCGCGCACGCGCCGATCGCGCCGGCCATCACCGAGCAGTATGCGCAGACGCAAGCGCGCGCCATCGCCGCCCGCGATGCTCTGGTGGGCTTGCGGCTCGCGCTGGATCAACACGATCTGACGGCGGCGCGCGGCCGGTTGAAGATCGCGACCGCGCAGCAACGGGCGCGCCCCGAATTCGACGCGATGAAGGACGAGCTCGTCAAACACGAATTGCAGCGCGATGCGGCGCTTCAGTTGGCTCGCGCGTGCGAACGGACTTCCGCCTGGTCGTGCGTGCAGCAGAACGCGGTCGAGACGCTGGATATCGGCAATACCAAATCGCAGACGATGCTCGAGAAGGTGATCGAGCACGCAGGCTGGGCGTCGAACAGCACGGCGGCCGCGGCGAAGAAAGCGCTGACCACGCCGCCCGTGCCGAACAGCGCGAAGCAGAATGGGGCGGCGCAGGCGTCGGCTGTGGCGGCACAAACCAATGTCGTCACGGTGACGCCGTCCGGCAAGGCGCCTGCGACATCGGCGCAACGCGGCGCCGACCGGCGCGCGGCACACAGCGCGACGGACTCGCGTCAGCTGGGCGCCGACGACGCCCACGCCGACAACGACTCTGTCTCGCGCAACGAGAGGCTCACCTGCGCGCAAGCCGCGACTAACGCGCTCACCGCCGCGACGGTCGGCGCACCGAGCATGGCGGGCATGCCAACGCCGGGCACGCAGGGCACACCGAGCGTCGCTGCCACGACACCGACGATCCCGCAGGCAACGACCGCTCCGACAACGACGACAACCACGACGCCCCCGCTGAACGCCGTCACGCACACGTAGACTGCGCCTCGCGCGCCTACGGCGCAGGCCGCCGCGCCGCGCGCCGCAGTACATCGGCGATACGCAGAATCAGCAGTCCTCGCCGCACGGCCCACAATACCTCGGCCAGACGCCGGCGCAACAGCCGTCCGCGACACCTTCGGCACCCGCAGCCCCGGCCGCGCCCGCGGTGCAATCGTCGACGCCGCACGCGCCGCGTTATATCGAACAGACGCCGTGGCAGCCCGCCGCGACCGGCACGCCGCAATTGCTCGGCAGCAGCGGCACGCCGGCCGCCGTGCCGCACACGGCCGTCGCCCTCGCGCGCCGTGACCAGCGTCAACGCCGTCGGCGACAATCACGACGCTCGCCACCATGCCGACCTCGGTACATACCGACGACAAGACGGAAGCACTGGAACGCGCCATCAAGCAATACGGCTGGAGCGGCTCGGACACGATGCCCAAGCCCGCGCAGTGACACGCATCGACAAATCAATAAAGCAATAAAACGAGATCCACGCGGCACAGCCAGGAGACACCCACCGCGCGCCGCTCTTTGCACGACCGCACGACCGCACGACCGCACGACCGATTTTTCGCGCGATGCGAGAGGTATCGCGCACGTTCCAAGGCATCCGTTTAACTCCGATCAAGGGTCAATCACGTTGCAAATCAATTAATGCGAAACGCCGCGCGCGGGGCGCTGGCGCTGCTCGCCGTCGGCGGTCTCGGTTTGTTCGCGGCAACGCAGCCGAGCTACGCGGCCGATCCGGTGCCGTACAAGATCACCACCGGCCAGGAGCGCCGCGGCATGTATATCCAGATCGGGCGGGACCTTTCGAAATATGTGGCCGATCCAGCCGGCATGAGCCTGGACGTGCTGCCCTTGCAGGGATCGGCCGAGAACGTGCAGCGCATGCGCTACGAGGCGGGCGTGAAATTCGCGCTGGTGCAGAGCGATGTCTATCAGGCATATATGGACATGGCGGCATCGGGCAACGCGGACGCGGCACGCGTGATCCAACCGTTGCGGCCCATCATGCCGCTCTATGACGAAGGGATTTATTTCGTCCTGCGTTCCGATTCGCCGCTCAAGACCATCAATGAGATCAATGGCAAAAATATCAGCGTGGACCGAGCGGCAGCGGCACGGCGCTGTCGGCCGAAACGCTGTACCGCCTGATGTTCGGCGAGCCGATCGCGGAAAGCAACGAGCAGCATCTGAACAACGAGGACTCGCTCGCCAAGCTGATCGTGCGCAAGATCGACGTCGCCGTGATCGTGGCGGGCCAGCCGGCCAAACTGTTCCAAGACATGAATCCGGAACTGCTGCAACAGATTAAGCTGCTGCGGCTCGACCCGAACGCGCCCGAAACGGCACGCCAAGCAGACCTATTTCCCCGCAACGATCCGTACGACCAGTTATCCGAACTGGATCACCGAAGATACGCCGACGCTCACCATCAAGGCGTTCCTCGTGACCTACGATTACGGCCTGCGCGGCAGGTCGGCGCGCTGTCGAAGTTCGCGGATTCGCTGTGCACCAACTTCGACGAACTGCAGGCTAACGGGCATCCGAAATGGAAGCAGGTGCATCTCGAGCTGCCGCCGCTCACCAAGGGCTGGAAGTACTATCCGCCGATGGAGAAGCGCTTGCGCTCGTGCATCGCGCATCGTGATGCGCTGGCCAAACAGTCGCAGGGCGGCGCGCAGCAAGTCTCCGCGCGCAGCGTCGATGCCGATGCGCCCAAGCCCAAGAAGCAGAGCTGCACATCGCAGGAAAAGGTGCTGCTATGCGATCAGTGAGACGTGACGCGATACAGGAAAACCACCGGCACTAGACGAGCGTCAGCATGAGCGCGGCCAGTCTCGGCAGGCCGCGCTCGATGGTGTCGAGACGCGTGCCGCCGTAGCCGAGCAGCACGCCTTGCCCGGCCGCCGGTCCCGCGTAGAACGCGCGGATCCCATACAAGCCCACGGAAATGTCGCGCGCCGCCGCGACGACGCGCGTCTCGTCGAGGGCGCTCGAAAGACGCACGACGAGATGGATGCCCGCCATCGCCGGCAGGGTTCGAACCACGGCGCGAGACTCGTGGTGAAATGCGCAATTAGCGCCCTACGCCGTTCGGCATAGGCCTTGTGCATGCGCCGCAGATGCTTTGCGTGAGCAGGCAGCTATGCCAGTCGCCGGTTTGCTTGGCGCACCACAGCGGTTCGGCGAGCGTCGCAGGCGGCACCACGTAACCCAGGCGCAGATCGGGAGACAGCGTTTTCGAAAACGTGCCGACATACGCGACCAGTCCCGCGCAATCCAGGTTTTTGAGCGACTCCACGGGCCGTCCTTCGAAGCGGAATTCGCCGTCGTAAGTCATCCTCGACGATCACCGCGCCGCGCTTCGCTGCCCATTCGAGCAACTCGATGCGGCGCTCCAGACTCATCGGCATGCCGAGTGGAAACTGATGCGACGGCGTCACGTACACGAGCCGGGTATTGCGCGGCAGCTTGCGCACGACGATGCCCTCGCCATCCACCGGCACATGCGCGACGCGCGCGCCCTGTGCCGCGAACAGCACCCGCGCGGGGCGGATAGTCCGGTTCCTCGACGGTGACGACATCGCCCGGCTGCACGACCACGCGTGCCAGCAGATCGAGCGCCTGCTGCGCGCCTTGGGTCACGATCACATCCTGCCAGTTGCACGTCACCGCGCAGCTGAAGGCCAGATATCGCGCGATGTCGAGCCGCAATTCCTGCTCACCCGCCCGGATCGCGATACGCCGCGCCCCCCGCCGCCCGCGCGCGCCTGCTGGCGCAGGGCCTGGTTCAAGCAGCGGCACCACGCGTCGTAGGGGAACAGGGTTTTATCGGTGACGCCGCCCTTGAAGTCGCAGTCGAGGGTTTCGTCGACCGGCGGCATGAGTATCCGCCATGCGCGCGGACAAGGTGCGCCAGATTCTGCTCGCGCGCGCGTGAGCGTCAGAGGCCACCGGTTCGGCGCGCGGACGGCAGCCGCATGAATCTTTTCGCGACGAAAGTGCCGTCGCCGGGACGCGTACGCAAATAGCCTTCCCCGATAAGCCGCTCGAACACGTCAAGCGTGGTCTTTCTCGACACGCCGAGTTGCGCGGCGAGATCACGCGTGGACGGCAGGTGTGCGTTGGCGGCAGCCGTCCTTCGACGATGCCCGCGCGTAACTGGCCGTAGATCTGGCCGGTCAGGTCGCGGCGGCCGTGGAGACCGTGGAGGGTGAGGTGGATTTCCAAGGCAGTGCGTCAGGAGGAACAGCGCTCACGCGTCGCCGAACACCGCCGAGCACAACGTCTCCCCGCCCTCGCTCAGTCACGCGCTGCCCGTGCCGTCCTCGCTCTCCTGCGTCTGCACCAGCCCCCTTCCGACAGCGACGTGAGTTGGCGCTTGAGCGTGCTCATCGGCAGATCGGCCTGCTTGGCCAGTTTGGCGAGCGACCATGCGCGTTCCGGCGCCTCCCGTTTCGCGCGCCATAGCTGCGTCAGGACGGCGGTCATCGCCGGATCGATTGCGTCGTTCATTCAGCGTTTTCCTCGTCATGTGGTTTTAGCGGCGCGCGCCGCGCGCTTCGATTTCATCGACCAGTTCGCCCAGCCGCCGCAACGCCGCCTCGCTCTGCGCCGTCCACAGATAACTGTAAGCCGGATGAAATGTCAGAATACATTGCGCGTCGAAAACATGGTCCCCGGCCCCACGGTGATGCCGTTCTCGAGCGCGGCGTGATAGAGCTTCATCGAATCGACGCTGGCCGGTAGCTTGACCCACAACACATAGCCGCCTTGTGGCGTCGATGTGCGTGTGCCTGTCGGAAAGACGCGCTCGACCATCGCGCTTATGATGCGCGCCTGCTGCCGGTACAGCTTGCGCACGCGCCGCAGATGCCGGTCGTAGCCGTCCTGGCGCAGATAGTCCGCGACGGCAACCTGCGGCACGGACAGCGTGGTCAGCATGTTGAGGAACTTGAGCTTTTCGACCTGCGCGCAGAAACGCCCCGGCATGGACCAGCCGATCCAGTACGACGCCGTGAGACTCTTGGAAAACGACGCGCAGTGTAGCACGAGCCCTTTGGTATCGAAGTTCTTGAACGCGGACGAACGCGCATCACCACCGTAATACAGCTCCTGATACACGTCGTTCTCGATGACCGGAATCTCGTGCGCCGACAGCAGTTCGACGAGCCTCCGCTTGCATTCATCCGGCATCTGAAAACCGAGCGGATTCTGGAAATTCGGCATCACCATGCATGCGGCGATCTTGCGCCGCGCGATGATCCGCTCGAGCACGTCGATGTCGATGCCTTCGAGCGGATGCGTCGGCACCTCGATCGCGCGCATGCCGAGGCGTTCGATGGCGTGGAGCATCGCATAGTAAGTCGGCAACTCGACCGCAACGGTATCGCCCGGCTTCGCGACGGCCTTGCAGGCTCATGTTGATCGTCGGTCTCCCCGACCGTGATGACGATCTCGTGCGGGTCCACCGGCACGCCGTTCTCCGCGTAACGCCGCGCGATCTGGCGAATCAGTTCGGGATTGCCGGGCGGCAGATCGTCGATCAGGTTCCAGCTCGAATGGCGGCGCGCGATGGCGTTTGCGTACTAGTTGATGCGCTTCCACGGAAACGGCTCGGGATCTGGATACGGCGAGCCAAGCAGCACGGCGTCGTGCGCGCGGATGCTGCGCAGCGTGGACAGCACCAGCCAGCTCACATCCACTTCCGACGCCACCGCGATCGCACGTCCGGGCGGCTCTGCGCTTGCCTGACGCGGCTCGGGGCGCACGAAGTAGCCGGATTGCGGACGCGTTTCCAGCACGCCCCGGCTTTCCAGCAACGCGTAGGCGTGCAGCACCGTCTTGATGCTCACGCCTTGCTGCTGGCTCGCCTGCCGCACCGGGGCGATCTTTTCGCCGGGCGCGAATATGCCGCGGCGCATGGCGGCCTCGATTTCATCGGCGAGTTTTTCATAGAGCTTCACGCGGAATTCCGGTCGGGTGCGCAATGCATCGAGTCTAGCAGGCTGTTGAAATAGTTTTTTTGAATGTGCGCCTACTCATTCGAAAGAGCCAACGCGACGTTCAGACCCAACTAATTTAACGCCGGACTTCGTTGATTCAGGTGCTGCTAATGTCGCATT
>LFLF01000113.1 GCA_001184395.1 Candidatus Paraburkholderia calva | reverse complement strand
TCGAACCCCGCACCTTGATCCGCGGCCATCGCCAGCGTCTGCTGCTTCATCGTCGTTTGCCTTTCTCCTTGCACGTGCGCTCTATAACACCTGACAAGCACTAGTGGTGGAATTAATCAGCGTTGCCTTAGGAGAATGAAAAATGCCCACGCGGCCAAAGCCGTGCGGGCATTTTTCTTAGCGAAACCGGACCCTTAAAACCAGACCCTTAAGCCACGGCCATTCGCTTAACCACCGGACGCTCGAGTTCGCGCGCCGCAAGCGCACCGAACAGCAGACCGAGCGTGGTCCAGATGATCGCCTGGATGCCGACCGAAGCAAGCCGGAAATTCCACAACAGCGGCGCGGAAAAATCCGCCGGCACTTCGTCGATGCGCGGCAAGGCTGCGATCGCAATGCCGATCAGCACGATATACGCCGCGCCCGCAATGAGCGTCGCATTCCACTCGCCCTTGCCCGCACGCATGCGCCTTTGCAACCACACCGCAAACACAGCCGAAACGATGGAAATCACGATCATGATGAAGAACAATGCCGTGCGAGGCCCGATAGTATCCGGATTGCCCACGGTAGGCGGATTGGGCGGGTACTTCAGGAACGGTGCGATCGCCACGCTCACGAAGCCGAACAGCGCAAGCAATGCAGACGCGCCGCGTGCGCGCAGATGGCCAAACCGTCCATAAGCGAACGCGAATACCAGCGAGAACAATCCGCCCAGCGCGGTGCCGAACACCGCCACGCCCGTCAGCAGACCGAGGCCCGCCTGCGTTCCACGGCTCACGAGTTCTTCGTCACCGTGATCGTGCTGGTGGCTTTGCACCGCCGAGGCGTTGCCCGCTTCGTCATGGTGATGCTCGAGCGCGGGCGGATCCTCATGCTCATGCGTCGCTTCGAACGCAATGGCGCGCGCAATCGATGGCTCGCCGAACGTGTGCGCAAAGCCGGAGCCCAGCAGGCCCGCGACGAGTCCCGCGATCATGCCGCGTACCAGCAAATTGCGAATCATCACCCTTCCTCAGTGGCAGGGGAAGCCGAGCAGATGCCGGCCATCGTGGACGAATTCGTGGATATACATGCCCGAGAAAATCGAAGTCGCACCCTGCTCCGCTCCGACGAAATAGATGGCGATCAGCATGACGAGGCCGATGAACACGGCCCAGGGCAACACCTCGCGCACCGGAAGGAGAACGGATGCGTTGAGGCCGGGGGAAAGCGGCGCCGCAGACAGAGTCGAATTCGAAACATTCATAGAGGTTCTCCAGAGGGAAATGTGCGTCCCGTTGACGAAGAGCATGCAGCAGGGTCTGACTTGCGGCATCGTGATGAAGCGAACCGCTTACAGTGGCGCGATCGCGCCGGATTCACACCGGCTTCCTCGCACTGCAAGTTTGCCATTTTATGAGGATTGACGGCAAAGTAAAGCGAACGAAAATCCGCCCGGTTATTTTCCTTGGAAATTATTCTTCTGACTCACGTGGTCACGCGCGCGATGAAAACCGCTCGTTTCCCAACCGGCGATGAAAGCGTGGAGGCCATGGAAGGCTTGCACTTACCGGCTTTGACGGGTCGTGTATCGGCCAGTCCCGCAAGGGCCGCGCAAAAGATCGCGAAGTTGTTGACGAGCGCCTATAAAGTCGATGCCGCGTTCGACGACCTCGACTACGGACGATGGCACGGCCACTCGATACGCGACATCGGCGCCAACGAGCCCGAAGGCATCGCCGCATGGCGCGCCGATCCCCACGCGCGCCCGCATGCGGGGAAAGCATCGCGATGCTGTCGGCGCGCATGGAGCAAGCGCTGGAAGGCCTGAAGCGAGATGGCGCGAATCGTGTCGTCGTCACGCATGCGATCGTCGTCAAGGCGTCGGCCGTCGCACTGATCACAGCGCGTCCGCTCGACTCGGTCTTCAAAATGGATATCGCGCCGCTTTCGTGCACGGTGCTCTGTTATCGCACATCATGGTCAATCGAATCGCCGCCTGAACTTCGCGCACCGCTGTAGGCTCCTAAGCATCACACTTTCAAGGAGACGGTCATGGCGCAATACGTAGATGGTTTCGTCGTTCCGGTGCCGCTCGACAAGATCGATGCGTATCGCAAACTGGCCGAGGCAGCAGGAAAAGTATGGCTCGAACACGGCGCGATGCATTTCGTCGAAACCGTGGCGGATGATGTCAAACTCGGCAAACTGACCTCGTTTCCGCAAAGCGTTCAACTGAAGGAAGGCGAAACCGTCGTATTCTCGTGGATCGTCTATGAATCGCGCGAAGTGCGCGATCAGGTCAATGCCAAAGTCATGGAAGATCCGCGTCTCAAGGCCATGATGGAAAATGGCGAGACGCCTTTCGATCCGCAGCGCATGTTTTTTGGCGGCTTTACGACGCTGGTCGAGCTCCAGCGTTAAAGAAGATCCAGGCTCAATCATTCAAGGAAAAGGAATCGCATCGACATGTATATCGCCATGAATCGCTTCAAGATCGTGCCCGGCGCTCAAGCCGATTTCGAAAAGCTCTGGACCAGCCGCGACACCTATCTCAAGGATGTGCCGGGTTTCGTCGAATTTCATCTGCTGAAGGGGCCGGCGCGCGCCGATCACGTGCTCTATTCGAGCCATACGATCTGGACGAATCATGCGGCGTTCGAGGACTGGACGCGCTCGGACGCGTTTCGCGCGGCGCATCGCAATGCGGGCGGCGAAACACGCCAGCTCTATCTCGGGCATCCCGAGTTCGAGGGCTTCGAGGTGATTCAGACGGTCAAATGATGAGCCGAGGGTTGGCCCGCTCGGGTCTAACCCGCCCTTGGACCACACGCGTCTTACACGAGTGTGAAAAAACGCGCTTATTCGAGGGGCAATCGTCCGGATGATTGCGTGGCGCGCTCAGGCTTTCGCGCCGCGTGCCATTCGCTGCAAGGTCGTCGAATCGATCGCTGCCGCGCAAATGCGGACGGCTTTCTTGAGCGTGCGCGGCCTGCCCACGCCGAATTGCGATTCGAGCATTGCCACCGCGCGCAGGCGCTCGTCATTGCCGAGCTTCTCGCCTGCGCTAGCTCCAGCACCGAAATAAAGTAAGCGGCGGGAGGCGCGGCATTAGCGTGAGCGATGGGGCTGCTCGCCCGCGCCTTCATGTCCGTCCTCGTGAGCCGGGCGCCACGGGGTCCAACGGGTATCGTGTCGACTGTTCATGAATGGGTTCGCTAGCTCGATTGCCATGGCACGCACATGGCGCCACTCCGTCATTAAGTAAGCAATGAGCAAGGTCCCAATGAGCAAGGTCCGTTCCACGCTGACGTATAACCGCCATCGAACGAGTGTGCGGCGTCAGCTTTCATCCGACAAAACTGCGCGCCACGCGGCATGCCGCGAGATCCCAAGCCGCGCATCCCACCGATTTGAACATCACCGGCCCGGCAATTTCCCTGGGCGATGCAAGCGCGTGCGCGAGCGACAGCACCGTGTCCCAGCCGACGCCGGCAAGAATGTAGTCGCCTGCCTCGTGCCGCGCGCCGGCAAGATCGTCGACATAGCGCGTGCTCGCCAGCACGGTCGGCGCGGCGATTTCGGCGGCGTCCGCCGTGAAAGCGCCCACACCGATCACGAGGCGCCCCGCTCTTGCCGGCAGCGTATAAACGGGCGTCTTGCTGGTCGTGGTGGCGACGACCACATCGATTGCATCGAGAATGGCTGGATTGTCGAGCGCCGAGAGCAGCGGCGATACATCGGCATGCGCCGCACAAAACGCGCGGGCGCGCTCCGCCTTCGAACCCAATACGTAAATGCGCGCATCGGGGTAGACGCTCGCGAGCGCTTCGACGTGATACGCAGCCTGTTTGCCGGTGCCGATCAACAGCACGTCTTGCGGAAGATGCGCCGCCAATGCACGCATGGCGAGCATCGACACGGCGGCCGTGCGCCGCCCCGTCACCGTCGGGCCGTCGAGCATGAATTGCGGAACGCCCGTGATCGCGTCGAACGCGGTCACTTGCCCATGAATGGTCGGCAAGCCGAGCGCGCCATTGCCGAGGCAGACGTTGACGAGTTTGTGCATCGCAAGGTCGGATGCGGTAGCGGGCATCGACAGCATCACACCGCCCTGCGCCAGCGGCACCACCATGCGCTCCGGGCTTTCTATGAGGCCCGCGGCATAGTCGAGCATGGTCGCGGCGAGCGTATCGACGAGACGGTCATAAGGGACGAGTTGCGTGGTGCTCGCGGCGTCGAAGGTGGGAATCATGCGGGTCGTGTCGGTCATCGTGCGCAACGCCTCCATTCTTTAACTGGACTTTAACTGGATTGCCACCGAAGTACCGGAACATTCTAGCGTTGCAAAACTCGGCACCGATATCGAGCCCAAGCTTTCTATGATGAAAGTGTCATATCACTGCAATCAAATAGCATCATAATTGGTCGACCCGCGCCGCAAACCATTGAACATTGCACGACCACGGAGCCTCAGATGAACACCTCGGAAAAACAGCGCCGCTTCCATGCGGACCTGATCAACAGCTACGACGAAGAGTTCGAAATGGAGGTCGACGATCGCTTCATCGACGGCGACACGGTTTTCACCGATGAAGACCGTCTGCTGCGCAAGACTTATTTCCGCGAGCTTTTCGTCTGCAGGGCAAACTCGTCAAGCTGCAGGACTGGGTCGTGCATACGGGGCACCGCCTCGTCGTGCTGTTCGAAGGCCACGACACCGCCGGCAAAGGCGGCGCGATCAAGCGCATCACGCAGCGTCTGAATCCGCGCGTGTGCCGTGTGGCGGCACTGCCCGCACCGAACAACCGCGAACGCACGCAATGGTCGAACGCACGCAATGGTATTTCCAGCGCTATGTTTCGCACCTACCGGCAGCCGGCGAAATCGTGCTGTTCGACCGTAGCTGGTACAACCGCGCGGGCGTCGAACACGTGATGCATTTCTGCACCGACGAAGAGTATGAAGAGTTCTTCCGCTCGGTTCCCGAGTTCGAGAAGATGCTGGTGCGCAGCGGCATCCAGATCGTCAATTACTGGTTCTCGATCACCGACGACGAACAGGAAGTGCGCTTCCAGGTGCGTATCGAAGATCCGCTCAAGCAGTGGAAACTGAGCCCGATGGACCTGGAAGACCGCCGCCGCTGGGAAACCTATACGGCCGCCAAGGAAACCATACTGAACCGCACGAATACTCCGGAAGCGCCGTGGTGGGTCGTGCAGGCCGTGGACAAAAAGCGCGCGCCTCAACTGCATTCACCACTTGTTGAGCCAGGTGCCGTATCACGATGTCGAGCATCAGCCGATCGACTTGCCCGAGCGTGTGTTCAATCCGGATTACCTGCGCCAGCCGGTGCCGGAAGAGATGTATGTGCCTGAAGTGTATTGACCGATAAAAGCTTTGAGCGAAGCGCTCAACATGCTTTAGCAGCAGTTGCGGCAGGCGATGTGCCGGTCATCGCCGCCGCGCAGACGCGGCATCGCGTCACGCATGAAATGCCTGTTGCGATCCCTTCAGCATGACGACGAACATCACCTGCGTCAGATTGAAATCATGCGAGACCATCAGGCGCGTCAACAGCAGCAGTGACAACACCACCGCCGGCTGATACAGTTGTCTTGCGATCATGGCTTTCATTACCCGCTCCCCTTTCCAATGTTTTGAATTTTAAGGATCGGAAGGCAACGAATAAATGGCCTGAAATCGAAAACATATGTTCCCGCACCCGAACAATCGTCTCCCAGCGCTTCCTAACGCTAAAGCCCTGCTTCAAGCAGGACTTTAGCGTTTTACTTCTGCGTGAGACTCGGTTCTGGCACCGGACTATGCTTGGCATCGCCCTATCCGCCGCCTAAAACACGTATCAGATTCACAGTCGATACCGCCTGCGCGCCTTCCAGTTGCACCGATACTTTCACCGCGTCGTCCTGCGTGGCGGTCCGATCTTCCAGAATGCGCAGGTCCGAGAGGTTGTCTTCCACTTCACGGAAGGCCGTCAGCACCTGTTCGCGATAGTTGGCAACATCCTCTTCATACACCGCGCGCGCATTCGCGAGATCGCCCTTGCGCCGCCCGCCATCGAAGATCGGCAGATTCAGCGCCGTGCCGGCAAACGACCCGAGCAGGAACGTGCGGCACGACCAGTTGAACAGATCGCCCAGCGTGGCCGATTCGAAACCGCCCATGCCCGTCAGCGTGAGCGATGGGAAGAACGCCGCCTTCGCCACGCCGATGCGCGCCTTCGCCACCGTCATCGCGCGCTCGGCCGTCGCGATCCCGGACCGCGCTCGAGCAGCCCGGACGGCAGGCCCGGCGGCACGCGTATGGTCACCGACTTGAGCGGATTAGCCACCATGCTGAACTCAGCGGGCATCTTGCCGAGCAGTACCGCGAGACTATGCTCGGACGCGGCGCGCAGACGCTGCACGGTCATCGCGTCCGAACGCGCGATCGCGAGTTCCGACTTGGCGCGCGCCACATCCAGTTCGCTGATATCGCCTTCGGAGAAGCGGCGCTGGACGAGCTTCAATGCCTCTTCGCGCAAGGTCACCGTGCGCGTGAAGACGTCGGCTTCGGCATCCAGTTCGCGCAAGTTGAAGTAGTTCTGCGCGACATCCGCCTGCAACGCCAACTGCACCGAGCGGAACAGCGCTTCGCTCTGCGCGGCGTCGGCGTTGGCTGCACCAAGTTCGACACGCGGCCGAACAGATCCACTTCATAAGATGCGCTGGCCTGCGCGCGCCACAGTGTCTGCGACGGCACGTTGCCGTTGGACGGCTGGAATTGCGATGCCGGCGAGAGCTTTTCGCGTGTCGGTCCGAAGCCCGCGTCGAGCGTCGGGAACAAGCCTACGCGCGCCGTCTGGTTGATCGCGCGCGCTTCCTTCGCGCACGCGGCCGCGGCCTTCAGATTCTGATTCGCGTCCTGAGCCTGCTTTTCCAGATCGTTGAGCTTGGCATCGTCGAAGATCGTCCACCATTCGCCGCGCAGCATTTCTTCCGAAGGCTGCGCGGTCTTCCACGTTCCCGCCTCCGACGCATCGAGCGCCTTTTGCGGTGTTTCCTTGTACGCCGATGGCGCGTTCACATCGGGCTTCTCGTACGTCGGCGCGAGCGAGCAGCCTGCCACCAGCAGTAGCAACGCCATCAGACTCGATAAAACATGCAGCTTATTCATCATTGACCTCATTGCGCCTCATACGAACCACCGATACCACGCATCTGCGGATGCGAGCCATGCCACGTGCTCGGTGCGCGCGAGCTTGCGCAGGATCACGTAGAACACCGGCGTCAACATCAGACCGAACAGCGTGACGCCCAGCATGCCGAAGAACACCGCGACACCCATTGCATGACGCATCTCTGAGCCCGCACCGGTCGACAAACACCAACGGCACCACCCATGATGAACACGATGGACGTCATCAAAATCGGGCGCAGACGCAGGCGGCTCGCTTTGATCGCGGCCTGCACGATGGAACGTCCCTGCATTTCCAATTCGCGAGCAAACTCCACGATCAGAATCACGTTCTTCGCGGACAAGCCCACCAGCACCATCAAGCCGATCTGCGTGAAGATGTTGTGTCGCCATCGGTGAGCCATACACCGACCAGCGCGGACAGAATGCTCATCGGCACGATCAGGATTACCGCGAGCGGCAGCGTCAGGCTTTCGTACAACGCGGCGAACACAAGGAACACCAGCAGCACGCTGATCGGGGACACCCACAGCGCAGTATTGCCCGCGAGGATCTGCTGATACGTGAGATCAGTCCATTCGAACTTGATCCCTCGCGGTAGCACTTCCACCGCGATCCGCTCCGCCGTCGCCTGCGCCTGTCCCGACGAAATAACCCGGTGCAGGTCCGCCGTTGATATCGGCAGCGATGTAGCCATTGTAGCGCACCACCATTTCCGGGCCATACGTCGGCGAGACCTTCACGAGCGACGACAAAGGCACCATGTTGCCGGTCGCGTTGCGCGTCTTGAGCAGCTGATGTCTTCCGGCGTCGCGCGGAACGGAACATCCGCTTGCACACGCACCTGATACACGCGTCCGAAGCGATTGAAGTCGTTCACATACAGTGAGCCGAGATAGACCTGCATCGTGTCGAACACATCCGTCACGTTGACGCCGAGTTGCTTGGCCTTCACGCGATCCAGATCGACGTTCAACTGCGGCACGTTGATCTGATAGCTCGAAAACGTCGGCCCCAGTTCAGGCGTTTGCGATGCGCGCTTGATGAACTCCTGCGTGGCATCCGCGAGCGCCGCATAACCGAGCGCATCGCGATCCTCGAGTTGCATCTTGAAACCGCCCAGCGTACCTAGGCCCAACACCGGCGGCGGAAACACTGCGATGAACGATCCCTTGATGCCCGCGTACTTCTGATTGAGCGCGCCCGCAATCGCATTCGCGGAGAGCGCCTTGTTGCCGACACGATCCTTGAAGGGCTTGAGCGTAACGAACACGATGCCCGCGCTCGACGAGTTGGTGACGCCGTTCACCGACAAGCCCGGGAATTCCACCACGCTTTCCACGCCTGGCTGCTTCAATGCGATCGCGCTCATCTCGCGAATCACGCCTTCCGTGCGGCCCAGCGATGCACCGTTGGGCAATTGCGCGAAGCTGATCAGATACTCCTTGTCCTGCGCGGGCACGAATTCGCCCGGCACGACCTTGCCATACGTCTCGGAACCGCGATGGAACACCTTGTTGAAGCGCTTGAAGAAGCCGCCGATACGCGGTCCATGCCGCGCGTGAGCCAGTCCTTCGGCTCGTCGTGGCCCTTCAGCAGCAACGCGGCGAGCGCGGGCGAGAGCGTCAGCGAGTTGAACGCGGAGATCACCGTGGAGATGGCGATGTTCATCGCGAACTGCTTGTAGAACTGGCCCGTGAGACCCGACATGAACGCCAGCGGCACGAACACGGCAATCAGCGTCAAAGCGATTGCGATGATCAGCCCACTCACCTCTCGCATTGCCTGATACGTAGCTTCTATCACGTAGCTTCTCTCGCCAACAACCCCGCCTCGATGTTCCGTTCGACGTTTTCCACTACCACGATCGCATCGTCGACGACAATATCGATCGTCAGCACCATCCCGAACAATGACAGCGCGTTGATGGAGATCCCGAACGCAAGCAGCAACGAAAACGTTCCGACAATCGACACCGGCATCGCGAGCAACGGAATGATCGACGCGCGCCACGTCTGCAGGAACACGATCACGACCAGCACGATGGCTTTGGCAAGCGTATGGATGACCGCTTTGATACTGGAGCGCACGAACTGTGTCGGGTCATAGACGATCTGATACTCGAGGCCGGCGGGCATGTCCGCCTGCAGTTCCTTCATCGTCTTGCGGACTTCGTCGGAAATTTGCAACGAGTTCGCGCCCGGCTGCTGATTGATCGCGATGGCGACCGCGCTCTTTTTGTCTAGCAAAGAACGCAGGCCGTATTCCGATGCGGCCAGTTCGACGCGCGCCACATCGCCGAGATGCGTGACCGCGCCGTCCGGCGAAGTCTTCAGCACGAAGTCGCGGAACTCCGACTCGTTCTGCAAGCGGCCGCGCGTATTCACGTTTAGTTGCAGCGGCACGTTGGCAGCGTCGGCGAACCGCCGATCACGCCTGCCGCGACCTGCACATTCTGCTCGCGAATCGCGTTGACGACATCGGTCGCCGTCATGCCGCGCTGCGCGACCTTTTGCGGATCGAGCCACACGCGCATCGAGTAATCGCCCGAGCCCCATAGTTGCACTTCACCCACGCCCGCGATGCGTTCGAGCCGGTCCTTCACGTTGATCAGCGCGTAGTTGCTCAGATACGTCATGTCGTAGCGACCGTTGGGCGAATTCAAGTGCACCACCATCGTGAGCGTCGGCGACGACTTGATGGTCGTCACGCCCAGGCGTTGCACGTCCTGCGGCAAGCGCGTCAAGGCCTGATTCACGCGGTTTTGCACGAGCTGCGTGTTCTTGTCCAGATCGGTGCCGAGCTTGAACGTGACGGTGGTCGTGAGGTTGCCGTCACTATTCGCCTGCGACTGCATGTACAACATGTCCTCTAAGCCATTGATCTGCTCTTCGAGCGGCAAGGCCACCGTTTCCGCGATCACCTTCGAGTTCGCGCCGGGATACTGCGCGTGCACGAAGACCGAGGGCGGCACGACTTCTGGATATTCGGAGATCGGCAGCTTGAACATCGCAATGATGCCGCCCAACAGGATGATCACCGATAGCACGCCCGCGAAGATTGGTCGGTCGATGAAGAATTTTGAAATTTTCATGACGAGTTCTGTCTGTTCCGTGTGTTACTCACGACACGTTACTGAACGGACCCCGTCTTGACGACGGGCGCATCGTTGCTGTCATTCATCGCGACGTTGTTGGGCTTGATCACATCATTCGGACGCACGCGCTGCAAGCCGTTCACCAAGATGCGCTCGCCCGGCTGCAAGCCCTTGCTGATGACGCGCAAGCCTTCATGCGACTGGCCGAGCGTGACTTCGCAGTATTGCACATGGTTGTCCTTGTCCACGACCATCACGTACTTCTCTTGTCCTGATCCGTGCCGATGGCTTCGTCCTCGACGAGCACCGCCGGATGCGGCTGGCCGCCACCCACCTTGACGCGGGCATAGAGACCCGGCACTAGCGATCCGTCGGGGTTGTTGAAGCGTGCGCGCACGCGGATCGTGTCCGAGGTCGTATCGAGACGGTTGTCGACCGAATCGATCACACCATCGCGCGAATAACCCTCTTCGTTCGCGAGTCTGAGCGAGATCGGCACCTTCGCGTTCGCATCGCGACCGAGGTAGCGCAAGTAGGTTTGTTCGTCGACATCGAACGATGCGTAGATCGGCGATACGGAAACCAGCGGCGTCAACAGCGGGGCATTGGCGCCCGTCGATACGATGTTGCCCACGGTGAGTTCCGCACGCGACACGTGGCCCGATACCAGCGCCGTGATGTGCGTATAAGCCAGATTGATCTTCGCGGCTTCGAGCGCGGCCTTCACGCTTGCGGCAGCTTCGCGCGAGACGTTCTGCTTTTCGTCGTAGTCGCGCTTGGCAATGGCGTTGTCGGCCAGCAGACGTTCGGCGCGCACCGCATCCGTCAACGTGTAACCGTTGCGCGCAAGCGCCGATGCCAGTTGCGCCTGCGCCTGATCGACGGCGGCTTCATAAGGACGCGGATCGATGGTGAAGAGCGGATCGCCCTTCTTCACGAGCTGGCCGTCCCTGAAGTGGACCGCGACGATGGTGCCCGGCATGAGCGGGCGAATATCCACGTGATCGACGGCTTCCATCCGGCCGGAATAGATCTACCAGTCCGTAATGGTCTTCGCGATGACGGTCGCCACGTCGACTTCGGTGGCGGTCGGACTGTGCGCCGCGGCTTGCGCTTGGTTCATCGCGGTGGCACCGTGACCGTGCCACGCGGTATAGCCGGCTGCGCCTGCGATGAGCACCGTCGCGCCTAGCGCGGCGTAGATGCGTTTGCGAGTGAAGAACATGATGGATAGCTCCGGTTGCGTTGAGATTGTTGTTGTGTGATGCGTGAATTGCGTGCCGTTTCTTGCGCTTGTTTTGCGTGGTTACTTCGAACGCCATAGCCGTTTTTTGAAAAAGGTGACCACGTCCGCAAGCGCATCAGGATGCGTAGCCAGCGCTTCATGCGAAGCCTTGCCATGCCGAGTCACTTCGATCGGTACGCTCGCCGCGATCAGCTCGGCCACGTATTTCTCCGCTTCGATATGCAGGAGGTCGCGCTTCGCGTTCGCGATTAGCGCCGGCGGCAAACCGTTCAGACGGCGCGACTCGAGCGGCGTGGCATACGGATGGAGGCGCTGTGAAGGATTCGGCAAATAAAAGCGCGATAACACCGCGCGCAATCGCTCGCTTCGAAGTCGGGACACAGCACCTTGGCCTCGTCCGCCAGGCGCGTCATGCTCTGGTCCAGCAGCGGCGCGAGCAGCGCCTGCGCCGACATGCGCAGATCGCCGCGGTCACGCGCGATCGCGGCGATACATGTCGCGAGATTGCCGCCCGCGTCGTGCCCCGCAATGCCGATGCGCTGCGGGTCGGCGCGTTGCGTGCGGGTAGGCGCCACCGCCCATTGCGCCGCGCGGAAGCCGTCTTCCGGCGCGGCGGGAAACGGAAACTGCGGCGCGAGCGAATAACCGACCGACACGACCCATGCGGGCGTATCGCGTGCAATGGTGACGGCCGCCATGTTTGCGTCGTCGAGCCCGCCGCGCACGAAACCGCCGCCGTGAAAGTACAAAACGATGGGCAGGATCGCGCCGTCCGAGGCGGGCCGGTAGCTGCGCAGCGTGATCGGCTGGGCATGGCCCATGATGCGGACGTCCTCGATGTACATCCGCGCGGGTTTCGGTGTGGACGTAGGCTCGGTTTCTAACAGTGATGCCATGGTTATTTCTGATGCATGCCCCATGCAAAAAGGGATGCAAGCATAAGTTGCAATGGTGCGAATTCTGGAGTCCGCGCCTTTTTTAATAAATGCCTATAATCCGGCAACACAATTTGGTCGCACCGAACAATCCCCTTAAGCGGACAGTGATTTTTCTTAGCCAACCGCTTAATTCCCGCTAAATTCGGTGCGATGTAAAGCTCAGAAGGTGAGTGAATATGGATCGGCTCCAAGCAATGCAAGTCTTTACCCGCGTCGTCGACACAAACAGCTTTTCGCGTGTGGCAGACAGGCTCAATCTGCCACGTACCTCGGTCACAACGATCATCTAGAATCTCGAAGCACATCTGAACGTGCGCTTGCTTCAGCGCACAACGCGCAGGCTCAATCTCACGCCGGACGGCGGCGCGTATTACGAACGCTACGTGCGCCTCCTCTCGGACATCGAGGAGGCGGAAAGCACCTTCTCCAACAACGGCAAGGGGCCGCACGGCAAATTGCGCATCGACATGCCGGGCCCGATCGGCAGGCTCATCGTGATGCGGCAGCTATGCGACTTCCATACGCGTTACCCGGATATCGAACTGATGATGGGCTTCGGCGACAAGCCGGTGGACCTGGTCCAGGAAGGCGTCGACTGGGTGGTCCGCGTGGGCACGTTGCAGGACTCGAGTCTGGTCGCGCGCCGCATCAGCATTTTCACAGGGCGTGACGGTTGCAAGCCCCATCTATCTCGAACGTCATGGTGCGCCTTTGACGCTCGAGGACCTGCAGGACCATACGGCGGTGAATTACTTCTCCAGCCGTACCGGCCGCGTGATGGATCTGGAATTCGTTGTCGACGATCAGACCGTCGAAGTGAAGATGCGCGGCATGATCGCCGTAAACGATGCGGAGGCCTATCTCAGTTGCGGCCTCAAGGGCGTGGGCATCATCCAGGCGCCGCGCTTCATGGCGCTGCCTTACCTGCGTTCGGGTGAACTCGTCGAAGTACTGCCGCAATGGAACCCGCTGCCCATGCCGATTTCCGCCGTGTATCCGCATAACCGGCACTTGTCGCCCAAAGTGCGCGTGTTCGTCGACTGGGTTGCGGAGTTGTTCGAACGCTGCCCGCTCTTGCAAGGACAGAAGGAAGCGGAAGACCGTTGCCTGCCGACGAGCACCTCATCGCCCAAGGTCGTGCGGCACGGCACGCCGGAGGTGTCCGGCACGGAGGATGTCATCGTCTAAACGTTTGCGCGCTGGTTTCTACATCAGTGCGTGCATGCGGTTTCAAATCGAAAGCATGCACGCGACAAAGTTTTTCGATGGTTTCCCTCCTCTCTCTATCGGCGCGATAGAGACGCTTCAAGTCCCTCTGCCCCGCGCCACATCTGGCTCTTAGCGATTGTTCGCTGAAGTGGACAAATCTATTCGCTATGGCAACGCTGATTAATTCCACCACTAGTGCTTGTCAGGTGTTATAGAGCGCACGTGCAAGGAGAAAGGCAAACGACGATGAAGCAGCAGACGCTGGCGATGGCCGCGGATCAAGGTGCGGGGTTCGA
>LFLF01000112.1 GCA_001184395.1 Candidatus Paraburkholderia calva | reverse complement strand
GGCCGCAGGCCCAGGCGCAACACCCTGGTGGACCGGAAATCCAGGCGCAAAGCCTCACTCACGATGAATCTGCCGCTATTTGCGCCTGAATCGATGAATACAACCGGCTGCTTCAGCGTTGCCTTAAATCTTGCATTTTTCGACGAGGTGCGGATGGGTCCGAAGACGCCCGTGACCGAGGAAGATTTCTTCCGTCAACCGCTTGAGAACAGATCAACTTGACAAAATTAGCCGATACCAAAACCGGAATTATCGCCGTCGATATCCCTGAAATTCAGCAGATCCGCGTCGACGATAACGCTTTCTGGGGTATGGTACTTGCGACGGCATCCGGATCGAATGTTTTTACACCGTCATGCTACAATGTCAATGACACGCCTTTTACCGTGTATGCCGCGTCTTACGAAAAAAGCCGACAGCTATCTGAATTTGTCTTGCAACCGTGGCGCCCGATACAAAGCTCGGCTTTCACACCGATGACGTTATTCGAAACGGTGTTGTGTTCATGCCGCGAAACATCATGCTTTACAACGTCGTCATTGAATACCGGCAACCAGGTTTTTTCACTGGGTTCCATTCGATTCGTGGGCCGATAAAAAGCGCTTTATGGAACTTGTGGGCGTTGGCAAGCGATATTCAGTACGGCTCACACCGAGCATTTACACCTCGGACATGGAAAGCTGGAAGTTGCCTCACCGGACAAAGTGAACGCCCGATCTTTCTGGATGACAAAAAATCGTTACTCGTTGTATATCAACGGAACCGTGGTTGATTCGGAAACCCATACGAGTTTCGATCTGGCTTTGTTCGAGGCGCTCAAGCAGTCGATTGCAGTTAACGTGATTCGATATTCTGTTCCCCAGAAAACCAGGCGAATCATATTCGCGAGAAATATTGCAGGAGCGCATGTTCGCGATATCTTCGAGGAACCGATCAGAAACGCACCTTACACCAGAATCTTCCTGCGCCCTGTCGATGCGGACACTATCAATCTTGCTCATAGCCAAGCCGACTGACTAACGCCACGTCGTCACGCATTTTTTAATAACGCCATTCTATTAATCGGATTGCACGTGCCGCTGAGGCGATTCCTCGCAATTTACGCATTGAATTTCTTTCGCATCGAATATCGAACTGTCGCTACTGCGTGGTTCACCACGCTGACGACGCGTCGAATGAACTCGGTCGCCGAGTTGATGCTTATTTCGAGCGTCTCGACGCTGTGCTTGTCTCCTTTCATCGGGCGACTGGTGAATCGCGTATCTCGGAAAAAAGTCATGCTTTGTATGGCACAAGTATGCGTGATGCTATGCGGGTTGATTGCCATCGGTCTTTTGCCCTTTACTCGAATAGTCGACGCATTCGCCGTCCTAGCCTTTGTCACTGCGGTGCTTTCAGCCACGTCGCTGCTTGCGGGCGGGGCAATAGACTATTTCCTTCGAACTTTCATTCGGGAAAAAGAACGCCCGCGGCAACTCGCCTCGATCAATATCGTCATTCAAATCGCGCTCATTGCGGGAACGTGTGCAGCAGGCACCGCCGCTTCGTTGGTAACGATGGAAGCCGGATTTCTCATCCTGTCCATTCTTTCAGCGCTCACCGCATTGCTATGCCTTTTATTTCTGCCCGATTTACATGTAGGACAGAGAGTCGAAGTAACACAACCTGGCCTTGGTTATTTTCGCGCCTAGATCTACTTCTAGTTTCCGCTGTTATTTTGCATCGCCTGCGCCGGTGCGCTCATATTCTCCATCGGTCAGGTCACCAACATGCTATTGCCGAGTCTGATCGCGCTTCGTCTAAAGCTGGGCAGCATCAGTTATTCGACGATCGAGACCGCGTGGTCTATCGGAGCACTTGGAATAAGCGCGTTACTGGCTGTGATGAAGCTCGGGCCCGGACAGCCGCTAGGCATCGATTTGCTCGTCATCATTCTGATGGCGGCCGTACTAACCCTGGTGCTCTTCGCCCCGGATTTCGTCGTGCTGGTCGCGGCGCATTTCGGTCTCGGCATTGGATTCGCGTTCGTGCGCGTTCGGTTGGAAACACGGTTTCTGCACGAGTGCCCTATCCATTTGCTCGGTCGATTTCGCGCAAACAGTATGCCGCTCACGAGTATTGTCGGCCTGCTCATTTATTTCGTGCCGCTCGTCAGCGGGCATGCGTCGATCGCAGCGCTTTATGTGTCCATCGCAGGCGCAATACTTCTCGCGACGCTGACGTTACTCGTAACGTCAGCGTCCGTTACGTCAGTAAAAACCCGGACGATCAGCGACTAAAGGTTTTCTCAGCGGTTCGCAAATATGTCACTAGTTTAGCAATCGCTGTTGCCGACTTCTCAGCCAGGCTCGACTCGTTTCGAACCACGTCACGCTAGCCGCCGCCAAAGAGCGCATGCATCCGTTCCACATCTAGCGCCCGCTCGAAACTATCCGCCAACCTGTCCAGCGACGCCTCCCGCAACGCCGGATAATCCAGCGCCTGCGCATCCTCGACGCCCGCCCATGCCAGCAGCGCGGCGCAGGCTTCGGGCGTATCGAACACGCCATGCAGATAGGTCGCCGCGATCTGTCCATCGTCGGACATGGCGCCGTCGTGCGTACCTGAATCGAGCACGACGGTCAGCCGTTCCAGTGCCGCGCCCGTCGTGCGCCCCATGTGAATCTCGTACCCGCGCACCGGCGCATCCACCGGACCGATGCACAAACGTCCCGTCACGTTCGCCAGTCGCTTCTGCGGCGTAAGCACGGTGACGAGATCCAGCAAACCCAAACCGTTCACGCACCCCGCCGCCCCTTCGACGCCGTCCGGATCGTCGATCTCGCGCCCGAGCATCTGCATGCCGCCGCAGATGCCGAGCACCTTGCCGCCATATCGCAGATGCCGTTCGATCGCGCGATCCCAGCCGTGCTCGCGCAGCCACGCCAGATCGCGCTGCACGCTCTTCGATCCCGGCAACACGATGAGATCGCACGCCGGCGGCGCAATGCCCGCGCGCACGTATTCGAAGTCCACTTGCGAATGCGCGCGCAACGCATCGAAGTCCGTGTGATTGCTGATGCGCGGCAGCGCCGGCACGATCACCTTCAGCGCGGGCGTCGCACCGCGCGCGTGACGCTGGCTCGGCAGCATGTCTTCGGCATCAAGCGTGAGTCCGTGCAGATACGGCAGCACGCCGAGCACAGGCTTGCCGGTCTGTTGCGCCAGCCACTCGAGTCCCGGTTTCAGCAAACCGATATCGCCGCGAAAGCGATTGATCACGAAGCCGCGCACCCGCGCCCGTTCGTTCTCGGACAGACACGCGAGCGTGCCCAGCAGATGCGCGAACACACCGCCACGATCGATATCCGCAACCAGCACGACCGGGCAATCCACATGCTCGGCAAACCCCATATTGGCAATATCGCGGTCGCGCAGATTGATTTCGGCGGGACTGCCTGCGCCCTCGACGATCACCGCATCGAATTCGCGGCGCAGACGCGCGTAGGACGCGAGCACGGCATCGAACGCGGTGAGTTTGTACTCGTGGTACGCGCGCGCATCGAGATTGGCGTGCGCGTGACCGTGAATGATCACCTGAGCGCCGCGATCGCTGGTCGGCTTCAGCAGCACCGGATTGAAGTCGATGCGCGCCTCGACGCCCGCCGCAATCGCCTGCAAGGCCTGCGCGCGGCCGATCTCGCCGCCATCGACGGTGACCGCGCTGTTGAGCGCCATGTTCTGCGGCTTGAACGGCGCGACCCGCACGCCGCCGCGCCACGCGAGACGGCACATGCCCGCGACGAGCGTGCTCTTGCCCGCATCGGACGTGGTGCCCTGAATCATCAATGCACCGCGCGGACTGAATGGCATCGGAGGAATCTCGGTAAAGGCAGGCCGCTATATTAGCCCGCCGCTACAATATCGTGATGACCTCTGCCCCTTCTTCTCCACGCGATATCACCTTCGTGCTCGGCGGCGCGCGCTCGGGCAAGAGCGCGTATGCGGAACGGCTCGCCATCGACAGCGGTCTGCCCGTGACGTACATCGCGACGGCCCACGTCGGTGATGCGGAATTCGCCGAACGCGTGCGGCTGCATCGCGAACGCAGGCCCGCGCACTGGACACTGGTGGAGGCATCGGCCGATCTCGCGGGCGCGCTGTGCGACGCGAATCGCGCGGAACATTGCGTGCTGATCGACTGCCTCACGCTGTGGCTCGCCACTCTGCTGTTTTCCGGTTCCGCCTCCGACGATGAACCCGCTGCGCTGCCACTCGCCGCGCGCGCAGCGCTCGATGCCTTCGATCGGGCACTCACGCACACGCGCGGCAAGCTCATCGTGGTGAGCAACGAGATCGGGCTGGGCATGGTACCGCTCGGTTCGGTCACGCGTCTTTACGTCGATGAACTCGGCCGCCTGAATCAGCGCGTCGTCGCCGTCAGCACGCGCGCGACGCTGATGGCCGCAGGCCTGCCGCTCACGCTGAAGGGTTAGCCGCGCCATGCTCCTGCTTTCCGTCTACGCGATGGCCATGCTCGGCGTGATCGTCGATCGGCTGTTCGGCGAGCCGCGCGTGCGGCATCCGCTGGTCGGCTTCGGCAAGCTCGCGACGCGCATCGAGGCGCGCCTCAACACCGGGCATCGCGCGCGGCTGGCGGGGATCCTCGCGTGGTTCGCCGCGGTCGCGTCGCCGGTCGTCATCGCGTGGCTGCTGGTGAGCGTGCTGCCGTTCTCGTATGCCTGCCTCGTCCATGTGCTGCTGTTGTGGTTCGCGCTCGGCGCGAAAAGCCTGCGTCAGCATATTGTGCCGATCGCGCGCGCGCTGAGTCTCGGCGACATCGACGAGGCGCGCGCGCTGACTTCGCGCATCGTCTCGCGCGATACCTCCCGCGCCGATGAAAATGCGCTGTCGCGCGCCGCCGTCGAATCGGCGCTCGAGAACGGCAACGACGCGATCTTCGGCGCGCTGTTCTGGTTCGCTGTCGCCGGCGGCCCCGGCGCACTGATGTTCCGCCTCGCCAATACGCTCGACGCGATGTGGGGTTACCGCACGCCGCGCTATCTGCGTTTCGGCTGGGCGGCGGCGCGGTTCGACGACGTGCTCAACTACGTCCCCGCGCGGCTGACGGCCGCGAGCTACGCGCTGACCGGCGACACGCGCATGGCGTGGCACTGCTGGCGCACGCAAGCGCGCGCCTGGGACAGCCCGAACGCCGGCCCGGTGATGGCCTCGGGCGCGGGCAGTCTCAACGTGCTGATCGGCGGCGCGGCAGTGTATCACGGGGTGCTGGAGCATCGTCCGACACTCGGCACGGGTCACGACGCGACGCCGCGCGATGTGGTCTCCGCGCTGCGGCTGGTCGAACGGTCCACGCTGCTGTGGCTCGCGATACTGCTGGTGTTCGCGCTGTCGAGCGCCACGGTTCACGGCTCAGTGTCGTGATCCGCGTGCCCGTTCCTTCAAACGCAATCGAGCACGCTCACATGCCTGATCCGATTCCTCACGGCGGCAATCTGCATGAAGCCGCGCGCCGCCACGGCATTCTGCTCGACGACTGGCTGGATCTCTCGACCGGCATCAATCCGTGCGGCTATCCGGTGCCGCCCGTTCCGCCCGATGCATGGCGCAGCCTGCCCGAGGACGACGACGGCCTCGCCGCGAGCGCCGCGCGTTATTACGGCGCAGAATCGGCTCTGCCGGTGGCGGGCTCGCAAGCGGCGATCCGCGCGCTGCCCGCGCTGCTGCCGCGCGGCACGGCGGCAGTCGTGCCGCTGACCTACAGCGAGTACGCGCCGGCATTCGCCCGCGCGGGGCATCGCATCGTCGCGCTGGATACCAATGCCGCCGATCTGCCCGCGACGGTCGATCATGTCATCGTCGCCAATCCAAACAATCCGACGGCCGCGCGGCTCTCGCGCGACACGCTGCTGCGCTGGCATGCGCAACTCGCGCAGCGCGGCGGCACGCTGATCGTCGATGAAGCCTTCGCCGACGTCGACCCGTCCGCTTCGCTCGCCGATGCCACGACGCGCGAAGGGCTCGTCGTGCTGCGTTCGGTCGGCAAGTTCTTCGGGCTGGCCGGCATTCGCGCGGGCTTCGTGCTCGCCTCGCCCGCCCTGTCGCGCGACTTGCGCGATGCGCTCGGCGCGTGGACCGTGAGCGGCCCGGCGCGTCACGCGGTGCAGGCGGCATTCGCCGATAGCGACTGGCAGGGCGACACGCGCGCACGGCTGCATCGCGATAGCGTAAGGCTCGGTGCGCTGCTCGCGAGCCACGGCTTCGATGTGCGCACGACACCGCTGTTCTCATGGATCCCCACGCCCGAAGCTCAGACGTTGCAGCAGGCGCTGGCCGAACGCGGCATCTGGACGCGCCTGTTCGCGCTTGCCGGCATGACGACGAGCCTGCGGATCGGGCTGCCGGGCGCGGATGGCGACTGGGCGCGGCTCGAACGCGCATTCGCGGAGATCGGCACTTGACGCGCTCGCGCGTCGAACGACTCATGGGCAGGAATCTGCGCGCGCTCGCGACCGCGATATTCATCGCCACCACGCCCGCGCATGCAATCACGGTGATCGACGACAGCAATGCCGCCGTCACGCTCCCCGCACCGGCCCGACGTGTCGTCAGTCTCGCCCTGCATGTCACCGAACTGCTATTCGCGGCGGGCGGCGGCGCGCCGGTCGTGGGCGCGGTGAGCTACAGCGACGATCCGAAGGAAGTGCAGGCCGTCCCGCACATCGGCAACAACAAGGCGCTAGACCTGGAGCGCATCGTGGCGCTACATCCGGATCTGATCGTCGCGTGGCGGCATGGCAGCGCGGCGCGCAGATGGAACGGCTGCGCGCGCTCGGCATCCCGGTGTTCTACAGCGAGCCGAAACATCTCGCCGATATCGACAAGCTCGGCGCGCTGCTTGGCAAGTCATCCGTCGCGCACGACGACACCGCGAAGTTCACCGGCGATATCGCCGACCTGCGCGCGTTTCGCGCAACGTCCGCGCATTCTCGGGTGTTCTATCAGGTCTGGGACGATCCGCTGATGACGCTCAACGCCGCCAACGTCTTCAGCGAAGTGATTGCGCTATGCGGCGGCGAGAACGTGTTCGCCGCCGAAAAGCCGCACGTGCCGACGATATCGACCGAAGCCGTGCTCGCCGCGGACCCCGAAGCCATTGTCACCGCGCCGGACCGGCCGCTGCCCGCGCTGGATCGATGGACACGCTGGCCCGCGCTCAAAACTGTGGCGCGCGGCAATCTGTTCGGCATCGACGGCGATCTGATCAACCGGCCGACGCCACGTCTCGCGCTCGGCGCGGCGCAGCTTTGCGGCGATCTGGACGCGGCGCGAAAGAGGCGCGCGAAGTAAGGCGCGTGTCGCGGCGTACAGGTATTCAGGCGTTCACGCGTTCCACCGCGCCAGCGCCCATCCATTGCCGCTGCGCCGCAGACACACGATTCCGCCGAACGCCAGCGGCCACTGCAGCACGCCCGCCGGCGCGATACCGAGCAGATGCGCCGTAAGCACGCGCATCGCGCCGGCGTGGGCGATCACGTGGACGGAGGCGACATCGGCATGGGCGAGCGTGTCGTCGAGCCATGCCGTCAGCCGCACCGCGAATTGCGCGAGACTTTCGCCGCCGTGCAGCCGCGCATGCTCGATATCGGCCGCCCACGCATCGATCAGCGCACGCTCGATGCCATCCCAAGCGCGCCCTTCCCAGGCGCCGAAATCGAGTTCGGCGAGCCGCGCGTCGATATGCACGGGTACATCGCCCGTCAGAGCGCGCGCCACCGATTCGCAGCGGCGCAGCGGGCTTGCGTGCCATCCCGCGACGCTCGCGGGCACGCCGAGCGTATCCAGACGTCGCCGCACGTCGCGCGCGGATTCGTTCGCGTCGCGCAACAGCGGCACGTCGCTGCGCCCGTAGCACACGCCCGGCGCGACATCCACTTCCGGATGGCGGATCAGGACGAGATCCATGCGAGGGTCACCAGATAAGCCACGAGTTCGAACACCTGCTGCGCGAAACCCAGACAGTCACCCGTGTAACCGCCGATGCGTCGCACGAAGAAGCGTCCCACGCAGAAACGCAACACGCCGAGCACGGCAAACACGATGCACGCAAGCCGCCAGTCGATCCAGACGAGCCACGGCAAGCCGGCCAGCGCCGCCACCGAGAGCGCGGCAAGGCTCATGCGCTGCGCGACCGGTTTTGCACGGCCTTCGGCGCGCACGTAATCGAGCGTGACGAGATAGCTGATCGCGAAGGTGCGGCTCGCCGCGTGCACCGCCACCATGAGCCACGCGATGCGCGATGCAGGCCACTGCATGGCGGCGAGCGTCTGCCACTTGAGCACCAGCGCGACGAACAGCGCGATGGCCCCGAAAGCTCCGATGCGCGAATCGTGCATGATGCGCAGCACGTCGTCGCGTGTATAGCCGCCCCCGAAGGCATCGACACTGTCGGCCAGGCCGTCTTCGTGGAACGCGTCGGTCAGCGCGAGCGTCGCCGCCATGGAAAGCAGGATCGCGACGCTAGCCGGAAACACGCGCATCGCCGCGAGATAGACGAGCGCGCCGCCGCCGCCCACCATCGCGCCGACGAGCGGAAAATAGCGCGCCGCCGCGTTCAGATAGTCGCGCTCGAAGCCGACCCAGCGCGGCACCGGCACGCGCGTGAAGTAGCCGAGCGCGGTGAAGAAATAGCGCAGTTCGTTCTGTGCGCGGCGCATCGTCAGCCTTGTTTGTCCTTGTCCTGCTTATCCGATACGCCCGCCGACTCGAAGCTCGCCATCTCGTCCACGAAGGCCGCGGCCGCGCGCAGGATCGGCAACGCGAGCGCAGCGCCCGTGCCTTCGCCCAGACGCAGGTCGAGTTGCAGCAACGGCATCGCATCGAAATGCGCGAGCATGCGCCGGTGCCCCGCCTCGTTCGATGCATGCGCGAACACACAGTACTCGCGCACCTCAGGCGCGATACGGGCCGCCACGACCAGCGCTGACGTCGCGATGAAACCGTCCACGAGAATGGTCATGTTCGCGTGCGCCGCGGCAAGATACGCGCCCGTCATCATCGCGATCTCGAAACCGCCGAAAGTGGCGAGCGTATCGACCGCGTCGTTCGATGCCGGATGATGCGCGAGCGCTTTCGCGAGCACGTCGCGCTTGTGGTGAACGCCGCGATCGTCGAGCCCGGTGCCACGTCCGACGCATTCGTCGATCGACACGTCGCACAAACGGCTCATCAGGCATGCCGCCGCCGAGGTGTTCGCAATGCCCATCTCGCCGAAGCCGATCACATTGGTGCCGAGCGACGCGTGATGCCGCACCCGCGCCGCGCCGCGCGCCATGCCTTCGAGTGCGAGCGAGCGCGTCATCGCCAATTCTTTCGCAAAGTTGCGCGTGCCCGGACCGAGCGACAGCCGTTCATAGTCATCGAGTGGAATCGGCGTCGCAACGCCCGCATCGACCACTTCGAGCGTCATGCCGACCGAACGCGACAACGCGTTGATCGCCGCACCGCCCGCCAGAAAATTCGCGACCATTTGCGCCGTCACTTCCTGTGGATACGCGGACACGCCTTCGGCCGCGATGCCATGATCGGCGGAGAACACGATCATCGCCGGCCGCTCGATGCGCGGCCGCATTGTGTGCTGGATCAGGCCCATCTGCAAGGCGAGCGATTCGAGCCGGCCGAGACTGCCGGGCGGCTTCGTCTTCGTATCGATGATGCGGCGCAGGTCGGCTTCGATCGACCGGTCGAGCGCGTGGGGCATCAGGATGTCGTGGGAAGAGGACATCGTGTCTCCTTTAACGATGAGTGATGAGCGGCACCAGCGCTTCGTGCGCGCCGTCGCGGATCAGGGTGAGCGGATAGCCGAACGCGGCACTCGCGCGTTCGGGCGTGAGCACGTCTTCGACCGGGCCGGCATGCGCGTGGCCCTGGCCGTCCAGCAGCAGTGCGTGCGTCGAAAAGCGGCGCGCGAGGTTCAGGTCGTGGCACGAAAAGATCACCGTGCGCCCGTCTTCCCGCACGCTGTGCCAGAACGCCTGCAAGTAGTCGATCTGATGATGCAGGTCCAGATGCGCGAGCGGTTCGTCGAGCAGCAGCGGCGCGTCTTGGCACAGCACGGTGACCAGCGCCACGCGCTGACTGACGTTCGCCGCCCGAGAGCGTCAGCACATCGCGCGCGGCGAACTCGGCGAGGCCGAGCGTGGCGGGCGCGGGGGCGCGGTCCTCCGCGCTTTCCCAGCCCCAGCCGGTGAGATGCGGAAAGCGGTTGAGCAGCACGGTGTCCAGCACGCTCGCGCCGAAAGCGTCGTGGGTTGCTTGGGCATCAGCGCGCGAGCCTGCACGAGATCGGCGGCACGCCATGCGGCCATCGAGCGTCACCGTGCCCGACGCGGACTTCGATAATCCGGCGAGCACGTCGATCAGGGTCGCCTTGCTCGCGCCGTTCGGTCCGGCGATGCACCATGATGTCTCGCCCGCGCCGATTTTTTGCGTGAGGCTCCCGATGAGCGTGCGAGAACCAGCGCGCAGCGAAACAGCGTCGAGCCAGAGGCGCGTCATCGCGGCCTCCGCAGCAGCATCCACAGGAACATCGGCACGCCGACGAGCGCCGTCACCATGCCGACCGGCAACTGCGCCGGCGCGATCACCGATGCGCGCCATGAGATCCGCGCTCATCACGGCAAGGCCCCCCGCGAGCGCGGCGGCAGGCAGCAACATGCGCTGATCGTTGCCGAACGCGAGCCGCAGGCAATGCGGCACCACCAGCCCGACGAAGCCGATGGTGCCCGCCGTGGTCACCGCGGCCGCCGCCGCGAGTGACGCCACCAGATACACTCGCAGACGCAAACGCGCGACCGGCACGCCGAGTGCACGCGCCGAGGTATCGCTGCGCAGGAGGACGTTGAGTTGCGGCGCGGCGGGAACCGTCGCGGCCAAGGCGATCGCGAGCGCCAAGAGCGCCGGCCACGGCGATGCCGCGCCATCGAGGTCGCCGGTGAGCCAGAACAGCATCCCGCGCAGCCGATGCTCGGGCGCCACGCTCAGAATCAGCGTGATCAGTGCCCCCCAGCCCGCCGCGATCACGACGCCCGTCAGCAACAGACGCGGCGACGCGTCACGTTCGCCCTTCCACAGATCGCGATGCGCAAGCCCGAGCACCAGCACCAGCACCAGCACAACTGATGCGAACGCGCCCGCGCATGCCGCGAGTTCCACGCCCTACCACGGCACGGCGGCCAACATCGCGGCGAGCGCGAAGGTCGCCGCGCCGCCGGACACGCCGAGCACGTAGGGTTCCGCGAGCGGATTGCGCAGCAACACCTGCAATAGCGCGCCCGCCAGCGCAAGCAAGGCGCCCGAGGCGAAGCCCGCCGACGCGTGACGCAGCGTGAGCACGATGTAGTCGGCGATATCGGGCGTGGCCGAACGCGCGTGCAGCAACGCCTCGAGCGCGCGCGAGACCGGCAGCGCGACGCTCCCGAGCATCAGCAATGCGACGAGCACGGCGAGTGCCGCGACGCCGAGCGCGCACCAGATGCCTGCGGCGCGGCCGAGGTTCATCGGCGGGCGCGTTTCAGTCACGCTGGCCATGACGCGGCTCAGGACGGATGCCAGCCAAGCGTGACGTAGGCTTCGCGGCGCGGCGGTTGTATTGCGGCGTGTTGTATTGATAGGCAAGTTCATAGTTCTGGTCGAACACATTGTCGATGCGCGCATCCCCATACCAGGCTTTGGTGATGTCGTCGCGCGCGGACAGATTCACGACGCCTTAGCCCGCGAGCATCGAATCGTAATCGCGGCGCTCACCGCTGACGATCCACTCGCTGCCCACGGAACGCTTCCGATGCTCGATGCGCGCTGAACGACGCGAACCGCCGCGCGCGCCGCACGAGGTCCTGATCGCCGGTTTCATCGACGGGATTCTGGAAGGTCAGGCCCGCGCGCACGTCCGTCCTACCGATGTGACCTTGCCACGATCCTTCGATGCCCTGCACCTTCGCGCGCCCCACGTTCTGCGCGATGAAGTAGCCGCTGCCGTCGTTCACATAGTCGATCAGATTCGAGTAGCGCGTCTGGAACAAGGTCACGCGCGCCACGCCCAGCGCCTTCGATGCGTATTGCAACGCGGCCTCGACCGAATGGCTGCGCTCCGGCTGGATCGACGGATTGCCGATGAACGGATAGTAGAGGTCGTCGAAACTCGGCGCGCGGAACGACGCCCCGCATAGCTCGCGCTCGCGCGCCAGTGCGCGTCGAAGTTGAAGGCGTAGCCGAGATAGTAGCTGTTCGCGCCGCTGAAATCGGAGTACTGGTCGTGGCGCACGTTGGCCTGCACGTCGCTCTGGCCGAAACGGCCCGTGTAGTCCGCGTAGACCGAGTTCACGTGACGATCCGGCGCGGCGAGCTGATCCGAGTCCAGCGTCTGGTCGAAATGCTCGTAACCGGTCACGATCTTGTGATCGTCGCTCAGCCTGAAATCGTTTTGCCACAGATACTGACGATTCTCCGAATCGAACAGGCTCGTATAGACGCTGTTCTGCTTCGGATTCGCGCGGTCCTGCCCTTGCGCGACGGTGACATGCGTCGTCCAGAAATCGGTGAGCTTGCCGTTCGCGAAGGCCGACATTGAACGCAGACGGTTGTGCGATTCGTTGAGGTCGATCGGCAGGCCATAGGCATCGTCATAACTGTCGATGCCGTTGGATTGCAGGAAGCGAACGCCCGCGTCCCACTTGTCGCCGAACGTGTGGCGCACGGTCGCCGCGATGCTCTCGTTCAGATAGCCGTTCGCGTTCGGATTCGCGTTGAGCGCTTTCGCCGGATCGAGCGAGGAAAAGCCGTCCGTTTTCTCGCGCGAGACATCGAAGCTGAAGGTCGTGCGGCCTTCCTTGTCGAGCGCACCGTTCACGTCCACCGCCTGACGCTGCGTGTGATAGCTGCCATATTCCGTCTCGACGTAGAAGCGCGGCGGATGAGGCTCGCGCTCTTTGGTAAAAATTTGCACAACTCCGCCGATCGCGCTCGATCCATACAACGCCGACACGTTGCCGTTCACCACTTCTATGTGGCCGATCTGATCGCGCATCAGCTGCAACAACTGCGCCGCGCCGAGCGACCCCGATTCGACACGCACGCCGTCGATCAGCACGAGCGACTATGTCGACGTCGCGCCGCGAATATAGACGCCCGAACTCGCGCCGAGCCCGCCGTTGCGCGTGATCTGCACGCCGGGCGCGGGCGCGAGCAGGCCGAGCGCATCGGGCGCGTTCAAATTGGCGATGTCCTGCGCGTCAAACAGCGTCGTCTGCGGGATCGAATCGGCGAGCGGCGCTTGCGTACGCGTCGCGGTGACGACCACGGGCGCGAGTATTGTCGAGGATGTGTCGTCGCCGGCGTGGGCGGGCGAGGCGAAGCAGGCGAAGGTGCTGAACGAAAGACCGCTGGCCGCGACGAGCGCCGCGCGGCCGATGTGCCGAGGCGATTTCATGCGTGAGGATGTTCCGTAGATGGCTGGCGCAACCCCGCTCCCCGCAAGGCTCAAGCGCGACGCGCGCGTTCACGCGACAACGGCGGAACACGCTGGACGATTGGCCGGTATCCGGGCTGGCGACACATCGTTCCGCCTTCCCGCGCATCGTGCGCAGTGACGTGGCCGTGCTCTTGCAAGGCCGGAGTTTCATGAGCGCGCGATAGCGTCACATGCTCCGGCACCGAAAAACGCGCCTGGAACGACTTGCAACTTGCGTTGCGATCGCTTGGGGGGGCAGCATAGGTTGGCCGATCCGTGACGGATTCCGCGCCCTGTTTCCCGTTCAACGGCATGAGCGAGAACGCGCATGCGAGCACCCAAAGTGCGGAAAGTGTAGAAGCGTATAGAAGCACGATCCGGGACCGTCAAGGAACGTTAAGACGCATGTCCGTGTGCGTCAGAACGAATTGAACTCCACGCATCCGCGACGTTCATATGTACGTGCATGATGGCGAGTGAAGGTTCGCTTCATTCCGCACACGAATACATTGCGATGCACGCAAAATCGCGTGCTGTTACGTCTCGACACGAGACTTTTATCGGAAGCGCCATTGAACCGCGCTAGAATGCGGAGTCTTTAACAGGCTGTTGAAATAGTTTTTTTGAATGTGCGCCTACTCATTCGAAAGAGCCAACGCGATGTTCAGACCCAACTAATTTAACGCCGGACTTCGTTGATTCAGGTGCTGCTAATGTCGCATTCTTTTC
>LFLF01000111.1 GCA_001184395.1 Candidatus Paraburkholderia calva | reverse complement strand
GTGGTCGGGGCTCGTTCTGTCGGGCAATCCGTACGACGGCCACACGCTGGCCGAGGCCTTGGAACAGGCCGCGATCCTGAGGATGTGCAGCCGGAGATTGCCATCGTTGACCGCGACTACAAAGGCGTTGCGGTGCAGGCGTGATGATCTATCACCCGGGCTGCGGCGCGGTATCACACGCGGGTTGCGCGCAATGGTCCGAAGGCGTAGTGCGATCGAGCCTACCATCGGGCACATGAAAGCGGATGGCAAGCTCGACCGGAACTGGCTAAAGGGTGCGCGCGGCGACGCAATTCACGCGGTGCTGTGCCGTGCAGGCCACAATCTGCGCATGATCCTCCGGAAACTGCGGCTTTTTACGTCCTTGTTCTCGTCGCTTTGCTGAGTCGCCTGGTTGGGGAGTTACTTGCGGCATGAGTGCCGGCGGCGCCTTAATAGGATTATTCAGGGCCGACTAAGTAGAAGAATTGGACGGCACATCGGTCGTACAAATCAAAGCGAAGACGCATTACATATGCATAAAATTCCCTTGCGGATCATGCCACTTATATTAAATCTGAAGAAATATTTTGCCTATCGGTAGGGATTACGTCCGCTCGGCGCGTTTCGGGCACGACGAGGAGATGCCTGCGCCCGCTTCGGCGGGCAGGCGCAGGAACATCGGCAGCGAGGTGATAACGACCAGCACCGTGACCAGAAAACCGCAGCCAAGCTGCCAGCGCGCGGTGTGCGTATTGCCGGAAACGAGCATGGTCGCCTGGATGGGGCCGGCGGCGACCGTCATGCCGAGTGCCTTCATCAACGTTGCGCGGTTCCCTGAAAGGACGTTGGCGGCGGTGAGGCGCGGCTTTGGCACATTGGTGAAGACGAGTGTGCCCATCGGCGCGAAACTGAGTGAGCGGCCGAGGCCGCCGATCAGAAGCAGAGTGAAAATGGCGGCGGGCCACGACTGCGACATCGTCGCCACACCGCCAGCACGGCCGCGAAACACACGCTGCCTGCGCACAGGACCGCACGCACGGAGAAATGGCGCAGCGCGGTGGCGGTCATCAGTCGCATGCAGAACGAGCCCAGGGCGCTTGCGAAGGTGACGAGTCAGCTGGTCGTCCGCTATAGCCGAAACCGGTCTGCAACGTGAGCGGCACAAGAAACGGCAGCGCTCCCGCACCCGCGTGGAACAGGCTGCCCGCGACCGTGGTGGCGTGAAAAGTCGGAATCGACAGCAGCGAAAAATCGATGGCGGGATTGTCGGCGCGGCGGTAGTGGACCACCGTTGCGCGGAACAGCAGCAAACTGGCCGCGACGCAAACCCACGGCATGCCCGCCGGCAGCACGCCGCGCCCCGCGCTTTCAATGCCGATCACGAACAGGGTCAGCGATACCCCGGACAGTAACATGCCGCGCAAGTCGGGCGGCGTGCGATGCTCGGGCGTCGAGGGCGGCAGCAGCTTCCACGTCAGGATTAGCCCGACGATGCCCACCGGCACGTTGACCCAGAAGATGCTGTGCCACGACAGCGCGTCGGTCAGAAAGCCGCCCAGTGGCGGACCGAGCAGGGGACCGATGAGCGCGGGCATCGTGAGCCAGGTGGTCGCCTGCAACAGTTCTTCGCGCTTCACGCCGCGAAACAGGATCAGGCGGCCGCGGGCACCATCATCGCGCCGCCGAGACCTTGCACGATGCGTGCAGCGATCAGTTGCGGGAGCGACATCGAGGCCGCGCACGCGACGGAGGCGAGCGTGAACGTGGCGATGGCCCACATGAAGACGCGGCGCGTGCCGAAGCGGTCGGCCACCCAGCCGCTGGCGGGAATGAACACGGTGAGCGCGACGAGATACGCGGTGATCGCGCTGCTGAGATGGATGGTTTCGATGTGGAGATCGTGTGCCATCGTCGGGATGGTGGTGGCGACAATGGTGCCGTCCATGTTTGGCATGAACAGCGCCGAAGCCATGACGGCTGCGGTGATGCGGAAGTTGCCGTCTTTCACGGTGCGCTGCGCGCCGAGCTTTTGTAGGACTCTTGCAAGGCGCGTTCAGGTAAGGATGAGGGCATGCGGCCCAGTCTACTCGATACGTCTTTCGCAACGCAGTTTCGCTATGTGCTTAATGCGCTCGATGAGCCACTTGCGTCACCATATCCATGTAGTGATCGAGACCCTGTGTTACGCGCTGCGCATTCTTCGCCTGATCGTCCCAGCGGCGCAGCGCGAGCGCGTCGCGCGAGAAGGGGCTGGCGAGGAACGCTTGCGCTTCTTCGTCACTGAATACGCCGCTTTGCAATTGCAGGCTGCGCACGGAATCGGCGGACAGCTTCGCGTGATAGGACGCATCGACTGCGCAGAGGCAGCGCTTGGCATCGACGTGTAGTCGAATCGGTTCGAGCACTGCATCGGAAAAAAGCGGCCACAGGAAGGGCAGGGCGAAGTACTGGTGCAGATCGTCGATGCCGCGCTCGGTCGGCGTTTCGCCCTGAAGATTGAGCAGATGCCCGAGGTCGTGCAGCAGACCCGCGACGATCAGCTCCGGCGCCGCGCCCGAGTTTTCCGCGAGCGCGGCCGTTTGCAGCGCGTGCTGAAGCTGGGTGACCGGTTCGCCGCTATATAGGCGATCGAGCCGTAGGTGTCGAAGAGATGCCGGATATCGGCGAGAGATAGTGCCATCGTATGGAAAATGCGGGATGCGATGAGACGCGGGATTTTCGCCCCCGAGTATGACGGAATGATGGCGGTGCCGCTGCGCATGTCCGTTGGACGAGCGATCGTGTGTCGGCCATGCGCCACACGTGCGCGCCGTAAAAAGACCGCTATTTTCGCGTGATACGATGCTCTGCGACCGAATCCACCGAACGCAGGCATGGCAACACTATACGAAACGCTAGGCGTGACCGAGCACGCCACCGACGACGAAATCAAACGCGCGTATCGCAAGGCCGCGATGCGCTGTCGTACCGATCGCAACGCGGGCAATGAAGATGCCGCGCGCGGAATTCCTGGAGATCAAGGAGGCCTACGCGATTTTGTTCGATGCCGGACAACGCGCCGTGTACGACCGCATTTTCGCGGAAGAAATGGAGCGCTTCGACGTGCAACGAAGGCAGGAAGAAGCGGAGCGTGAGGCGCGCGAAGCGGTATATCGTGATCGTGTGGCGCTGGTCATGTGTTTCGCGGCGCTCGGACACAATCGCGATGTGGTGTTCGGCGTGCTCTTGGGCGGCGATTGCGACGAAGCGTCGGCCCGGCAAATCGCGGATAGTGCCATCGCGCTTCATGAGTCGCGGCATGCAGCGCAGGCAACCAAGGAAACAAGCGAACCATCGCGCGAGGAAGAGAAAGAAACCGCTGGCGCGGAAAGCGTAAATCTGCTTGGCGCAAATGTGGTTCTAGTTTCTCAACAATCTGAAGCTTTGATCGTTACTCGAGGCTACATCTATTGTTTGGTCAAGCGATGACGCTTTACGCCGCAAGGCGTTCGCCGCGCATATTGCGTTGCTGACGCGCGGGCGGGTAAGGGCACCAGTGCCCGTCGTCGTGACGGAAGAAGAACAAGGCTCGCGAATCCGCGCCTTGAAAAGTCTCAACCCGGACGAAGCGCCGGCGATCGGCGTGGGTGCGGCTGAACTGAGTGACATGCACTGGGATATCGCCCGGCGCCAACCACTTTTCTACCTGATATCGAAGGGACTGCTCGTACGCGCTTTTCATCAAAAGTCTCCACACGCGGCTTCCATGTCTGGGCTAACAACGCAAGTCGCCGACAGCTTTAAGCCCGACCCATGAAAATACGCGCCGTAACGTACCACTTTCCTGATAAAGCCCATGAACTCTACGCCCGTCGTCCGCGCGCTGTAAGGCATTTTGCGAAATAGCAACAGACGATTAAAAGTCCGTTCGTCATGCCTGTTTCACGCAAGCGCGCCAAGGCGCCACGAATGCATCGTCAGGGAAAGCGATACGGGGGGTATGTGCGCGAACGGTCATATCGAATGGCCGATGCGTGCGTTACCCGCCACTGGCATTCAAGCGAATGGCATGCCCAGGCTGGGCACGTCAGAGCGGACGCGCGAAGCCGAGTTCGTGGCCGTCGGATCGGTGAGATGGAAATAGCGCTCGTTCCAGGGCGCATCGCGCGGGGCGAATTGCGGAATTGCGGGTCGATACCTCGCAATAACGCGCTGATAAAAGGCGTCCACATCGGACACATAGATGATGACGCGGCCCCACCATCGCACTGGGCCGTGTGTCTGGTGAGATTGAGGAAGGACGTGCCGAACGCGAACGACGTGAACGCTTCGCTTGCGCCGCCGCACGATGCGAAAGTCCAGCGCTTCATAGAAGCGTACCGAGCGCGCTATGTCGTGCGTGGAGAGCGTGATGGCGCTCAGGCTTTCGATGCGTACGGTTGTCTTCGGGTCGGTTCATGCGTGGGTTTGTCATCCGGGATGATGGTGATACGACACGATTGGCAGCACCGACAAGTCCAGATGCGTGCCCTCGATGATCGCACGGCCGATATGCCGCGCTTCGTCCACGGCGTCTTCTTCGCGTTTGAATACGTTGTTGCCGTCGGCGTGGAAATGCACGGCCTCGCCGAGTTCGTCCGCGTTCGCGCCGTGTCTGCATACATGGCCGATATACACGTAACGGTCCGCGCCGGGCGGCGTTCCATGTTCGGGCGTTTCCTTGATTCGGGGCAGCACGTGAATCTCGAAGCCTTCGTAGTCGAACACGCGCCATTGAGCGGAATCGTCAGGTATGGTCGCCTCCTTTGGCGCTGTGTGTAGCGCCGCTTTTAGCTCTGTCGCTCAAAGGTCAACGTTACTCCTCTTGAGGCGTTCGGACCATCTAAAGCGTGTGCATCGTCTCCTTGCGTGTGAGGGCAAGGAGACGGCGGCATCACAGCGGGATGATGGTACGCGTGGGCGGAGGCGGTAGCGTCCAGTCCATTCCCAACTGCCGTTGCTGCCTTGTTCTACCTGAATGGTGTTCCAGCCGGTCGGGATCGTCATGTTGACGCCGACGATGGTGCGCATTTGCGCAGGCGTCAATGCGCCTGCGTGAGAAGCGGACACGGGGTCCGCAATGACGAGTGTGCGTTGCATGATGATGCTCCTGGAACGAGATAAGCGAGTACGAACGTTTCAAGGACTATCGAGCGCGTCAGGACGCTCGCCTGAGCTTTTGCAAAGGTCATGCCCGTTGGGCGCCTTTGACCGGGAGGCGCCGGCAAGGCATGCGCGCATCGTCATGCAATGCTTGATTGCCGAGCGCGGCAACGGTATGTTGGACCCACGCGAATAGACGGACTGCATGTTGTCTGTGCCGCCATGCATGCCGCATTCATCGAGAGACCCGACTATGCGTTTGGCTGATCGCCTGCTGCTTTTCATCGCATCGTGCGCGCTGCTCACGTTGACCATTGCGACTGCGCGCGCGTGCCGGTGCCGGCGGCTCAGGCCGGCGTGCCGTTGCCGACTGCGTAGCCGAACGATCTGAACGCGAGATCGGACGACGCCGCGAAGTCTGCGAAATGAAGCCTAGGCGATTCGCGATCTGCGCGAGCTGCACGCCATTGTCCCCGCCGAACTTCTGCCGTATGACCGACTGATGATTCGCCACGGTCTTCTGGTTTAGCCCGAGCTTTTCCGCGATGTCCGGTAGCGTGAAACCCTGCACCAGCAGACGCAGCACTTCGAATTCGCGCTTGGATAACTGCCGCCCATCCTGAATGCTGGCGCGCATCGTGAGCGCCTGCGACACATCGGGACTGAGATACGACACGCGCCTCGCCACGGCACGCATGGCCTCGACGAGCACGTCGGGCGCGCTCGCCTTGGTCACGTAGCCGCGTGCGCCGGCGTCGAGCGCGCGTTGCACGAAGATCGCTTCCTCGTGCACGCTGAAAATCAGCACATGCACCTGCGGTTCGCGCGCGAGCATGCACCGCATTGCCTCGATACCGCTCGCGCCTGGCAAGGCCAGAGCCATCACCACCACATCCGGCTACAGCACGCAGATTTCTGATACGCCTCCGATGCATTCGCCGCCTCGCCCGCGACGTTCACGTCGGGACTCAGTTCGAGCAGTCGTTTGTAGCCTTCACGCACCACGGCGTGATCGTCCACCAGCAGCACGGAAATATCGGTGATCATGGCTGTTCATCTCCTCCTTTCTGTGGGCGCTCTCGTTCGGCGAAGCGCCTCGAATTCGCATCGTTGCGGAAGACGATCGGTTGCTCTTGCGGCTCCTGACGTTTCGATGCGGCACGCAATACTTCGATCACGCGTTCGTGATGCGGTGACTTGTCACAAACCGGATCGGCATTCGCGGGGTCTTGCGTCAGCAGATAAGCCTGACAACGGCAGCCGCCTAGATCGATGGTTTTCTCGTCACAGCTTCTGCACGGCTCCTTCATCCAGCCGGAGCCGCGAAAGCGGTTGAACGCATCGCTCTCGTACCAGATTTCGCGCACCGACGTCTCGGTGACGTTGGGAAACGTGAGTCCCGGCAGCGAGCGTGCCGTGTGGCAGGGCAGGGCCGCACCGTCCGGCGCGATGCCGAGAAACACCTGTCCCCAGCCGTTCATGCAGCGCTTGGGGCGCGTCTCGTAGTAGTCCGGTACGACGAAAAAGATCTTGCACTTTTCGCCGATTTCCTTGCGATAGCGCTCGACGACAGCTTCGGCTTCCTTCAACTGCTCCGCCGTGGGCATGAGTTGTGAGCGGTTGACATGCGCCCAGCCGTAGTACTGCGTATTCGCGAGTTCGAGATATTCGGCGCCCATGGCGAACGCCATATCGATGACGCGTCCGATATGCGGCAGGTTATAGCGATGCAGCGCGCAGTTGAGCACCATCGGAAAGTTGTGCGCCTTGATGAGTTTGGCAACGCGGCTCTTCAGATCGAAGGTTTTGGTATGCGAGAGGAAGTCATTCAGCTCTTGCGTGGAGTCCTGAAACGACAACTGGATGTGATCCAGCTCGGCCTCTTTCAATGCGCCGAGCCGTTTATCCGTCAGCCCGATGCCCGACGTGATGAGGTTGGTATAAAAGCCGAGCTTGCGCGCTTCGGCCACGAGCATTTCGAGATCGTCGCGCAAGAGCGGTTCGCCGCCGGAAAAGCCGAGTTGCGCCGCGCCCAGCGCGCGTGCCTGACGCAGGAAGTCGATCCATTGCGCGGTATCGAGTTCGTGCGAATGATCAGCGTAGTTTGTCGGATTGTAGCAGAACACGCAATGCAGCGGGCAGCGATAGGTCAGTTCCGCTAGCAGCCAAAGCGGCGGCGGAATGGCCACGCCTTCGTGTTCGGGCTTTGCGATGGGAACGGACAAGTCGGTCATGACGTTACTCCAGCCAGCCTCGCGCACGCGCCCCGGCGATGAAGGCGCGCACGTTGTCGCCCAGACCGGTTGCGCCGAACGCCTGCTCCAGATCGGCGACGAGCGCGGGGATATCGCGCGAGCCGTCGCAGCGCAGGAGAATTTGCGCAGCGCTCTGATTGAGCTTCACCATTCCTTCGGGATACAGCAACACGTGCGCTTCCTGCGCAGGCTCCCATTGCAGGCGAAACAGCCGCTTGAGTTTCGGATGCAACGCGTCGTCCGGTGCGTCGACGGCTTCCTGCACACGTTTGGTCGGATCAGTCTGGCTCATGACGGAAAGGCCTTTTCGATCGAGTCGAGCATGGTCCACAGGATGTCGAGCTTGAACTGCAGAATGTCGAGCACGCGCTGTTGTTCGCCGCGCGATCTGAAGTGCGCCAGCGTCACTTCGAGACCGTGTTCGACATCGCGCTGCGCAAGCGACACGCGTGAGCGGAAGTAATGCAAGCCTTCCGGTTCGATCCATTTGTAATGCTCGCGCCACGTCGCGAGCCGGTCCTTGTGAATCTGCGGCGCGAACATCTCGGTGAGCGATGAACACACGGACTCTTGCCACGGCGCGCGGCGCGCGAAGTTCACATAGGCATCGACGGCGAAGCGCACGCCGGGCGTAACCAGCTTGAGCGACCACAGATCGTCGCGCGAGAGGCCGACCGCATCGCCGAGACGCGCCCATGCTTCGATACCACCGGGCTGGCCCTCGTAGCCGTCGTGATCGAGAATGCGCAGCACCCAGCGGCGGCGCGTGTCGCGGTCGGGGCAATTGGACATCACCGCCGCGTCCTTCAACGGAATATTGATCTGATAGTAGAATCGGTTTGTGACCCAACCGCGGATCTGTTCCTTCGAACACCCGCCGCTGTTCATCTTCACGTTGAACGGATGATGGATGTGATACGCCGTGCCCTTCGCGCGCAACTGCGCTTCGAATTCCGCGCGCGACCATGCGGGGCCATCGTCCTCGACTGCGGTGAAGACCGGACCCGTGGTCGGGTTGATCATCGGTTCATGCATCTGAATGGCTCCATGCGTGTTTCATAGCTCGAAGGTCATGCCGTCGTGCGCGACTTCGATGCCGCGCTCCGTCAGCATGCGCCGTTCGGGCCCGTCCTCGACGAGGATCGGGTTCGTGTTGTTGATATGGATGAGCACCTTGCGCTGGCCCGTGCGATCGATCGACTCGAGCACGTCGATCATGCCGCCCGGACTGCTTTGCGCCAGATGGCCCATGTCGCGGCCGGTCTTCTTCGTGAGGCCGAGACGGATCATTTCGTCGTCGGTCCAGACGGTGCCGTCCACCAGCAAGAGATCGGCTTCGCGCATCGCATCGAGAACGGGCGGCGCGAGTTCGTCCAGACCCGGCGCATAGAAAGCGCGCTTGCCCGTCGCGGTATTCGTGAACATCAGGCCGATGTTGTCGCCCACTTCGGGCGCATTGCGATGCGGCGAGTATGGCGGCGCCTTGCTCGACAAGGGCCGGGCTTCGATGCTCACGCACGGCAACTCCGGCACGGAAAATGCCGCGCCGTCGAGCGCTATGCGCCGATGCTCCACACCGCAATAGTGCGACAGAATTGACGTGATCGGAAAGCCCGTCAAGAGATCTTGCCACACGGCATCGGTCGTATAAAGCGGCAGGGGCGTGCCGCGTTCGCGCAGCATCAGAAGGCCGGTGACGTGATCGATCTGCGCGTCCATCGTGACGACGGCGGCGATGCCTGTGTCGCGCACGCCCCGCGCGGGCTGCAATTCGGGATTCGCCGCGATTTGCGCAAGGATGTCCGGCGACGCGTTGACGAGCAGCCAGTCCTCACCGTTGTTGCTTACCGCGATCGAAGACTGCGTGCGCGCACGTGCCGCGATGCTGCCGCGCCGAACGCCGTCGCAATTTCGGCAGTTGCAGTTCCATTGCGGGAAGCCGCCGCCTGCCGATGAGCCGAGCACGCGTATCTTCATGGCCACATTCTCCGCAGAAGCCCGTCACGGTCGATCAGTTGATGCTTCAACGCGCCAAGAAAATGCAGCGCGATCATCATCCACGCGAGGTACTCGTGGATGGTGAAGAAGGTATGCCGCAGCCCTTTATCGTCCCAGCCCCATTGCGGCAGCGGCAAGACCCAGAACTTGGTGCCAAACTTGTTGAATGACGAACCGAGATAGCCGCTGAGCGGCATCCCCACCATGCCCACGTATAAAAGAGCCTGCGTGATGCTCGCGGCGGCGCGTTGCCACGTCTGCATCGGCGGCAGTGGTGGCCGGCCATAAGCCAGCCGTGCCCAGATGTGGAGCAACACCAGTAGGAAAATCGTGATGCCGAGCGACTTGTGAAAGTTCACGAGTGTCGACTTGAACGGCAGCCCGCGCGGCAGGCTGCCCATATAGAACCCGGTGCACAGCATCGCGATGGGGATGATCGCGATGATCCAGTGCAGACTCACCAGCGGCCGTGCGAAACGATCGTTCGCCGGATTCGCTGCGTTGCGAGTCGCCGCAGGTGTCCGCGCTGCGCTCATGACTTGCCTCCCGCTTCGATTGATGGTCGCAATTGTATAAACACGCTGAATTCAGGGCTCGTTCTTGTCGTCCTCCTACGATTTGGCGATCAGCAATTTCCCCCGTCCGTCCACTGCAACATCGCTCGCGTAACGTCGTGGCAAAGAACCGGCGTCGAGCGAGGCGAAGGGTGGGCTCTCGCGAGCCAGCATGCGCGAAAACAGCCGCCAGAACACGTCGTAGCCGTGTCCGCCTTCCGTGAAGGTCGGGCCAATGCGCGCGGGCGTTTGCATGAGCAGCACGGTACCGCGCCGCATGCCGTAGCCCAAGTGTGCACCGACTTTGCCGCCGATGCAGACCGTGTCCGCAACCAGGTGCGAAGCGGCGAAATCGCCCGCATCGCCTGAGACGAGCAGGGTGCCGCGCCGCATGCGGTCCGCAAGGCGCGTACACGCGTTGCCGTGGATCGTGAGCGTGCCGCCCGTCATGCCTTCCATGTCGCCGGGCAGCGCGCCGGCGGCGAAATCGCCTGCATCGCCATGAATGCGCAGTTCGCCCTCCGTCATGTGGATGCCCACATATAAGCGATGACGCTGCCATGCACGTTCAGGGCGCCTTCGGCGAGATGCGCGCCGATGCGATCGAGCCACGGCACATCGCCTTCGATGGTGAGCGAGAGCGTGTCGGTCGCGGACTGTGCGATATCGAAGAGATCGCTGAGCGCGCAGGTTTCGCCCGCCCCTTGCAGCGCGATGCGCGGCAATTCGCTCGGCGAGATGGCAGCCAGCGAAGCCGGTAATAACGAAGCGCCATCGATACGAAAACCCGGCGCACGCTTGACACGCAATGTTGTGGCGTTCATGCGCGGCTCCCTTTGATGCCGGCCGCGAGTTCATGAAGCTTGAAGTGATACGGGCCGAGCTTGCCGCTGTAATTGCCGGCGGAGATGCGCAGCACGCCGCCCGCGTGCCCGATCGAAGTAGCGACGGTGATGCCCGCAGTCATTGCCGCGCCGACATTGGCATTGGTCAGCCCATCGATCACGATCTCCAGCACGCACGCGATTTCGGGCGTCAACTCGCTCTTCTTCGAAAGGCCTGTGAGCGTGGGACAAAACGCATCGTTCGCGGATGCCGTCGCGCCCGCGTACTTCGAGCCGATCTTCGAACCGGAGTGCACTACGCCGCCCGGAAACAGCGTGATCACGTTGGGCAATTCATGCATTGCCGCGACTGCGGCTTCGGCCGCGTGCAATGCGCTCTCCATGTCGTGCGCGAGAAACAGCAGGTTGCCGCCCCCAACTGCCTTTACCGTGGATGTGAATTCCTCGCAGACGAATTCGCCGTCCATCACCGGCACGCGCCAGTAGCGCTTGCCGTCGAGCATTTTCGATATCTGCCAGCCGTCTCCGAAGAAGCGCAGGCCTGAGCCTAGCGGCGCGATATCGGAAAGCGGCGCGCGGCTCATCGATGGATCGATGCCGCCATAGACCGCCGTGGTCGGGCATGTCAGCACGCATTGGCCGACGCGACGCGCGATTTGCTTCGCCAGCTCCTTCGACGATATTGCGAACATCAGTACGGAAATGCCGGGTCTGCCGTCCGGCGTTTCATCGCGCGCGAGTTCACGTTCGATGCCCGCTTCGCATCCGTAATCGATCACCGAAGTAGCGAAGCCGGTGAGCGAGACCGCCGCATGGCGCGCCCATACGGGCGTGTGCGTGGTGATGACGAGGCGCGTCGCTTTCATCGGAAAGGCTTCGGCGAAGGTGTCGTCGATCTGTGTGTCGCTGATGCACATCGCACTCACCTTCGATCCGATGCGAAGCAGGCAACGGGCAGCAGCCTGCCGCCGTTGCAGCACGCGCAGATTTCGTCGTCGCCGCTGGCGGCGTTTTCGAAGCGGCTCGCGAGATTGGCCTCGGTGAATTCGCGCGCGTGCTTTTCGATGCCGCGATCGTAATCCGGTATCACGTAATGAATACCGCCGGTGGGCGTTCTGAGCAGCGTGCCGTCGCGTGCGCTCGCGGTCTTCGCATCGGCATGCAGCGTGTCGAGCCGTTCGTCGTGGAACGACTTGTCCATCAGCAGACGGATGAGATGCGGATAGCTCGTAAATGGCGCGCCGTTCGGATGATCGGTCGTCATCGACACGCGCCATGGGTCGTCCACCAGCAAGGAGATCTCGAGTCCGATGATCCGTTGCAGCGCGTTCACATAGCTCTGCTCGCGATAGCGGAACGGTACCACGCCGCAGCCCGCATCGCATTCGATGTCGCCGAGCACCCACTTGCGTGGACTGGCGAGCGGCGCGTTTTTGAACTGCATCATCGTGTCGCCGGACGCGGTGACGGTCTGACCGAAGATAATCTGGCCGACGTCGATGCTCATGTTGGGTCACGCATTGACCGCTTCGGCGATGGCGCGCGCGCCCGACGAGAACTTGCGTGGGTCTTCCGTGCCGTAACTATGAAACTGAATATGCGTGAGATGGATGGGCAGGCCCTCGGTGGCATCCATCGTCTTGATGGTCGATTCAATATTGCCCGGCATGCCGAGGTTGCTCGAATGAACATGCAAGGGATGCGGCACGCGCAGGTCGGTGAGCGCGCGCGTGAGCGTCGTCAATACTTCGCGCGCCGTGATGCCGTAGTGCACGTGCTTTTCATCGACGTCGAGCGAGCGCTGATTGAACTTGAACGCCGAGATGCCGCCGGGATTCACCACCTTCACGCCGAGCGCCCTGCTTGCGTTGATGGTCCAGCTAACGTAATCGCGCAGATGCTCGAAGTTGTCGCGGGCGGCGAGCATTTGCAGAAACAGTTCATCGTTGCCCATCATTACGTAGGCGCCTTGATCGATGATCGGCGTGTCACCCATTTCCAGATGCGCGTGACGCGCGTTGGAGGCGATCATCGCCGGTTCGAACGCGGCGGTGTAGCCCATTTCGGCAAACGATAGCCGACGGCGAGCGTGCCGGGCGTACAGACGCCGCACGACGGCATGCGCATGTAGCGGCCCTCGCCCGGACGATTGGGCACGGAGCGCGAATCGTTGCGATGATCCTCGGGCAACAGCAGCCGCGACAGATTCGTTTTGCCGCCGCCGATATGCGAATGCAGATCGATGCCGCTCGCCATCACGACCATGCCGCTCGCATCGAAGTCGTGTTCAGGCGCGATGTTTTCGTTGCGTGCGTCATGATTGGCGACGATCCGGCCGTCGCGGATGGTGATATCGCGCCGTTCGCCGTCGATGCCGTTCGCCGGATCGTAGAGCATGCCGTTGCGCAGCCGCGTGAGGCTCATGCGGGCCTTCTTGCGATCAGCTGTGTCACGACGGATGCGACACTCGGCAGCGTCGACGCGCACGCGGCCGCGAGACACGCGACGACGGATGAATCGATGCGAAACAGGTGTCCGCCGTCGTCGATGACCGGCGTCGCAACCGGAATGAACACGGTGGGGCCTTTGCGAGGCGCGAGTGTCGTTTGCGCGTGGCCCAGCACGATGACCGGGATGTTCTCATCGAGCGAAGCAGGCTCAGGCGCAAAGCTCGATATCCAAAGCAGCGTGTCGATCTCGCGATTGGCGACGAGCGTATGTGTGCGATAACGGTAGGGGGCGTGATCGAGCGGCATGCCATACGCGACGCGCGTGCGCAGCGGCAAGCCGGATAGCCACGTCACCGCTTGATTGACGCTGAGTGCGCCGTCGTCGCCGCTCAAGGCTAGCGCGCCTGCGCGGACGGTGCGGTTGATCGCCTTGACGATGCGATGCAGCGCTTCGATGGCGAGTGCCGCATGTGGCGCGGGCAGCGATGCGGGTTCGTACACGAACGCGGTGTACTGTGCTTCGTGGATGCGCTGCGTCAGCGCGGCGAGGGCTTTGGCTTGCGCGCCGCACAGGCTTTCGGGTTTGCGATTGGCTTCGACGAGCGCGGACCATCGTGTGAGCGTGTCGAACAGATCGTCGTCGCGCAGGATAGATTCGGATGCGCGCTGGCAGGCCGGGTCGGGATCGCATCCGACGAAGACGACGCCGATGTCGCGGGCCTGATCGATGGCGCGTTCGTAGAAGCGCGGATAGCGCTGCGACGGCTGGTAACCGAATACGACGATGAGATCGGCGCGCGAGTGCACTTCGGAAAGCGTAGTGAAGGAACTAGCGTCAAGAGTGGTGTATGAGCAGCATCGCGACAGTCGATTTCAAGCGGCGAGTTTCTGCTGAACCGGTTGATCGTCTTGCACTGGTTCGCCGTCCTTGAAGGGGACGCCTTTGAGCCACAGCTTGATCTTTTCCGGTCCGTTGATACGGCGCCAGGTTTTTTCCGCCTCCTCGATCAACTTGAATGCCAGACCGAGGAAGGTCGGCCGCGACACGCAGTTACGCGTACGCGTCGTGCGA
>LFLF01000110.1 GCA_001184395.1 Candidatus Paraburkholderia calva | reverse complement strand
CACGAAGGTGCGCTATCGGGGTCTGGCGAAGAACGCCAATCGGGCCTTCGTCGCGCTGGCGTTGACCAACGTTTATCTTTCGCGCAAGCGATTGATGGCACAGGTTCGCCCGTAATGGGGGAAAGCGGGCCGCAGGCCCAGGCGCAACACCCTGGTGGACCGGAAATCCAGGCGTAAAGCCTCACTCACGATGAATCTGCCGCTGTTTGCGCCTGAATCGATGCATACAACCGGCTGGTTCAGCGTTGCCCTAAGAACAACCGGACGGTGCGGCACGCGATTGTCGCGCCTGACGGAAAAGCGGTATCCCTCGACAGCCATCGGTTTTCCGATGGCTGTTTTTTTGGCGATCAAGATCGATACGGATTGCTGATGGATCGTTATTTGCATCGCCATAATTGTCATTTCGCCCAGCCGGACGATTCAAGCTGACGATGTGCACGCAGAATCTTCTGTTCGTTCACCTCGCGGAAGACTCGCACCATGTCATCGCTTCGTCCCTTTGCCGCCGCATCCCTATTCTCGCTGATCGCGCTTTCCGCGCTCGGCGCGTGCGGCGCCGATTCCATCTCGCACGCTTTCGCAGACGATGCGCCGCCCTTGCCGATGACCGTCACGCATCAAGGCGGCACGGCGGATTTCCCCGAAAACACGGTGCTGGCGATCCACGGCGCGCTGAACAACCACGCAGACGCCATCTGACTCACGGTGTAACTGTCACGCGATGGCGTGCCGGTGCTGTATCGCCCGGCCCGATCTATCGGCAAACACGGACGGACGCGGTGCCGTCGCCGACATGGATCTGGCGACGCTGCAAAAGCTGAATGCCGGCTGGAATTTCGCGCAGACCGATGCAACCGGCGCGAAGCGTTATCCGTACCGCGAACATGCCGTGCGCATTCCTATGCTGGCCGAAGCGTTGCGCGCCATTCCCGCTTCGGCGCCGGTCTTTTTCGACATGAAGGCGCTGCCCGCCGCGCCGCAAGCGGCGGCCGTCGCTCGCGTGCTGATTTATTCGACGGATGCCGCGTATCAAAGCGCGTTCGCCGCGTATCCGCGCGCGCGTCTGTTCGAATCGCGCGATACAACGCGCAACCGGCTCGCCGGGGTCACCTCGAGCACGCATGCATCGAGCCGCCGCCCGAGGGTACATGGAACGCGTTCGAATACGCACGAAAGATGGAACTGACCGAGACCTTCACGTTGGACGAAGCGCACTCGCCGGTGACCGCGAAGCTATGGACGCCCGAAGCCGTAGCGTGTTTTCGCCGGCATGGCAAAACCCACATCATGGCGATCGGCGTGAACGACGCCGAAACGTATCGCGCGGCCGCTGGGGTTCATGTCCTCAGCGAGCGTCTGGGCGGGCGCATCCGCGCCGGGCGGCAGGTCGCCGATCACGAGACGCGGCACCGCCGCACGCTCCTCGTGCGGACACAGCGACACGTTGGCCAGATCGGTCCACGACGGATTGGGAATCTCGCCGAAAATCTGCCGCAGCCGCTCGCCCCAGGTGCGGTGGATCATCTGGTAGTAGCTGCTGTCGTTTTCGAGCGTGGCGAAGCACGTGACGCGCAGCGCATCCTTCTCATAGACGAGCAGGTCGAGTGGCAGGCCGACGGAAAGATTCGAGCGCAGTGTCGAGTCCATCGAAATGAGCGCGTACTTGGCGACTTCGTCCAGCGGCGACGCGGGCGTGATGACACGCTCGCCGGGATGCTCGTACACCACCATCTTGCGCGCGGCGCTCACGTGATCCACGCCAGCGTTGGTGCGTGTGTCGGAAAGGAACACGAGTCCGTTGTCCACACACATGCTCACGCAATAAGTCATGCCGATCCGTCCTGAAGCAAACAAATCCGTATTGTACTAACGCCCATTGCGCGCCGCATGCAGTGCGCAAGCCGCAAACGCTGTCGATGGCGCATTCGCCACGGTAGCTTTTGTTGTAATCGATTTATCGGCGCGTGTGGGCACGCGATGCATGCACGTTTTCCTCGATGCAGCGCGGTGGTGACCGAATCGGTGCGCTCGCGTTTTGAGCTAGACTCGAACGCTCGATCACCGTGTTCCATTGCCCTCTCATGCTGGAAGACATTATCGACGCCGACCCGGACGCCGACGCCCTGCTCGCGGGCCTCGCGCGTCCTATCGTGTTCGTCGATCTGGAAACTACCGGCAGCGATGCGACGACCGATCGCATCACGGAAATCGGCGTGGTGGAAGCAAGCACGGCGGGCATCGAGCGCTAGAGCGTGCTGGTCGATCCGGGCGGGCCGATGCCGCCGTTCATCGAGCGCCTAACCGGCATCAACGATGTAATGCTGCGCGGTCAGTCTCCGTTCGAAGCGCTCGCACCGGCGCTCGCCGAGCGACTGCACGGCAAGCTGTTCGTCGCGCACAACGCGCGCTTCGATTACGGTTTTCTGAAGAACGAGTTTCGTCGCACGGGCATCGCGTTTCGCGCGGATACGCTGTGCACCGTGTGGCTCTCGCGCGCTGTTTCCATCAGTCCGAGCGGCATGGTCTGGATGCGCTCATTGCGCGTCTCGACCTCGCGCCCAAAGGACGCCACCGCGCGCTGGCCGACGCCGATCTCCTGTGGCAGTTCTGGCAGAAGATCCACGCGATTTATCCGCAAGATCTGGTCGATACCGCTGTCAAGACGCTGGTCAAACGCGTGAGCCTCCCCGCCGCGCTGGCTGAAAGCACGCTGGATGCGCTGCCCGCCACGCCCGGCGTCTATATCTTCCATGACGATGACGCAGCGCTACTCTATGTCGGCAAGAGCATCAATCTGAAACAGCGCGTCGCGGCCCATTTCTCAGGCGATCATCTGTTGACGAAGGATCTGCTGATTTCGCAGGCGATCAGGCGTGTCGAGTATCGCGAGACAGTGGGAGAACTCGGCGCGTTGCTGCTGGAAGCGAAGCTCGTGAAGGATTTGCGGCCGGTGCATAACCGCTTGCTCAAGCGTGCAGCCGGCGCATGCGCGTGGCAATGGCTGCCGGGCGCGCTCGCGTCCACGCCGCTGATGCGCGCGAACCGCTACGACCTGTCACGCGAGCGTGACCTATACGGCGTGTTCTCGTCGCGCGCGAAGGCGCTCGCGTATCTGCGTCATCTCGCGGACGAACACAACCTCTGTCACGCGACGCTGGGTCTGGAGAAGTCCGCACGCGGCTGTTTCGGCTATCAGGTGAAGCGGTGTCTTGGCGCGTGCGCGGGCGTCGAATCGATCGCAGATCATACGGCGCGCGCTCGATGCGCGCGCTGTCACGCGTCACGTGCGCTGGCCGCACGAAGGACCGATCGCGATCACCGAGCACGATGCCGAGACGTCGCGTGAAGCATGGCATGTGATCGATCGCTGGTGCTATGTCGGGACCTGCGCGACGCGCGACGAGATCGCGACGCTGCTCGCCTCGGCATGCGACACGCGTTGTTTCGATGCCAACGTCTACGGCCTGATCGCGAAACCCTCGCCGCAGGATAACTCGAATGGATCGCCTGCGACGCGCGGCCCGCGTTCGAACTGACGACGCAGACCGCGTTGCCCGTGGCGCCGATAACCGTGGCCGTCAAACGCTCGGCGACGCAGCGCAGGCGCGTCGCCGGCCACCCCGGCCAACTGATGTTCGCGCTTTGAAAGCACTTACGCGAGCCCACCGTTGGCGCGCAGAACCTGACCGTTGACCCAACTCGCATTCGGCCCGACGATCATCGAGACGACTGCCGCGATATCCTCCGGTTGACCGAGACGCTCCAGCGGCGGGCATCTTCGAAAAGTTGGCGATCTGCTCCTCCGTCTTGCCTTTGAGAAACAGCGAGGTCTTGACCGGCCCCGGCGCCACCGCATTCACCGTGATGTTGCGACCGCGCAGTTCCTTCGCGAAGACGTGCGTGAGCGCTTCGACGGCCGCCTTGGTCGCCTTGTAGATGGCATAACCCGGCATCTTGAGTGCCGGTGTCGTGCTCGAAAAATTGACGATGCGTCCGCCGTCTCGTTCATGCGCGCAGCCGCTTCACGCAGTGTGTTGAAGGTACCGCGCAAGTTGATGTTCATGGTCTGCTCGTAGAGCGCATCGCTCGTGTCGGCGAGCGGCATGGTATTCAGCACGCCCGCGTTATTGAACAGTACATCGATGCGGCCAAGTTCCGCCTCGACCTTCGCGAACATGCCGCGCACATCCTCCGCGATCGCGACGTCCGCCTTCACCGCGATCGCCGCGCCGCCCGCCGCGCGCACTTCGTCCGCGAGCGCGTCGGCTTCCTTCGCGCTCGACGCGTAGTTGATCGCGACCGCAAAGCCGTCTTTTGCGAGTCTCAAAGCAATTGCCGTGCCAATGCCGCGCGATGCACCTGTCACGATCGCCACGCGCTTCTTATCCGTCTGACTCATGATGCCGCTCCTTCAATGTGTATCGGTGAACAGCATGATGGATCATTCCGTTTTCGCGATCATCGTGCGGGACTTAGTATCATCGTTCCAGTTGCTTCAACAATCGAACTATCCTCACAGCACGGACGCCCTCGCTCATGGATAGCTTTCAGGAAATGCAGGTCTTCGTGCGGATCGCCGAACGGCACAGCTTCACGCAGGCCGCCGACGATCTGCAAATGCCACGCGCCCCCGTCACCAATCTGATGAAACGCATGGAGGAACGGCTGGGCGCACGCCTGCTGGAGCGCACCACACGCACTGTGCGTCTCACGCACGACGGCGAGGCGCATTACCGCCGCTGTGTGCGTCTGATCGCCGATCTCGAAGAAGCGGAAGGCTCCTTCAAGCATGCCGAGCCGAAGGGCCTGTTACGCGTGAATCTGCAAGGCACGCTCGCGCGATACTTCGTGGCCCCCCGCTCTGCCCGAGTTTTTCGAACGCTATGCGCAGATCGAACTGCAGGTGGGCGAGGACGATCGCCTCGTCGATCTCGTGCGCGAAGGTGTGGATTGCGTACTGCGCGGGCACGTTGCAAGATTCGTCGATGATCGCGCGGCGTGTCGCGCTGCTCGATCAGGTAACGGTGGCGAGTCCTGCGTATCTCGCGCGCGGGCGTGCCGGAAGACATGGACACGCTGGCCTCGCATCGCGCGGTCAATTACATCTCGAGCGCGACGGGCCGCAGTCTGCCGCTCGAATTCATGATGGGTGACGAGGTACGCTCAGTCGAGCTGCCTGCGGCGCTCTCCGTGATCGGCGTCAAGCTTTATACGCAAGCGGCGCTCGTGGGACTGGGCATCGTTCAGGTGCCGCGTTACCGCATCGCGGATGAACTCGCCAGCGGCAAACTGTAATGTCTGTTTCCCGATATCACGCCGCCGCCCATTCCGGTCTCCATGCTGGACCCGCACAACCGGCAGTTATCGGCGCGCGTACGGTTTTTTGCGGACTGGCTGAGCGGCATCTTTCGCGAGGCCATGAGCACGACGCTGGCTTAGCAAAGGCTTGTGACGCGCTGACAAATAAACAAACACGGGATCAAGCGCCGCCGAGAACACCGACAAGATCGGCTAGCGGCGAAAAAGAAAAAACAACCTTCCCTCTCAGGGAAGCTGGCCTCTTTCTTCAACGTGCAGCAATCCCGACGAGATTGCTGCTCCGAACGCTCGCGCTATAAGAAAGAAGCGCTTAGCTCGCGCCGGAAGGCGCTTAAGCAGCAGCATCCTTCAGCTTCTTCAGCGCGCGCGCCTTAATGCGCACGCTCGCCGGCTTGGCCGGGAACCAGCGCTCCTGGCCCGTGAACGGGTCCTTGCCGAAGCGCTTTTTCTTGGCCGGCACGGCTTGCGCGGAGATCTTCAGAAGACCCGACAGCGTGAACTCGCCCGCGCCCTTCTTGTGGACTGCGCCGAGGATCACGTCTTCCAGCGCGGCAATCACGGCCTTGGCGGCCTTCACATCGACAGTGGCACGTTCAGCAAGGTGTGCAGCAAGCGACGCCTTGGTAAACGTGTCCTTGATGGGAGACGGAGCGCCTGCGGTCTTCTTCGCGGCAACCTTCGATGCTGCTTTCTTGGCGACCGGGGTCTTGGCTGCGGCCTTCTTGGCCGGGGCCTTCTTTGCAGCGGGTTTAGCGGAAGTCGGCATGTTTCTCCTACCTGTGTTGGCCAGTGATATCTGATGACTGAATACGTGCGCATCAATGCGTTCGTATCACGCCGGATTCTACATATGCAAAGCGCCTTCGTGCGAGTCTTTTTGCGTTTTTATATCGTTTTTCTAGGCACTTTTCGTCGTGTGGCGTTCATAGGTACGCTTGTTCGGAATAACATCCGATCGAAATACCCCTTGAAACACGCATCCGAAGCATCTTTGGAAGCATCGTCCGATGCATGGACGACGTCATGCATCGGCCAATGAAAGCGGTGCGCTGATATGCGCGATGAGCGGATAGTGATCGGATACGACCCGCGATAGCGGCGTGCGATGCACATCGACACGCATCAGCCGCTCACCCGGGTACACCCAGATACGATCCAGCGCGAACAACGGATAGCGCGTCGGGAACGTGCGCAACGCGCTCGCACGATGGAAGTGTGTGACCAGCCGCCGCAGCGTGCAGCCATAGACGAACCACTCGTTCAGATCGCCGAGCAGGATGATGGGCAGCGCGGGCATGTCGAAGGACTGCAAGACCTGCTCCACCTGCGCACGCCGTTCGCTGGATGCAAGACCCAGATGCGTCGCCATCACGCGCCACGTTTCATTGCCACAATCGATGTCGGCATCGATTGTGCCGCGCGGTTTGCGGCTCTTGAACAACAGATCGAGCGTGCACACCGCGCGCACTGGATAACGCGTGAGCACCGCGTTGCCGTAGCGCCGTTCGGGGGTATCGAGCGTCGGGCCTTCGAATGCGTGCAGCTTCGTCATGCGGCGCGCAGCACGTCGAGTACATCGGGCGAATGCGCGCCGCCCAGCGGCACTTCCTGCAGCGCGAAGATGTCCGCGTCGATCTCGTTCAACAACTCGCCGATGCGCTCGGGCGCAAACTTGCAGTCGATGCCCACCGCGCCGTGCAGGTTGTACGTCGCGATGCGCCGCTCGCGCGAACGCGTCATTGTCGTGGGGTTGTCTGCGATGCCGGCATCTTGCATCGATGTCGTGAATTGACCTCGTCCGCTGGTCGTGGGGAAGAACCGTTTGGCATAGTCAAAGAATCGCGCGGCATGTCGCCCCGCTCGCGCAGACGGCTCGCGCGTTGCGCTGCGTCGCTGGCTCGCGGTTTGTCGGCGTCGCTCGGTGCCCCTTCGTGCGCGCTTTGCGGCTTGTCGGCGCTGCCCAGAAAGCGCTGCAACAGGATCGACAATCCGATCAACACCGCGCCGATGCCGATCAACACCACGAATGAGCCGACGGTCAGATGCCGCAACGATACGAGGAACTGGTTCGCGAAGGCCACCGTCAGGAAGATGCCGGGACCCATGTCGAGCATCGTGCCGATCATGAAATCGTGCATGCGGATGTGCGAAGCACCCGCCACGAGATTGACGATGGCGAACGGCGCAACTGGCAGCAGCCGCAACACCACGACCGCGACGATGCCGCGCTTCGCCACACGTTCGCTCAGGCGGTTCACGCGCGCGCCGGCGAGCCTGCGCACCGCGTCGCGGCCGAGCCAGCCGCCCAGCCAGAAGCTGATCGCCGCCGCCAGCGTGGTGCCCGCGAACGAATAGATATCGCCCCACGTCGCGCCGAATACGATGCCCATCGACGCGATCAGCAAGGTCACTGGCACGGAGACGACCGCGGCTGCGACATACCCGAGCACGATCCACAGCGGCGCGAGCGGCAGCTCGTCGACATGCTGCGTCGCGTTGGTCAACGACCTCAGGTTGAGATAATCGCCGAGCGGCGTCCAATGTCCCAGAGCGACTACGCCAACGATCAGCAGCGCGAGCACGTTGAGCGCCGCATAGCGTCCGATGAGCGGCCGCGTTCTTTCCTTGGGCACGAACTGATCGACGAGTTCATCGGCGGCGAGGGCGTTTCGGGATCGATGAGCGCATCGGGAGGAATCAACTGATCGAGTTCCGGCGAGACTTCCGGATCGAGTTCGGCCAGCGTGCGATGTTCCTCGCGATTGCGCTGCAACGCGAGAATCGCGTTCGCGCACGATGTCCGCGACTTCGCAGCCGAGATGCTCCGCGAGCAGCGTGTCGCGCATCGTCGCGATGGGGCGACGGATGCGTGCGTCCGCGTCGGCATCGATGGAGATATTGCATTCCCTGTCGAGCACCATCAAGCGATTGTTCAGATTCGCGGAACCGACCGACGATCAGCAATTCGTCATCGACAATCATCAGCTTGCTGTACACGTTGACGATGGCCTTGCCGAGATCGGGAATCTCCGGGCACATCAGCCGGTAGCAGCCATGCCGATCCGCCGCTTTCAGGAGCGTGTGCAGAGCCGCGCGCGCAGCACGCCCATCGTGACTTCCTGAAGCCAGCCGCTCTGATTGCGCGGCACCACGATGGCGAGATCCGGGCCGTTCTCGCGCGCGAGCGATTCCGACAACGTCGCGCTGATCGATCCCGAAGTGAAGTACTGTTTCTCGATATAGATGCTGCGGCGCGCGCGATGGCATCGAGATACTGCGCGCGAATCTGCTGCACGAGCGCGCGCCCGAGATACGCAGGCTCCGTGAGCGATATGGCGATGCGCACATCGTCGAGATCGACGTCGCGCGAAGGCGGCCACGCATCCTGCGAGAGCGCCACGCGATGCGAGCGGATCGCGAGCCGTCTGCCGCATGTGCGCGCCCAGCGATCGCGCGCGAGCATGCCGATTTCGCGCGCGGCGTCGCCGTCGAACATCGTGTGGACGTCGTGAAACGGCTGATACGGCGTGCCGTTCGCATAGCGGCGCAACGGGTCGTCGGCAGCGTGCTTCGTGGTGTCCCAGCGCGAACGCGTGAGATCGAGTCCACCGACGCATGCGAGCCGGTCGTCGATCACGACGATCTTCTGATGCTGCGAGCCACCCATCGGATGCTTGCCGTCCATCTGGAACGCCATGCGCCGATGCGTGCGCCAACCCATTTTGTAGACCGGCAGCCATTCGCGTTCGAACGCATAGAGCATCGCGAAATCCCACGCAAGAATATAAATGCGCAGGCGTTTCTTGTGCGCGGCGATGGCGTGCAGAAAGTCGCCGAGCGCTTCAGGCAGGCCGTCGCCGGAGCCTTCAGGCGTGAGCGTCATGCGGCTGTCGATATCCCAGCCGAGGATGAACACCGTGCGCTCCGCGCGCGTCAACGCCTCGCGCAGCACGCGAAAATAGTCCTCGCCGTCGAACAGCAAGCTGAAGCGCTGCGCATGCCGCACGCTCATGCAATTGCGGCCCGGCTCGAAAAACGATTCGTCGAAGCGCTCGGTGCTCATGCGGCCGATGCGCGGTTCATCGGGAATGACGTGTGCATCGTGGTGGATTCCATCCAAAGGCAAGCGATGCGTCAGAATTTTGTAAGCGGCATGCCCGCGCGATGGCGCGGCTTCTGCATGCCGCACGTCGTTGCGTTAGTCTCGATATTGAATGTTCTATTGCGGTGCAAACCGATCTCTTTCTTCCCGACCAAGGACACGCAATGGAATTTCGACATCTGGGTAAATCGGGCTTCAAGGTTCCCGTGCTGAGCTTCGGCACGGGCACATTCGGCGGCAAGGGCGAACTCTTCGAGGCATGGGGTGACACCGATGTGAACGAAGCGCGCAAGCTCCTCGATATCTGTCTCGATGCGGGCGTATCCATGTTCGACAGCGCGGACGTCTATTCGGGCGGCACATCGGAATCGATTCTCGGCGAAGTGCTCAAAGGGCAGCGCGACAAAGCCATCATCTCCACCAAGGCGACCTTCCGCTTCGATCGGGATCAGCCGAACGCGGTGGGCTAGTCGCGCTTTCACCTCATCGAAACGGTGAATGCGTCGCTCAAGAGGCTGCAAACCGACTACATCGATATCTTTCAGCTGCACGGATTCGATGCAAAGGCACCGGTCGAGGAAACGCTTTTCACGCTCGACGATCTCGTGCACGCTGGCAAGATCCGCTATACGAGCGTGTCGAATTTTTCGGGCTGGCATCTGCAGAAGTCGCTCGATGTCACCGATCGTTACGGCTATCCGCGCCATGTCGCGAAACAGACGTATTACTCGCTGATCGGCCGCGACCATGAGTGGGAACTAATGCCGCTAGGCCTCGAAGCGGGCATCGGCGCGGTCGTATGGAGCCCGCTCGGATGGAGGCGCCTCACCGGCAAGATCCGGCGCGGCGCGAAACTGCCCGAGACGAGCCGTCTGCACAAGACCGCAGACTTCGGGCTGCCGGTGCAGGATGAACTCGTTTTCCGCGTGGTAGATGCGCTCGACGTCATTGCCGAGGAAACCGGCAAAACCGTGCCGCAGATCGCGCTGAACTGGCTCTTGCAACGTCCGACCGTGGCGACCGTGCTGATCGGCGCGCGCAACGAGGAACAGTTGCGCCAGAACCTCGGCGCGGTGGACTGGAACCTGACGCCCGAACAGATCAGTCGGCTCGACGAGGCGAGCTATCAGCGGCCTGCTTATCCGTACTGGCATCAACAAGGCTTCAGCGAACGCAATCCGTTCCCGGCATGGTCGATGCCGGAATGAGTGACGTTGTGGTCCGGCGCACACCACGCCGGACCGTACCGGAATCCTGCCAATCGACTATATCGGTACTGTACAGCCCGATCGCCGTACACTTGATGCACTCGTCCTTGTCTTTTCCGTTTGCGCCATGTCTACCACCATGCTTCTCGACACCCGGTCCGAACAACACCATGCTGCTCGCTTCGGGCGTGAATTTCGGCCTCAAGTGCACGGTGCCGCATGTGCTCGGTATCAGCGCGGGTGTCGCGCTGTTGATGCTCGCCGTAGGGCTGTAGGGCTGGGCCTCGCGCAGGCGTTCGAGCGCTTTCCGTGGCTCTATACGGTGCTGGAAACGGCGAGCGTCGTGTATCTGCTTTATCTCGCGTGGGAAATCGGCACGTCGTCGACCGTGCAGATGCGTGATGGCGAGCGCCGTCCCATGCGCTTTCACGAAGCGTTCGGGTTCCAGTGAATCAACCCGAAAGCCTGGATGATGGTGCTGACCGCCGCGTCCACGATTCATTTGCACACGAGTCTTTTGCTGAACGCGGCACTCATGGCATGCGTGTTTGTGGTGATCGGACTACCGTGCATTCTCGCGTGGGCCGCGTTCGGCATGTCGCTGCGGCGCTTTCTCGCAAATCCGCGCGTGCTCCGCGCCTTCAATGTCACGATGGCCGTGCTGCTCGTGGCGTCGCTCTACCCAATCGTCGCGCACTTCTTCGGGTGATGCCCTTCCTTGCGCGAACCTTGAAGACATCGTGCAAGGCAAAACGTCTGATTGTTTTCTCATCCTCTTTTTCGCGCATCCGGACAGGTGCATACTGGTTCTCACGCGCCGGCTCGCACAACGCGCTGTCCCGCTTGCGAGATTCGCAACATCGCCAAGATCGGAACGCGTTTTTTTCTGCCGATCCAGTCTTGTTCATCGTTACCGCTCCTGGATTCGCCTTGCAGCTCGAGCGAACCCTCTAGGCGGCCTTCATCCGGCGCGTATGTGCCTTGTTTGCTCGTTGGTTCGCGCCGATTTTCGGCGCGGCTTTGAAATCCGTTCAAGGAGTACGCCATGTCTGGAGCCAATCGCCCATCCGGTCCCGCCACGCGCAAATCCCTAGTCTAACCGACCAGATCGAGCGCGATGAACTGGAGAACAATCTGCCGGATGCGCTTAGCAGCATCGACGACGAATACGACTTCGACGATGACACCGACTCCGATCGCAGCATAAGGGTTAGCCTGAACGAGTAGGGCTGCTATACGCATCATACGTCCCGATGCGCCGCAAAGACTCACATTGTGGGCTTTGCGGCGTTTTAGCTGCTTGCCTCTGCTTGCGCCCAAATGTTTGACGTGGTATCGACCGGATGTATCGGCGCCATCGGCAACGCTGGGCACAACGGTTGCTGATCTTCGTCCGCGAGCAACAAGACGCGCGACATTGACCCGGCGAGCATTCGTGACGAAGCGGCATGACATGTGCGAGCGAGCCGAATCATTAAACCGTTTCGAGTGGGAGGCTACATGCTCCGTTATGCAGCCATATTTTTCATCATCGCGATCATCGCGGCCGTGTTGGGCTTCGGTGGCATCGCATCGGGTGCGGCGGAAATCGCCAAGATCCTGTTCTTCATCTTTATCGTGATCTTTCTCGCGACACTTCTACTCGGCGTATTCAGGCGATGACGTTTATCCCATGACATGCTATGCATATGAAAAAGCGCGGATTTGGTCCGCGCTTTTTTGGTGACCGCGCGTCTTGCTCGCTAGTCCGTCCCTCAATTCGAACTGTTAATTCAGTACTCGAGAAAAACGGAACTCGCGTCGTTAAAGCCCGTTTCAGGCGATAAAAAAATTCGTTCGATTCGAACCGAACCGCCTGAATAAAACAACGATCGGCACAGCCAGTCAACGAGGTCCTAAGAGAATGAAGAATTACAAGTTCGGCGCCGCGGCACTGGTCCTCGCGGCATTCGCCGGCACCCAGTGATGCGGCGGGGGAGCAGCGCGAGCGGTTCTTCGTCCACGGCGAGGGTCAGCGATGATTCACAACGCGCTTTCGAGCAATTCACGCTCGCGCCAGCAACGAGCTATCTGCTCGACTGGGAACTGCCGCTGAGCGGCACACCTGTGGCGGGAACGCATTTGACGCAGACGCATGCATCGATCGCGGTATCCGCGTCGAAGGCGGCCTGCAGCCGATGATCGCCAGCGCTGCAGCGTCGCTGGCGGCCACGCTGAGCGTGCCCGCGGCGGCATCGGTCACGCGGTATCTCATCAATGGCAATATCGTCGTGGCTTCGGCGACCTTGAAGAAGGTGAGCTATCTCGGGCAAGTGGTGCGCGTGGACACCTACTCGACGGACGGCAACACCATCGTGGAAAGCCGTTTACGTCACGACTTCGCGAGCGTTCCGCTGTCGGGCACCGTTGCGTCTGCGCCGGCCGAGTTCGCGCAATATTTCAATGCGCTGTACTACAACCCGGTGCTGCTGAATACGGCTGCGACGTGGCGCAGCGGCGCGGCGTATCTGCGCTATGCGCAACTCGAAATGGCGGATAACAAATGGCGGATAACTATACCGTGATCGACTATGCGGCGAGCACGACCGGCAACACGACCATCGCCGCGCTGATGCAGGCGGGCCACATCTATTCGAGCGCGGACAACAAGACCTATAAAGCTCGCCGACGGGGCGATCGGCGTCATCAGCGGCGTCACCATGTTCGTCGCCACCAACGCGCGCCCGAACTTCACGACCGTTTCATACCGGACGTATTACCAACTGAACGGCAATGTGTATGACGACACGCTCGTCAAGACGAATATCGACATCGGCGGGAACATTTTCCCGGTCGCATCGGCAAGCGCGCCGAACAGCTATATGCTCGATTACTAGCAGAAATACCGCATTCAGCTCAATGAAGCGGCCAATGCGAGTTTGCAGTCGGCGCTTACGTTCTGACGGTATTCACTTTAGCCGTATCATCTTGCCGTGCTCGAGCACCGTGAGTGCATCGGGAGGAAGCTCTGCTCGATGCACGGCTTCCTTCAATAAACGGGGCGGTTCGTCGGCGAGTTCGAACACGCCCCAGTGAATGCCGATCGCCTTCTTCGCATGCACGTCTTCGAAGATACGCACGGCCTCATCCGGGCCCACGTGCTGCACGTGCATGAACCAACGAGGCGCATACGCGCCGATGGGTATCAGCGCGAGATCGAAGCCGCCGAAGCGTGCACCGATATCGTAGAAGTCCGGCGAATAGCCTGTGTCACCTGCGAAATAGAACGAATACGGATGCGCCGGCCTTCGGGCGTCTTCACGACCCAGCCGCCCCATAGCGTCTCCGAACGATCGAATGGCGGGCACGCGGACCAGTGCTGATCCGGCACGAACCAGATATCGAGTTCCGACGCGTGCGTTTCGTCGCTCCAGTCGAGTGCTTCGACATTGCCGATGCTGTTCATCCATTCCTTGACGCCCAGCGGCACGAGAAAGCGCGGCGATCGGCCCGCTTGCACATTCAGCGTTTAAAGCAACGCTGATTAAGTCCACCGCTTGTGCTTGTCAGGTGTTATAGAGCGCACGTGCAAGGAGAAAGGCAAACGACGATGAAGCAGCAGACGCTGGCGATGGCCGCGGATCAAGGTGCGGGGTTCGAGACTTGCCGCAAACGCACGCGACGCG
>LFLF01000011.1 GCA_001184395.1 Candidatus Paraburkholderia calva | reverse complement strand
TCCGGCGCGAAGCTCGGACGACCCCCCTCGCGGCGCTCTCATACATCCGCGAAAAGACCGCGTCCATGCGAGTGAGCGCCTCGTTCAACCACAGCCGAATCGGTCGCAGCGGGTGATTGGCCGGAACCAAGTTATCCAGCGTGGTCATCATGAACATCAATTCGGTGTAGCCGTCCGCTCTGCGCATCGTTTCGGTCTCAGTGTCGTTCGATTCCTTGATTCAACGTTTGCCCCGCCCAGTTTGCCCCTCCCAATCAGATGATCCGCTAAGATGACCCGCGTAGAGGATCCTGCTAGATCTTCCGCGTATACAACGATTTGTGAATTATTGTAACGAGGCAACGATGCGGGCGCAGCCCTACAAACCACCGATTCCCCGAGTGACTAGCGCGTGCGCTCCCGCAATCAACTGTTCCTTAAGAAATTCCACGCAAACACGAATCTTCGCGGAGGACGACGAGCGTGCCGACGTCACCACCCACACGTCGGCCCGCTGCTTGATACAGTGGCAGCACCCGCACGAGTGCACCAGACGCGAGCTGCGCCGCGACGTCCCCCACCGACGTCAGATCACACCAATTCTTTCTGCTGACCCAGGCAGCTTACAACCCTGACGCGCATGGGAACGCTGGTCGCTCGGGCGGTATGAGAGCGAAGGCCGAAAAGAATGCGACATTAGCAGCACCTGAATCAACGAAGTCCGGCGTCAAATTAGTTGGGTCTGAACGTCGCGTTGGCTCTTTCGAATGAGTAGGCGCACATTCAAAAAACTATTTCAACAGCCTGCTAGAGAATGCCATGACCACGCAGGACGTTGCCTGCCAGATGGTGTGTGCGATCAACTGTGAGGCGCGACACGCCTCATCAGCACCCTTACTCAACAAAATGAAGGGGACGGCTGATACCTCACCGATGCCTTCCCCAAACCCGCCAAAAAACGCCCGCGCATTCGCCTCCAGCATCTCGATGTGATACCCCCTCCTGCACGATCACCGTCGGTAACCCCAGCTCGCCGATCCGCTCACCCAGCCGCCCGAATCCCGCCGTCGTCACCGCCACCTTCGCCTGCGGATCGCGCTCGTAGATATCGAAGCCCAGCACCAGAGCATCCGGCTGGAAACGTGCGAGCGCGCGCATCGCGTCGTCGAGACGCTCGAAGAACGTCACCTCGGGCTATCCGTGCGGCACCGGCAGATTCACATTGAAGCCCTTGCCCGCGCCCGAGCCCGCTTCATCTTCGAAACCCGCCACGACCGGATAAAAGTCCGTGGGATCACCGTGAATCGACATGTACATCACGTCGTCGCGGTCATAGAAAATTTCCTGCACGTCCTGACCGTGATGCATGTCGGTATCGAGCACCGCAACCTTTCGATGCCGCTCGCGCAAGGCTTGCGCCGCGATCGCCGCATTGTTCAGATAGCAGAAGCCGCCCGCCGCATCCGCGCGTGCATGATGCCCCGATGGCCAGCACAACGCATACGCCGAAGGCGCCCCCTCGTTGACCGCCGAAGCCGCCGCGAACGCGCTCTGCGCCGACCAATACGCCGAGCGCCACGTGTTCGCGCCCACCGGGCAGCTGTCGTCCGCGAGATAACGCGCCGCCAGCGCGAGAATGCCGCGCAGCGGGTTCGGCTCGCGCACGAAGACATTGGACATCGCCTCGTCGCCCCAATCCTCGGGCATCGCTTCCCATGTGCGGTGCGTTTCCTCCAGAAAGCGCAGATAGTTCATGTCGTGCACCGCCGCGATGGGCGCGGTGCCGTGATCGGCAGGTGCGATCACATCGAAGTCGAGGCCCCGCACCGCCGCGACCAGACGCGCGGCGCGCTCCGGCACTTCTTGCGGCTCGCGCATCTGCCCGCGCGAAAATACGCACGCGGATGATGCAGCAACTGCTCTGGGTGAAAGAAGGTTTTCATCTGGGTTCCTTGATATCGTTCAACGTGCGCCCTGCACGCTCGCGGATTGCGCATGCGTCGTGCGACGCGCATCGAGTGCGACGATGCACAGCAGCGACACGCCCGCGAGCCCGGTATAGAACACCGCGAGCGGCCACCACTGCCCGACGAAACGATGCGGGAGCCACGTGCCGACGAGCGGCGTCAGCATGCCCGCGATCGCGCCGCATACCTGAATACCCGAGCGAGATCGCCTAATAACGCAAATGCGTGGGGAACACCGCGCTGACGAAGCCCGCGATCACCGAATAGAAGCCCGACATGCACACCACGGCAAGCGCGATGCCGATCACGATCGACGTCGCCGTGCAATGCTGCACGAGCATGAACATCGGATAGGGCGACAGCATCGCGAGCAGCGCGGCGATCTTCAGAAAACGCGCCCCGCCGATGCGCTCCGCGATCCACGCGGCAACCGGCTGCGCGCAGAACTGGATGATGGCGACCGCGAACAGGCAATCCAGAATCAGCGAGCGTGTGATGCCGACGTACTGCGTCGTGTAGGTAATCATGAACGTGTTGGTGAAGTACACGCCCGCAATGCCGATTGTGTTCGCGCCGATGCACAGCAGCACCAGTTCCCACGCCGTGCGGAACACTTCGGCGACCGGCACTTTCGCGGTGCGCTTCGCGTCCTTCACACGCTGAAACTCGGGCGATTCGTTCACGCCCAGAAAAATCATGATGCCACGGTCAGCAGCACCGCGCTCGCGAGAAACGGCAGGCGCCAGCCCCACGATAGAAACGCGGCCTTGTCCATCGACGTGACCATGCGGAACGCGAGCAACGGCAGAATGAGACCGGCGGGACTGCCGAGTTGCGCGAACGAGGCGAAGAAAGTTTGCCGTCCGTTCGGCGCATGTTCGCCTGCCATCAGCACCGCGCCGCCCCACTCGCCGCTTACCGCGATGCCCTGTACCACGCGCAGCAGCACGAGCAGCACCGGCGCGAGCACGCCCACAGTCGAATAGGCGGGCAACAGGCCGACGCAGACAGTCGCCACGCCCATCTCATGAGTGTGGTCATCAGAGCCTTCTTGCGGCCGATGTGATCCCCCAGATGCCCGAAGATGATGATGCCGCCGAGCGGACGAGCGAAGAAGCCGACCGCGAAGGTCGCGAACGACGCCATCGTGCTGACAAAGGGGTTGCCCGATGGAAAGTACAACTCGCCGAAGACCAGCGCCGCCCCGGTCGCGTAGATGTAGAAGTCGTACTACTCGATCATCGTGCCGATGAACGCCGCCACCGCCGCGCGGCCCGGCTGACGGCCGGTGGTTAAAGGCTGATCAAGGCATGTCTCCTCAGTGACCGCGCGCATCACGGATTAGCATCGTTTATCGAGCGCCATAAAGCATTAGTCAAATCTCGGATTATTTTATTCGGCGTATAAATTCGGCTAATGGTTCGATCCACCCTCCGACGAACGCCCATGCGCACCGACATCACCCAGTTTCTGAATGACCGCCTCGACTGGAATCTGCTGCGCACTTTCCTCGTCATCATGCAGGAGCGCAGTCTGAGCCGCGCGGCGGCGCGTCTGTATGTGACGCAGCCCGCCGTCAGTCAGGCCCTACGGCGTCTGGAGGAAGCGCTGGAGCGCAAGCTGATCGAACGGCGCGGGCCGTATTTCGCACCGACGCAGGCGGGCGAGGAAGTGTTCCGCATTGCGAGCGAGATATACGGGCATATCTCGTGGCTCGAAACCGAACTCGACGACGCGGCCGGCGACATCACCGGCTCGATTCGCCTGCTGATGGTGAGCCGTATCGAGTCGCCCGTGTATGACGAGTTTCTCGCGGATTTTCATCGCGCGTATCCGCGCATCGATTTGCAGATCGAGGTGATGCGTTCGTCGGAGATCATCTCGCAGTTGCTGGAAAAGATCTCTACCGCCGGGCTCGGCCTGTACCACGTGCCGAACGACAAGCTCGAGATGCGCTGTTTCCTGCGCCAGCACTACGCGATGTATTGCGGACGGCATCACCGGCTGTATGGCCGCACGTCGCTTGCCATGGAGGACCTGCTCGCGGAAAACTTCGTGTCGTTCACGAGTGATCAGATCGGCGATAGTCTTTCGCCCTTGACGGTGTTTCGCGATCAGAAGGGCTTCACGGGGCGCATCGTCGCGTCGTCGAGTCTCGACGAGGTGCGGCGGTTGATCTTCGCGGGCTATGGCATCGGCTGCCTGCCGGAGCATATCGTGCGCGACGATATCGCCCGGCAGTGCCTGTGGCGTCTGCCGCCCGACGACGGCCTGATCGATGTGGAAGTGTTCCTGCTATGGCATCGCGCGCGCTGCATGAACGCGGTGGAACAGGCGTTCCTCGATGCGATGGAGCGCTGCATGCGGCGCTATTCCTTCGCGCAACGGCTCGGGAACTGACGCGCCGCATGTGCGCATCGTGCTGGCTCGTATCCGCGCCCGTTACTTCTTGCCGTCGATCACCGCGACTACGTCCTCACGCGTGTATTTCTTGTTCGCGAGCGCGTCCGCTGGCGTCTTCGCGAGCACGGCATCCAGTTCCTCCGGCTTCACTTCGAGCACCGGCATGCGGATATCGTGCGGCAACTTCTTGCCCGCCAGAATCTGCTGTAACCCAAAACGCGAAGGACGACGCACCCGGCGGAATCGTCACCGACATGGTTTCGTAGCCGGTCTTCTTCTGCTCGGCCCACCACGCGAGTTCTTTCTGCCGGTTGCCGAGGATGATGATCGGCATCGGCCATCCCGCCGCCTTGATCGCCTGCGCCGCGCCGAAGCCGTCGCCGCCTTGCGTCACCACGCCGTCGATCTTCGGCAAGGTCGGCAAAATGCCCGCCACCTGCTTCTGCGCGACGGTCTGGGTCCAGTCGCCGTGCACCGAGCCGACGATCTTCATGCCCGCATACTTCTTCAGCTCGTCGACGATGCCCGCGTGGATCTCGTCGTCCACGGACACACCCGCCAGCCCGCGAATCTCCAGCAGATTGCCCTTGCCGTTCAGGCGCTTGGCCAGATAGTCGACCTGCATGCGGCCCATACCCTGAAAATCCACTGCGATGCGATACGCGCACGGCTCCGTCGCAATGCCATCGAACGATATAGGGCATGCCGAGCAGACGGGCCGGTGGCGAACGCGCCGAGCGCGGGCGGCGGAAGCCGCCATCCCTGCGTGATGGTGATCGACTGGATGATGAAGCTCGACGACAGCGTCGCGATGATCGGCGGAATGCGCAGCAGCCGGATCAGCGCATAGTTCGCGAGACCGACCGCGATGCCGACGCCCAGCACCGCGAGAATGCCGAGCGCGATCGTCGACGGCACCGACAGGTCGATATTGCCCACGCCCGAGGTGATGACCAGCATCTGCCCGAGGCCGACCAGCACCATGAACACGCCGTAAGTGAGCGCGGTCTCGGCGACGTTGCCCGCGATGCCCAGACCGAAGATTGCAACGATGGCGAGCCACACGAGCACGGCACCCGCGAACGACCACGCCCACGGCTCTTGAATGCTTTTCAGGCACGTCTACGCGCCGACGTCAGATTTTTCGTTCACGATGAGTGCGCTCGAAGTGTGCTAGGTCATCGGCGTTCTCCGCGTTGCAGCAGCACGCGCAGCGACAGCACGACGATCAGGATCGCGCCCTGCATGCCGATCTGCCAGTCCGCCGAGATATTCAGAAACGCAAGGAACGATGCCGCGAGCGTAAGCGTGATCGCGCCGAGCACCGCGCCGATCACCGACACGCGCCCGCCGATGAACTCGCTGCCGCCCAGAATTACCGCGGCGATGGAAAGCAGCGTGTAGCGCAGCGCGAGGTTGGCGTCGGCGGAGGTGGTGAAGCCGAGCAGCGACAGCCCCGACAACACGCCGAACACGCCTGCCACGCCGTACAATGTTGCCTTGCTGCGCACGAGCGACCAGCCGAAGCAGCGCATCGCGCGCGGATTGCCGCCCGTGTCACGCACGCGCACGCCGGCCGACGAGCGCATCAGCAGCAGATGTCCGACGATCGCGATCAGCACCGACCACACGATGGGCGCGGCGGTGAACGGCGTCTGATAGTTCATCGCTGCGCCGAGCCAAGTCGGACTCGTGCCGCCCGGCGACGGTAGCAGCACGATGGCCAGACCGCTCGACACGAACGACAAGCCGAGTGTCACGACGATCGACGGAATCTGCCGCAACTCGATGAGCGCCGACTGCCGCATAGGCGAGCACGCAGCCGACCAGCGCCAGCGCGCCGAGCCACGGCTCTTTGACGAGTAGCGTCGCGCCGATGCACGCGACCAGACTGAAGAAGGGTCAGATCGACAGATCGAGATCGTTCACGGTGATGATCGCGAGTTGCGCGAGCGTGGCGAGCACGATGGGTACCGCGAGATTGAGCAGCAGGTTGGAGCCGAAATAGCTCATGACCGCGGGCTGCATGATGAGGGTCGGCACCAGCACCGCGACGAGCGAGAGGGCGGGCAGTGCGGCGCGCAAACGCCCTTGGGTAATCGCGAGACTCATGCGGCTTGCTCCTCGAAAGCGCGTCTTCCGTACATTCGTCGGCGTTGAGTACGCGTGTGACGGCGGCCGAGCGGAACACGTAGGTACGGTCGCAATGCGACAGTTCCTCATTCTCCGTCGTGTACCAGATGAAGGTGCGGCCCTTCGCGGTTTCGTCGTGCACGAGCTGATAGATGTCGCGCTTGGTGCCGACATCGACGCCGCACGTGGGATCGTCCATCAGGATCAGATCTGCGTCGGACGCGAGCGCGCGCGAACAGCACCTTCTGCTGATTGCCGCCCGAGAGCGACAGGATGCCCGCGTTCATCGACGCGCCGCGAATGCCGATCTTGGTGTGCCACGCTTCGACCACGTCGCGCGCCGCCGCGAAATCGACGAGTCCGCGCTTGCTTTTCGCACCGCCGAACAGCCAGCGCAAGTCCAGAATCTGCGCGATGGACTAGACCAGGAACATGCCGTCGCGTCCCCGATCGCCCGCGACGAAAGCGAGACCTTGGCACGGCCTTGCCCACGTGCCGTGGCGGCTTCATAGATGGACAGCAGCGCTTCGGTCTGCCCTTGCCCCGCGAGTCCCGCGAAGCCGACGATCTCACCGCGCACGGCGTCGATCTGCGTATGCTTCTTCGTGCTTACATGTCACTGGTAATGGCGCTCGCTGCCATGCCCGTTCTTGATGCGCGCTTCGGCGGGCGTCTTGTCGGCTTCGAGATGCTGGCCCATCATCTGAATGATCAACTCGCGCTTCGACTGCTCGCGCAGCAAGACGCCGACGATGCCGCCGTCGCGCATCACCATCACGCGCTCAATCTCGCCCAGCATCTGCGTGATGAGCAGACAGGCGATGCCGCGCCCTACCGCGAGGCGCACGAACGCGAGCAGTTGATCGGCGGTGTGGGCGTCGAGCGAGGACGTGGGTTCGTCGAGAATCACGCACGAGGCGCACGGGCGTATCCGGCACCGTGAAGCCGCGCGCGATCTCCACCATCTGCTGTTGCGTGAGCGTGAGGTCCGACACGAGTTCGTTGCCCTTCAACCCGTTGCCCGGAAAGATCTCTTCGAGCTTGTCGCGCATCAGCGCGGTCGCGCGGCGGCGCCATCCGCGTCCGCGCAATTGCGGATGCACCACACACATGTTCTCCGCGACCGTGAGATTCGCGCACAGCGAAAGCTCCTGGAACACGCAGCGCACCCCCGGCATCGCGGGCGGCGTTAGCATCGTAGTGGGGCACGGCGCGACCATCCACTTCGATGCTGCCCTGCGAGGGCGCATAGACGCCAGCGAGCACGGCCATCAACGTGGATTTGCCCGCGCCGTTGTGCCCCGCGATGCCTATGCATTTGCCCTGCATGAAGGTGAAGCCGATATCTTTCAGCGCGCGCACGCGCCCGAAAGTCTTGCCGATGCCTTCGAAGCGGATCAGCGCGTTGCCGGCTTCTTGCGCTCATCCACATGCCTCCATGCATGATGGCGATGCAATGACTCGGGTTACTTCTTGTCGAGCAGCGCGACCGTTTGCGGCAGCGTATAGGTGACATCCGTGATGCTGCCCGGCGGCGTGGCCGCGAGTTTCGCGGGCAGTTCCTGCTGCGCGATCGCGAGCAGGGGCACATTGATGGTGACGTCCTTCGGAATCTTCTTGTCCGTGAGCACTTGCTGCGCGACCAGAATGCGAAGCTCACCGCGCCCGGCGGATCGACAGCGAGCGCGACTAATAGCCGCTCTTGGCCCGCTCGCTCTACCACTGCAGCTCGGGATAGGTGCTGCCGATGATTATCGGCGGCGCGAGGCGGCCGGCGGCCTTGAACGCTTGCGCGATGCCGAAGGACATCTCGCCCTCGGTCGCGACGCCGTCGACTTGCGGCAGCGTCAGCAGGATGCCCGCGACCGCCGTCTGCGCGACCGACTGCGTCCAGTCGCCATTCACCGAGCCGACGAGCTTCATGTTGGGGTACTTCTTCATTCCCTCGAGCACGCCCTCGTGCATTAGGTTGTCGACGGAGATGCCCGCCACGCCGCGCACTTCGAGAATATTGCCCTTGCCGTTCAGACGCTGCGCGAGATAATCCACGCCCTGCTCCGCCCAGCCTTTGAAGTCGAAGTTGACGCAATACGCGCACAGCTCGTCGACGATACCGTCGAACGACACCACGACCACGCCCGCCACGCAGGCCTTCTTGATTCTTGATGATGGTGCCGTTGAGCGCGGTCGGCAACACGGCGTCGATGACGATGGCGTTTATCCTTGCAGGATCAGGTTCTGCACCTGCTGCGCCTGCTCTGTCACCTGATTTTCGGCGGTCGTGAAGGCGGGCGCGGCGGCGACTTTTTTATCGGCGACGGCCTGCTGTGACATCGCGTTCCAGCTCTTCAGCATCGACTGGCGCCACGCGTTGCCCGCGAAGCTGTTCGAAAGCGCAGTCTTCTTGCCGGATGTATCGCCCGTGGCAACTTGCGCGTGAGCGGCGCTCGCGATCATGCACGATGCGAACGCCAGCGCGGCGCTGGCCTGCATTCCTCTGCCGAACATGCTGTGTCTCCTGTGTTCTTTGCATTTTTCTGATGCTGAACGACTCATGGCACCGGACGCGCGCCATCGGCATGATGCGTGACGGACGCAAGGCAGGTTGGGCCGCCGGCCAAAAAGCCGATACTATACTTTCAAACTGCTGCTTTCAAATCCGTCTGGTTCCGTCTTGATGCGTTGTGATGAATGCGCGGTCAGGCCAATTCGCAGTGGTCAGGCCACCGGACCGCCGAGGCAGTATAACGATTGTTTTTTGCGTCGTGCAATTTGATTAACGCAACGTGTAAGAACGCTTCAAGGACGCACGAAGATGCGCGAATGAACCTGCCGATGGACCCCGAGCCTGAAGTCCGACCGCCTCTATCAGAAGATTTCGAGCCTGCTGATCGCGCTGATCGAAGACGGCACTTACGCACCCGGACAGGTGCTTCCCGCCGAGCGCGATCTGGCGAAATAACTGGGTGTGGGCCGCTCGTCGCGAGGCGCTGATCGCGCTGAAGATCGCGGGCGTGTCGAGATCCGCACTGGCACCGGCGTATTCGTGCTCGAACCGGACGCGGCGCGCGCTGACGCGTCTCATCGACAAGCTGGAAACGCAATCGGTGCATAACGCGGAATTTCTCGAAGCGGACAAACGCTTCCATCGGCACCTGAGCGACATGACCGGCAATCCCGTGCTCACCGAAGTCATGACCGTGCTCTGGAACAAGCGCTACAGCCCGATGTTCACGTACCTCGAAACCTTCTACGCCGACGCGGACATTCCGTTCGAGATGAACGCCGATCATAGTGAACGCCGATCATAGAAAGATCGGCGAAGCGGTGCTGAAGCGCGACGCACGCGCATTTGCGCCACGTGCACCGGCGTCTCTTCGCCGACGAGCGGGCATGAGCGTAAAAGCGAACGTCTGCGCGGAACACGTTTTGCGCAATGTCTCACATCGACCCGATGCTTACGGAGATGAAGATGAAGACGATCGGCAAACTTGTATTGTGCCTTTCGATGCAGGGCCTTGCAGGCGGCGCGTTTGCCGAAGGCGCCGGAGAGCAGACCACGCCCGGCGCGAGCCACGGCCCGACCACGGTCAATCCTTCCGGTCCCGGCCGCTCCGGTTCCGATGCGAGCGCGGCGGCGGGCATGGGTCAGGTAGCGCACGGCAGCTCGTCGAACGGCACGAGCGCGGCCGCATGGGCACGACGCAAGGCTCCGGCGGCATGTAGCCGCGTCTGGACAAAAACGGCAACGGCGGCAGTTCGCAGCAGCGCTCGATAGGAGACGCCCATGCTCGACTTACGCCCCAGCTGCGAATGCTGCGAGATAGAGATTTGCCTCCGGATTCACAGGAGGCTTACATCTGTTCATTTGAATACACGTTTTGCAGGGACTGCACCGACCGCGTGCTGAAGGGGGTGTCCGAATTGCGGCGGCGAACTCGTTGCGCGTCCGCGCCGGCCAAATGGCAAACTCGGCAAATTTCCGGCATCGACGGAACGCGTGTTCAACGAAACGTGCAAGGAAAAGGCGGCTGGCGCCTCTTGACGTCGCTCAGTTCGGCGTAGAGTCGAACTCCAGACGAATGCCGCCCGGCTCGAAGACCATCATGTGTTTCTTCGGGCCGTTGCCCGGCAACTCGGGCGCGAACTCGATCTTCGCGCCGGGCCATGTCGAAATGCGCTCGGCCATCTTATCGAGCGCGGTGTCGTCGCTTTCCACGCGCAATGCCAGGTGATGTAGCCCGACATTGGCGCGCTGGTCGAACTCGGCGGCGTGGCTCTCCCTTCAGTTGCTACAGCGTCACGAGCAAGTGACCGTCCGATACGAACACCGCCGGATAATCCGGCTTCTCGCCGACCTTGTTTCAGCCCAGGCAATTGACGAAGAAATCGACCGTCTGATTCAGGTCGCGGACCGTGAGCCCGACATGATCTATGCCGCGTGTGAGTGACTTGACCGTCATGTGCGTCGTCTCCTCGAAATGGGTTCGAAGTGGATTCGAATGGAGCGCTCATCGTAGAGCAAATCGACGCGGCAGACGCAGACGACGGCCATCCTCCTGCTTGCCGCACGTGTGGGTTGGCTAAAACAAAAAAGAACGGCCCACGCGTGCGGGCCGTTCGATGCTGCAAATCAAGCTCTAGACGCGCGTGTTGTGCGTTACTCCGAGCACACCACGAACGCCGGATCGCTCATGCCGTCGCGGCCCGTTTCGACGCGGCCGGCCAGGCGGTGCGAGAACGCGCTGTCCGTGCTCACCTTCACTTCGACGTCGTACCAGCCGTGCGAGTCGCGCAGGTCCAGATAGACCTGTGCCGTATCGCCGCCGGCGACGCGCTTGGTGATGATCTTCGACGGCTGGTACGCATTGACGATGCTGAACACGCATGCGGCCGTGCCGTTGTTTTCCAGACGCAGTTGAGGTTGCCGTTGGCGACGTCATAACCTTCCGCGACTTCGGGCAGCGCCTGCTGACCGTTCCAGGACAAACGCGGTGTCGCCTTGCCCGCCACGCGGCGCACGAAGCCGTTCGGTCCGTGCACGACGAAGTCGAACGTGTCGTCGGCCTTCGTCGAGATCTGATCGCGCAGACGCTTCTTTGCTTCGACCGTGTAGGTGTTCGGCGCACCGTGTTGCCCGAGCTGTACAGCAGGAACACCGCGCCCAGATCGCCCGTGTTGACGAAGTTGAACGCAACCGTCGCAATTTAACAGCCAGATTCGCGGCATGGGTCGCAGCGATGCACGGACTTTTATCGACCAGCAACTCCACGCAAAGGGAGCATATGACCGTGCGATGACCGAGCAGGCATACAACAACCAGATGCAAGAACTGAACGACATGCAGACGCTTACGCAGCAGATCGGTCAGGCCACCACTCAAAAGCAGATCGACGACTTGCAGGCACGCATCCAGACCGCGCAAGGGAGCATCCAGGGCAAACAAACGAAGTTGCGTCTCATGGCGATGGGGCAACAGGAGCAGCAGCAATCGTTGGAACAGCAAAGAGACGTAGCGCAAAGGCGGTACCTCATCGGTGACCCCACCGAATCCAATCAAGCACCCGATCTGATCAGTAACTAAGGAGCTGACTATGAAGACATACCTTTGCATTGCAGCAACGCTTTTGCTCGCAGCCTGTGGAAAGGATTACCACACGAGAGATTGGTACATCGAACATGATGCAGAGCGATCGGCGAGATTCAAAGAATGCGAGAACGACCCCGTGCAATATCTACGTCAGGGATCGGATTGCATCAATGCGAAGGATGCAAACAGTCTCGTCGCGTTTTACGGAAAGGAAGGGCTTTGAAAGCAGCGAAAACGCAGTAAGCGCGAGCGCAACAATACTTGGGGAAAGGCTATGGCTTATGACGGCATAACGCAGATATTCAACTACATGGATCAAGTTACGACGCAAATCGTTTCTGAGAACATGAGTCGGATAATCGGATGGGCCGCGCCAATTGCGGCGCTCGGGCTGACGATCCAGCTCACCATTGACGTCCTCGCTACGCTGTTGCGACCAAGCGGCGAGCCACTGTCGCATCTTGTAGAAAAGTTCGTCAAGTACTTTGCCATAGTAGCTATTGCCGGTGCCGGCGGCTTGTACGCAACGAGCCTGGCAAATGCCGCCATAAACCTGCCAAACGAATTGGCATCCGTCCTCTTGCTCAAGGGCAGTACAGGCAGTAACGATAGCGCTATCGCGAGCATGATCGATGGTGCTATCGATCACAGTCTGACCGTCACGAGAACCATGTTCGCTAATTCCAGCATTATGAGCAGTACTGGAATCGGTTTTTTATCCTTGCACTTTTCTTGTTATGTCAACGTTGTTGATTTGCGGCATTGGGGCTATATCAATTCTGCTCGCGAAATTCCTCCTCGCCGTGACGCTCTGTTTGGGGCCGGTCTTCATTTTGTTCTTGATTGTCCCGCCCTTGGTAAGTTTTTCGGGAATTGGCTTGGCTCGGTCTTTAACTACATCGAGCTCATCGCCACGACTGCGATGAGCTTTGGCGTATTCATGCATTTTTACGACTTGGCAGTAGCTGCTGCATCGAAGCCCAATGCGGATCAAGCGGTAATCAGCTCAATCGTAACGGCCGGCATCATCACTGTGATGGCGGTTGTCCTCTTAAAGTCCCTGCCGGACCTTGCCGCGCGATGGACGGGTGACGTCAGCACAAAACTCGCCCAGCATCTTCCGCAACCCAAGCCCGGCCTAAGCGGTGGCGGTGGTGACAGTGGTGGCGGTAGCAATTCGGCCGGCAATAGCTGCTCCGGTAGCGGTAGTGGACCGGCCAACAGCTCTAGCGGCGGCAGTGGGTACTCCTATGCCCGAGGCTCGCAAGGCGGTAGTTCGTCGTCCACGAGCGGCGGCAGAAGCTCTTCATCATCGAGCGGTTCCAGTACATCAAGTAATGCCTCTGCACGCGGCTCGCAAGCCGCGCAAAGCAATCCATGAGCAATCACAGGGAGGAACCCATGAACACACGTCGCATCGTTATCGCCCTGTTGACTTTGATTGCGCTGGCAGGATGCGCGCACGTAACGCCTCCGACCGAACCTGACATGACCGAGCTAGTTCCCGTCAATAAAACCGTACCCGAAGAAGTGCAGGGCCGTGTTGCGCCGCAATCGCTTACGACGAACACCGCAGGAGGAACCACGCAATGATGAAGTTAGCTTTTAATAAACCGGGCGCGACGCCGACCACCGCGAACGATCTCGAAAAGTATAAGGAAGAGCGGCAGGGGCTAGAAGTCGATCTGCTCGATGAAATCCTAGGTTCCCGACAGCGCGCATGGAAGGTCGCCGGATGGGTGATCAGAGTTGGCCTGTTCGGGATGGCTCTCGCGGGTTTTGTCGTATGGCGATACAGCCAGCCGGTTCCGGAACATTGCTTGTCGCGAACCCGCAGACGGGCGCGGTGCAAGACGTCTTGCTCCTGCTGAATCAGACCAGTTCGTATGGCGATGTGCTCGATAGCTACTGGATCGGTCAGTTCGTCATTCATCACGAGGGTTACGAGTTTTTCTCAGCCCAGGCCGATTACGACTTTATCAGCCTCACTGCGACCGGCGAGGTTGCCGACAGCTACCAAAAATTGTGGTCCGGTGCCGACGCGCCGGACAAGAAGCTCGGCGACTCTGAAATGACCACCGTGAACGTGTCATCAGTCATTGTCGATCGCGACCACGGCATTGCAACGGTTCGCTACAGCCACGACCAAGAAGTTTCGCGGTCGGCCAAGCCCGGAGCCGACGAGACACTGGATTGCGACGGTCGCGTACAAGTACGTGAGCAAGCCGACGACGGCGAAGCAGCGATTTATCAATCCGCTCGGTCTTCAGGTTCTGGCCTTCCACCCGAACTCCGAGGCACGGGAGAATTGACCATGCGACTTGCAATGATTCCGCTGCTTGCCGTGCTCGCCTTCACGGGCATGCAGCAGGCATGGGTCATTGGCCCGAAGAAGGATTCGCCCTATGACCGGCGAATCAAGTCGGTTGTCTATAACCCTGCCGATACCGTCGAGGTCAATTGCGTCATTGGCCTGTCTCTCACGATTACCGTCGCACCCGGCGAACGATACGTCACGCATGCGTTTGGCGACCCCAGCACGTGGACGCTCTCACAGAGCGGCAATCACATCATCATCTGGCCGACGCAGGCCAACAGCGATACCAACCTGACGCTGATTACCGATCGGCACATGTATCAAATCCTGTTGCATTTCATCGGCTCGCGCGCCGGCGACGGTGCACCCTGGGCAACACTGCCGGCAGCTTCATCAAGAACCCTTGGGCTATGAAGTCCGCGACGGTTGCCCTCAACATACGTATCCGGACGACGATCGCAGGATGGCCGCTGCAAAGAGCAACGAGCAACGCATCAAGGATGCCCTTGCCGGAGCATCCGATCAGGGACTGGTGCATGAGTTACTAATGTTCCGACGATCCGGCGATGAATGATATTGTGCCCGTCAACGTATGGGACAACTTCCGCTTCACGTCATTCAAGTTCCTGCCGAATGCCGAACTGCCGACCATCACCTATATCAGCGCGAGCGGCAAGGAAACCGTTCCTAACGTTCATATCGAAGGGCCGAACCACAACATCATCGTCGCTGAGCTGGTCGCTAAGGAATGGCGTATCCGCTCGAGCAACAAGGTAATTGGCGTGCTCGACCAGAACTTCAATCTGGCGCTCGGAGCAAACCCGAACGGCACGGTTTGGCGGAACGTGTCCCGAGTGCTTAAACAGGATAGTGGAGACACGCAATGACCGACCGCACCGACGTGCCTGAATCCGTACAGGACGGCCGGCAACCGTTCGCGGCCGGCTCGAAGAGTTCTGTCCCGGCCTTGTCGCCTTTCTCGGCATCATGATTCTGCTAGGCCTTGGCTTGATTGGTTTTCTCGTATGGCATGCACTTCACCCAAAGAATCTCGACGCAGAGCAGTCCGCGTCGAAACGCGACCAGGTATTCAAGGGCGCGTTGCTGCAACGACGCTTCACGCACACGCCGACTGACACCGTAGCGGCAAGCGCACCCGTCCCGGCACGAATTCGCTGGGCAGCGCCGGCATTCCCGGCCAGGTAGACACCCATTTCTGGACGCGGTTCGGCGGAGCAATGTTCATTTCAGTGTTTTCCGACTTTGGTCGGCTCTCGTACAGGTTGCCGCGAACAACGCGAACGGCAATTCGGGCAGTGGCAATACGTATCTCAATCTCGATAACACGTCCAATACGTCGAACCAGCTCGCGGCCGCGGCGCTTCGCGCGACCATCGACATTCCGCCGACGCTCTACGCGACGCAGGGCGATGACGTGATGATCTATGTTCGCCGTGATCTTGATTTCAGCGGCGTGTACACGCTCTCCATGGACCAGCCCCAACAATGAATGCACTCGCCAATCTGAAGTATTTCGATAACCGGTCCCTGCTATCGACGCTTGCACCGCTCAACGAATATCTGAACGATCCCAACGTGTTCGAGCTGCGCGTGAACCGCTTTGGACAACTCGTGTGCGCGACCACCAAGGGCCGTGTGCTTGTGGACGAGCCGTTCGTCACGCGCACCTATCTTGAAAAGCTCACCAATACGCTGTTGAGTGCCAATGGCCTGCCACGTCAGCCGGTCAATGATGTGATGCTGCCGGATGGATCGCGCGGCGTGATCTGCTGGCCGCGGGCAGTGCTTGAGGGTACGGTGCTGATCGCGATCCGCAAGCACCTGGCCGTGGACAAATCACTGGAAGAACTGGATGCGGAAGGGCGCTTCAAGAAGTTGCTGATTCGTACATATGCCGACTCTCACAAACTGACGCCCTTCGAAGAGGAAATGGTTGCGCTACGTGACAGGGGCGACTACGTGGCGTTCCTCAAGCGCGCCGTGACCGGCAAGCTGAATATCGCCGTGGCCGGCGCGACCGGTTCCGGCAAATCCACGTTCACATGCACGCTGCTGAAATACGTGCCCCGCACCGAGCGTGTGATGATCCTTGAGGACACGCACGAAGTTGGGTCCGACGATCACGACGAAATCGGCTACCTCGTATATGATGCGGCGAACAGGAAGGCCGGCTATCGGCACGTGAGTGCCTCAGAACCTGCATGCGCCTTTCGCCCGATCGGATTTTCCTGACCGAGCTGCGTGACGATGCCGCATAGGACTACATCAAGAGCGCAAACACCGGACACCCCGGCAGCATCTTTTCCGCTCACTCCAATAGCGTCGCCGAGACGCCGACCCGTATTGCCGATCTTATCAAACCGTCCGAAGTCGGCCGCATGCCCGATTACGACATAATCCTGCGCACGCTTCACGCCACGCTCGACGTGATTATATACATAAAGGATTGGGACATCGTAGAGCTGCTGTACGACCCGCTTTTCAAGAAGCAACACGCCGCGCAATAACGGAGACGCCATGCATACGATGACCAACACTCTATTCATTAACATTTTCTGGACTGTCGCGGCAGCGATCGCCGCCACTTTCGTATTTCGAAAGCTGGCACCGTATCTGTGGGGTCGCCGAAACGGCGAGTCTCTTCACGCCCATATCGAGCGTGTTGCGCAGGAGCAAACGGAGAGGGCACTGTTTCAGTGCAATCTCAATACGACGCCGCAGCAGGCCCTGCGTGTGCGCGTCACAAACTTAGGCATCCTCGTCGCTTTCATCTGCCTCGTGACGTACCTCACGCCCTGGATCGGTTTTCAATTCACCAATAACGCGGTCCTTTTGTTTGCCGCCTACGTGTTGGTCGGCCTGATCGCGTGTTCATTTTTCAAGGCAGTGCCCGCCGGGCTGTTTGCAGGGTTGACCTGGAGCAGCCGTACCAACGTGCGGCTCTATTACGCGTGGCTTTGGCCGCTGACTGTCATCAAGGCGATTCGTCGCAAACACTGAGGGCTTAATCAACTATGACGCAAAAATCCACCTGCAAACCATCCGAACGCCTGCTGTTTCTGATCGTGAAGCGCGAACCGGAAAAGACCAAGCTGCCGGTGAATCTGTCGCAGGAGGTGCATGCAGATCTTCTGGCGTACCAGCGCGCCCATCAGGAAATGAACGGCACGGAAATTTCGCTCGACTTCATCATCGAGCAGGTTCTTATCCAGCACATGAAACGTGACAAGGCTTTTCAGACGTGTAAGACCACGCAACCGAAGGGAGCGGCGTAATCGCGTTACCTCAGTAACGGTGCGGCTCGCTCGCGAGTCGCATGTGTATTGACCGCTACCAGTTCGGGGCGGTCCTTTTCAAGAGGAAGACAGGCGCATGACTGAAAAGACCTACCGGCAGCTGGCTGCCGAGCTGGCCGAATTGGATGTCAAGATCGAAGCAGCGTGGAAGCAGGAACGCTGCGCCGTGCTTCGCGACCTACGTGAACGGCGGCCTGGGGCATCGAGGCGAATGAAGTGGGACCGTACAGGCGCGGCTCGTATCACACTAAGCCCGTCAAGATGCTGTACCGCGATCCAGATACCGGCCGCGAGTGGAGCAGTCGCGGCCACCCGCCCGCGTGGATCGAGGGCAAGGACCGAAGCTTCTTCCTTATAGACGACGAACGCCGCAGTCCAGGGTGATCCAGCAATCGTCGCGACGCCACGCAGCAACCTTTCTCGAACTCCACCATTTTTTAACGGCCCTCGGAAGGTGGAGTTTTTGCGGCCGCTTCGGCGGCCGCTTTTTTGGCCGGCTTAACTAAAAGGACGCTTATGAAAATTCAAAGCATTGCGCCGTGCACAGGATGGTATTACGCCGCGAAGGGTTCGCGAGACGAGGATATCGTGTTCAATGTCGCGGCATGGGCACTCACCGAGGCGGCGAAGTCATTGGCATGATTCCAGTAACTGGTGGCGTGACCAACGACAACGTGGCGCGCCTCGTTGCTTCCCCTCCGATCAAAGGCACGTATGTTCCAGCCGAACGATTGACGGAACAGCATACGGCAGCAGCAGCGCGCGGCTCGGTCGGTTTGCTCGCACGTTTAGATGACGGCCGCTCGATGCGGCCGTTTTCACGTCGATGCCGCAGCGTCGCCGAGGCAAAAAACCAGCGCATATGCGCGGATGAATGTCCTAGCCGTTACGAGGGAGATCGTGCTATAATTTGAAATTATTATATGGAGGTAAATAAAAAAATAGTTAAGTCATTGAACAGGAGCGCAAATCAGCCGTATTTTGATTATCGTGCGCGTTTTTTTAATTTATGAAATTATCTATTATTTGACATACTCGCCAGCCAGTTCCGCGGAGCATTATTATCGCGACATGCTAATCTTTTTGGCGGAAATTACCGTAACATTTGAGCCGTCCAACAAGGCGAGAGTGACAACAATGCGGATCAAATCTTTATTAGTATTGCTTGGTGTCGGCATGCTGGCGTCTACACAGGTGTGTGCAGACGCCCTCCCAACTATTGACGCAGTCACACGTTGAGGGGTGAGTTTTCCTGATGACACACTGGTGATGGTGATTACTCGTTTGAGGTCCGCCGCGGCCCATGCAAGTACGGTGCGGGCGTGGAGCCTTCCTGTCAGCCGGTTCCAATCGCTTCGTAAATTGCGGGAGACGGCATCCATTTCACCCAGCGCAGCTACTACTGTTGCTCCACTTGTGGCCGGCTGTACAGATATTCAGGTTGGTTCAGTATATAACGCTACCACGGCGCCATCCGGTCAGACAGACTGTTTCGAGTTCGTCGCGGCCGACAAGACGAAAACCGTGGCCTACATTGCAAGTCTTCCGGCCAACGAAGAGCATGATGCACATCTTGTGCAGGTGAATGCGGATGGCAGTTTGACTTACTGGACAAGAAAGCTGATTCTTCACAAACTAAAATCGTGAAGAGAATACCCGCTGGTCCGGTTCGTCTTCTCCTGCTTGTCGATTTGCAGCAGGGAACAAGCGGTGTGACGTTCCAGTTTCAGGTGACCGGATCTACTGGTTACGACGCGTACGAGCCTAACGATTCGATCCTGCATCCAATTCAGTTGACGGGCAACCAGCTTACCAATGCGAACCTCGATACCGTAGCAGACGTTGACTGCTACGCAATCAAAACTCCCTCTACGCAAACAATAACGAAGCTGACTTTCACCGGTACTGGAACGCAGACCGCTCAACTCCAAACGCAGTCGAACACGTGGGCAACCCTTACGTCCGGAACTTCCTACAACATAACTTCGTCGGCCGGCGCGACGTTGATGTTGCGTGTGTATGACACTGCATCATCGGCTGCAGCGGGGCAGACTTATTTGCTTCGCACTTCAGACGGGGCAGGAATCGCGGGCTTTTACCAGTTCTTCGATACCGAAAACATCAGTCATCTCGCGCCGGGGCACGGAAACGTTGCTCGAACCGTTATTCCCGGGATTGCCGCATGGGACCACACAGGCAATACACGCTTGCCCCTGGCGAGCATATAATGGTTAAGGCATTTGATCGAAGCAGGACCGGCGCGGCAACACTCCTGACCACGACCTCAGGGTATACAAACGTATCTGGGAACCTTGTGATTCCGGTCAATGTGGGTGTGTGTCAAGGGCAGGGAACGACCACCGGGGATTTCAAAACCACTAGTAATCCAGCCGATCATTGGCGAATTACTTACAACCCAAATTCCTACGTGGTCGCCTATCTCGACAATCAAGCGAAAGTTGCATCGTCGTATTCGTACTTCACGCATGTCTTTTCCGAAACGTACCTAGGTCGCTACTGATAAAGGAGGCACCGCTACGCTAGTGCGGGCCTCTTTTCTTACGCTGTTTGGGAAAACCCCAGTGTTTTGGTTTTGCGGTCGGGGAAGAAATTAGGTATTACAGACGTAACTTGAGAAAGCCTGAAGCAGTGGTTGGATCGTGACCGAGATCCACTTTGCTTCGTCCGCTGACTTGTAGTATCCGTCATTCATCTGATATCGCTGTGCATCCTGTCCGAGCGACTGGAAAAGCGACATGAAGCCTCCAAGCTTGTCAGTTTTTGCACTAACTGACTGAACCTGTGATTCTGTTAGCGGAATTCCATCCGCCTCTGACCACTTCGCATAGCTGCTCACAGCATCATCATGATAGGCCTTGAAAGCATGAGCAATAAGCTATTGCCGTTCAGCTTACCTTGGAGCCACGATACGTCGCTCGCACTCATGTCTTTGGACGTGACCTGGATTGTGCCATTGCTTGACTGGAAATCGAAATGTGCGTTAGCGAGGTCCGGCCGCTCTGAGACTACATCGCGCATTGAAGAGGTCAAGGCATAAGCGATGTTCCGAGCATCGTTGCCCATTCTAAGCGGGGCAGCGAAAGCTTCATCATATTTCGCTCCACGAACCGCAGCGGCAACCGGATCAAACGCACTCACGACGATCGGTGTCGTTGATTCGTCGCTGTCCGTAACCGTCTGTTGCCGTTGTTGCATGAGCGCAGCAGAAGTTAGCGACTGGTCGGTCGCAGCTGAAAGCAACGCGCTTGATGTGGTACTGGTGATATTCACTTCATAGCCCTCATTTTTCATTCCGTATACGGGCTTACGGCGATTGCTATACAAACTGAAGGGCTATATTAATTAATGGCAAGTCAAGGTTAATAGTCGGTTTCAATGTGTTGCAAAACTCCTAAATTTTGCAACATCACGGTTGTTGTTTTGCAGGCAGCAGATCTTGAGTTCGTCATGCTGCGGAAATTAGTCTTACGATCCTGCCGTCTTTCAATATTGCGTAAGATGGATGCCACATGCGGGAGGTTTTATCGAACTCGTACGCCAATTCGTCGGCTTCCATGCCTTGCGCTTGAAAATTTTCGATCAATTGTGCTGCCCGAACGGCCACATCTGATCCAGTGCCATGCGCTGATACAATAATTCGATGTTTTTACATCGAAAGATAAAAGAGACTTGGCACTCGTTTTGGTGCGATTGGATGGCGAGTATCGGATCATTCCGCTCGGCCAGCATAGAAAGGAGTTTTCGTATCCATTTGTCAATAGCCATATAGGTAACTTTACCTGCTTCAGAGCCAATCGCGTTCACGAACGGATTCCAAACAAGAAGCACGTACGAAAGCCCGATCCGAATCAGTTCTTGCACTGACTCGGCTGCATTGTGATTAAGATTTTTTCGCTCGACTCGAAGCGGGGCGTTTTCGGTGATTCTCTTAAACCATCGTTCGTCTACTTCTCGTGGGTCTGTCGCGAACTCGATGTATGCGTCTTTGGGCGGGGATGGCATGCTGTCTAGCGGTGCGACGGATGCAATTGAGGTCGATGCTTAGCTCACAAAAAGAAAGTACTTCGCCACTCGCATATAGGCTCCAAACGGCCACGACAAAATGTTCGCCGTGATCGCCTTTGAAAAGAGCACTTTCCAGTATTCTTCCTTTTGGTGACCCTGGGTCGTGATTGTGGAGGACGAGAAATGGTGATTTGTTGATTGAAGCGACCAGGGCATTGGGATCTATTCGGATCAAAGCCTTACCATCGATTTTTTGAATATCAGACCAAATCACGGCAGACACAATTTTTCCGTATATTCCATGTTGGTGGCGATACAATGCCTCGTCCACTCATTTGCGAGCGGCGGGGGTATCGATAAGGCTAGGCATGTGAACGTCCCTTGTAAGATGCCGGTTATTAAGATCAGTAAATAACGCGAAACGTTGGCGAGTCTTCCGGACGGCTTTTGCGGCGGTCATAAATTCGCGTCGCGGCGATGTTTGCATGGCCCAGCCATTCCTGAACCTTGGCAATATCGGCTTCGTGTTCCAATGCATTGGTGGCTGCCGTTGCACGAAGGCTATGCACGCCAAAACCCTGCACATCGATCTGGGCACGAGCTGCGTAGGCAAGCACGGTCTTGTAGACACCATCAGCCGTCAATGCTGCACCGTTTTTTCTGCGTACCGGCAAGAAGAGGGGCGCGTTCGGCATATCGCTATGTCCCGCTACTTCGAGATAGGCATGAATGCGTTTGGCGCTTCCTGCATGCAATGGAAGGTAGCGCAGCTTGTTCCCTTTGCCATGAACACGAAGGTGAAGTACGCCCCGTCGTGCATGAATATCGCGAACCTTGAGCGTGCAAAGCTCTTCGCATCGCAGCCCGTGATAGAGCAGCACTGAAAGCAACGCCCGGTCACGTTTGCCCTTGAGGGTGGCGGGGTCAGGCGCATCGAGCAGCACGCGCGCTTGGTGATCGCCGAGTGCCGGCGTCTTGCCTTCGTTGCTCTCGACCTTCGGCCGCTTTGCACCCTTGACCGGATTGAAGTCCACAGCGTTTTTTCGCACAGATATTCGAAGAGCGAAGAAAGCGCTGCGAGCTTGCCCCGGACAGCGCGCGATCTTCGAGGACCTTGCGCCATGCGAGAACGTGCGCTCGCGTGACGATGCGAAAGTCTTCGGGTCGCGTTGATCGAGATGAATCCCATGAAGTCGCGAAGATCGACCTGATAGGCGCGACGCGTGCGCAGATTGTGTCGAGGTTGGCGAACCATTCGGCTTCGGGCGGCATGTCCGCCAACTGGTGAAACTGTGCGGACGTGAGCCGCTGCTCGCGCTCAGGTAGCGTCTGCGTACGGACATGGTTTTCTCCGGGCAGTTCTGCGCCGTGGGCGCGAACAAGGGCAATCAGCTCGCCCGTGGTGATCTCAAACCGATATTCACGCTGGATGCCCACCTTGCGTTCATTGACCTCGATTAGAAGCACAGTTTTACCATCGTCGCTTGCTTTGAGACTGACTGATCGACACAACCGCCCTGTGTCTGCCTTACGCCCTGTGTCTGCCTCATGTTGGGTGCCCATTTTGCCGCTTGCTCCCTTGATTGCCAGCTGCGCCATCCGAATCCCCGAAAAAGCTCACCTACAGAATTCTAACGTTACTATTGATAATGTATTTACCAATAGTAAATGAGAAGTGCGGCAATCGTCGCCGCAGGCTATGGGCGAACGCAATTGCTTTACAAAGGACTTTACAAAGGAATTTGTAAAGATTGACGGAGATTGGTCGTTTACCACTGAGATACGAGTAAAAGGGAAACCGTCAACATGCGCTTCGCAGATTTCAAGATAGGAATGAGACTTGGGCTGTCGTTTGCTGCAATGTTGCTGCTTTCGGCATTGATGGTGGGCGTCGGCATTACGATGCTCGGCCGACTGAACGACCAGGTGACTTTTGTCAACGATATGAATCTTCCGCGTTTGCTACATGCAGATGCCGCAAGGGAGAACCTTAACAAGGTCGCAATCGCCATCCGAAACCTTCTGCTGAGCGAAGATCAAGAAATACAGAAGAGCTCGCTGCTGGTTATCAAATCGTCTAGGGACGATTTGTCGAAAGAAGTAGATTTTTTGTCAAAGACGCTGGCTCGACCTGAGGTCCGCGACAGACTTCTCGAACAGAATAATGCTTATAAATATGGTCTCGACAAAATACTGAATTTAAACGCCCAGGGTCAACATGGTGAAGCGATTCAATCCCTCAACAAGGAACTGTTGCCAGTGCTGGTGGCCTACAAGGCAACGCTGGACGACATAAACCAGTTCCAAGTAAGTCAAACAGGCAAGGCGACGCAGACCATCAGTGACCTTTATCAGAGCAGCCGTCTCTTGCTGGCTGGTTTGGGCTGCATTGCGCTGATTCTTGGCGTCGCGTTGGCCTGGTTGATTACACGCAGCATCACAGGTCCTATCTCCGAAGCGGTTGTCATCGCTCGGACAATCGCGGCCGGAGACTTGACACAACAAGTCTTGGCGCAGGGCAAGGATGAGACGAGCCAGTTGCTCCTCGCACTTCAAGATATGAACAACAGCCTGTGCAGTATTGTTCGCGATGTGCGCCAAGGCTCTGACACGATCGCAACAGCAACGAGCGAAATCGCAGCCGGCAATACTGACCTCAGCTCTCGCACCGAAGAGCAGGCCGCATCGCTGCAGGAAACTGCGGCAAGCATGGAACAACTGACGGTGACCGTTCGTCAGAATGCCGAAAGTGCTAAGCAGGGAAACGAACTGGCGTCAGACGCTTCCAAAGTCGCCGTGCTAAGCGGAGAAGTAGTTGGACGCGTGGTGAGTACGATGCGCGAAATCTCTGACAGTTCGGGGCGCGTGGCGGACATCATCGGTACCATCGAAGGAATTGCGTTTCAGACAAATATTCTTGCATTGAATGCAGCAGTTGAAGCCGCGCGTGTTGGCGAGCAAGGGCGCGGCTTCGCTGTGGTGGCAGGAGAGGTTCGTGTGCTAGCTCAGCGATCAGCAACTGCGGCGAAGGAAATCAAAGAGTTGATCGATGATTCGGTAGTTCGCGTGCAAGCGGGTACGACTCAGGTGAACGAAGCAGGCCGTACGATCGAAGAGGTGGTGTCTGCGGTACGTCGCGTATCCAGTCTGATGACTGAGATTGCGGTGGCGTCGCACGAACAGCAACAGGGTATCGAACAGGTTAACCAAGCTGTAACACAGATGGACGAAGTAACGCAACAGAACGTTGCACTCGTCGAACAAGCTGCTGCAGCCGCTGGTGCACTCCACGACCAGACGCAACGCCTCGTCGAGCGTGTCAGCGTTTTTCGGGTAAACTGAGAGTGTTTGGTGTTATTCCATACAGGATGCATATCCCCGGCGGGCGCCTTTAACGCTATGGAGGTGGCGGCGAGCCGACGGTACGCCCCAAAAACAGGGACAAAATGTCCCTGTTTTCGTGCGGCCAGTGTCCCTAGTGGGATTGGTCTTCCGCTTACTCGATGAACGTCGATCACCCGGAAGGATTTCGTTAAACCAGAAAGCAAATCCGAATCCCACAACCAGAACACCGCACAGAATCAGGTTGGTGACAGTTCCTTCAGACATCGTCATCCTCCTTTGGGAAGTCCTCCATCAAGCTCAGCAGTTCAAATACCAGCCCAATTATTGCGAAGGGCCACATGCCGACCTTGCCGTTGATGAACGGTCCCGTTAAACCGAGACCAATCAAAACCAACCCGACTTTGCGAAATTACTTTTTCCAGATTTTCTTGCCATCGAGCCGGCCCCGCAGCCGTTCATGGAACGATTTAAGGGCCATATGCAACTTCTGCATCTTCTCTGCCTCTTCATATGGGCGTACTCCAGTCTTGAGGATCGGTGAACGCCTGAGCCGGGGAACCCCGCAGCGCAGGGGTCCTTCCGGCATCAAAAGATGCTGTCTTATTCTAGCACTGTGTCATCGGTCCGTAGGGCGCTCAAACCCGGCCCATGTTGACTTCGCGGATGCCTTTGCGATCGCGCAGCGCGGTTACTGCCCAGGTCAGGTCGTCGCGCATTTTTCGGCATCCGCGATCCCCGGCAGGAACCACGCCGAATTGTTGGAGTCGCTTGTCATGGGGTCGACTCAGCTACCCGGACGGGGTTTGCTCGGCTGAACGCCACGCCGAAGGTTATTCCAATGTTCCATCGGATAGCTTTCGTGCGTGGCCTGCCCAGAGTTCCATGATGTGATCTGGCTCCGAAGCGCACCAAGCGTACGATCCCCACGCCAGTTCGGAGATGCTTTTCCGAAACGGCTGACCTGAACGGTCCAGATACGCAGTGAGAAACCCAAGGTGGCGCTCGTCAAACCCCGCTTCCAAGGCCATCGCGGTCAGCGTAACCTTGCGCTCGCGGTTGATGGGACCATCCGACGCCACCACTTCCGTGAACACCACCAGCATGTCTGTTCCGCCGGCATCCGCTCCTAGGTCAACGAAGATGATGTCGGGCAGCGCCTTGGTCGCATCGATCTTCAAGCCGAGTGCGTTGGCCAGATTTTCGTCGCGCGCCACGACTTTGTTCCCGGATTCAGAGAGCCAAAGCACAGTCGGCTGCTTCAGGAAACGCGGTGCGAACACTTCGATCACCGCCTTCGCGATGACGCTCGACGGGCCGGGGGAAAGCGATCGCGTTTCCCCGTTTGGAAAAGTCACGGGCACGGTATCCTTCGCGACCGCGGCACCTTGCTTCATCAAGCGAACGCGCGACATCGCAGCTTTGGACAGGTGCGCGGCTTGCCAGGCCTGGACCGCGTGATCGAGCGCCTCATCCGTCAGTTCAGGGTTGAACAGCGAGGCAAACGCTGCGTTCAACGCGTACTTTGGCTTCGCGGACGTGGTGGGTACACCGGTACGCTCGATCACGGCACGGCAAGGGATCAATCCCGTTCGAATGGTCTCGTCGCGCACCGGCTCACGGCTGTTTGGGGCGTACCACGCCCCTGCAGGTCGCACCTTCTTGGTGGACATGGAGTTTGCGACCCATGCTCGACGGCTGTCCTCGTCCGTCCGGGCGGCTTGATCGTCGCTCATATCTGTCACTTGGCTAGGACGTATCCATTTGCCCGAACCTTCCACCGCGCCGGCGTAGAACATCACGTAAATCGTCCGCGCAGCCATTTCACGCACGACGTAGTTTCGGTGCTCGATACCGTCCGTGAATATGAGGGGCAAACGCTCTACGATGATGCTAAGTGGTGGTACTGTGCAAAGCGTCACGTTTGAACAACCCCGTAGTAGACGGCAACGGTACGCTCGATGTCTCGTTTCGACGCGCCCTTGCCAAGTAGTTTTTCCAATGTCACCATCTGGCCGATGGTCGGTAACGGCAACGCGTTCAACTCATAGGCCGATACAGCCACACTTCCGCTGATGCAGCGGAAAGCGCGATCGACTGCTGCTGTGTTCAACAATGCGTCGATGGTTTCCGGCGCTACTTTGGCCAGCTTGGGCGACGGTGCCAGGACCATGTTGAGGTGGTTTTCCACGACCGCACCGGCCGCCTTGTCTAGAAACTTTTGCGGAAGGACGGCGGCCAGTAAGCGGCGATTTTGCTCTTTCGAAGTCGTGCGCTGCACCAGGATGCACGACTTCCTGACGATCAAATGAGGCTGATCTTCACGGATGCAGATGAAGGGCACATGGTTGCGACGGTCAGCGCTAAACACAAATCCCTGCGGGGTCACTGATTCAGCCCATACGAGTGGCAACGTGTCGCTGCTGGCTTCGGTGCGCAGCTGAGCCTTGTGTCGATTCCAGACAAGCTGGCCAGTGGACACGTTGTAACCCAAGTCCGACAAGCGCGTCGGCATTGACTCGATGGTCGTCAAGAACGATGCGTCGGCGACGGTTCGCGGTAACAACCAAGGGTCACCGGTGGTCGTGAGCGTGACCTGCCCGATCCGCTCGACCTTGGCAGCATTGAGTCCCTTCGGGACGAGGACTGAGACAATCGGCGCCGTTTCGTGCGGCTTGCGCGTGTAGGCCGTGAGCAGCGTTTCCTGCAGTACATCATCGAACACGCCGTCACGGTCCGCGATGAAATCGAAGGCGACCGGTTTCATCTCTTCAGTCAGGAGCTGGCGCAGCGCCTTGAAGTACTGGCCTCCGAGGAATGACGTGGGGGTCAAGTACGCAACTACGCCGTCTGGCTTGGCCAGACGCATGGCGAGGTCAGTGAAAAGCCCATAGAGGTTGGCGTGGCCGTACAGCGAGCGAGCGTAGTGATTCCGCAGCGGCTCATCCAGCGTGAGGCGACCATAGGGCGGATTCCCGATTACCAGGTCGAAGTTCCCGACTGCTTCAGGACGCAAAGCATCGCCCACGGTTACGACATCGGGGAGCCGGCGTTTCGCGGCGATGCAAAGCGGCATCAGAGCCGCTTCCAACAGCACTCGCGTCATCCATGCGGCGAAAGGATCTATCTCGATGCCCCGCAACCGTTTTGCGATGCGCCTGAAAGTCCATTCGGGCGATGCGCCCTTGTCCTTTTGCCACATGCGAAGCGCAACCGGTGCTAGGAACGCGCCTCCGCCGCATGCTGGATCGATCACCGTACCATGGGTGAAATCGAAGCCAGCTTGTTCCGCAAGGTCGAGCAGACGTGTCACTAGAGGCGGCAGGGTGTAGTATGCGCCCAACTGCGAGCGCAACGCCGTTGGTAACATGACCGTATAGATTGAACCAATCAGATATCCCGCATCTTCCACCGGAAACTCGGCGATAAGTGAGCCAATGTCGCTCGCGGTGCGTTGAACGTCGATGGCCAGCGTGGGAACCGGCAGTGACATCGGACGCACCTTCATGGTGGTTTTGTGCCGTTTACATAAAGTTTCCCAGTAACTAGCGATCGCGGCCATACAAAATGCGCGTGCGTGCGAAAGCCGGATCTTCTCGGTTTTGCGCGACTCAGCATATCCGCGCGCCATCGCCTTGCACGCCGCATAGCGCATGAGTGGATCAACGGCAGCGTCTGCCCACGGTTCTCGGGCTGGCTTGTTCACTATGACGATGCTCTATCACGATGCTCTATCGAAGTTCGGCGAGATTGTATCGTGTCACCAAAATCGCCAGGCCCAGTTTTGAACTCGAAAACCTTAAATTGGTTTTTTTGTTCCACTGCGTCTCAACGGTTTGCCATGGAAAAGCACGCGCTCGCATGCGCAGTCGTGACTGGTAGTTCGCGCATGGTCATTCCGGCGATTGCGTTGATTCAGCCGCGGTCGCTGGCGTTGCCGACATAGCCGGCGCGGCCGGTGTGACCCACGACGCTACGCTGCGATCGACCTTCGTGTAGCACGTGTAGAGCTTGACCGCGTTGCGGCCGGGCATGTAGGCAATGGCGATCCGCGCCGGCAGATTGAGCAACGTGTTTTGCGAAACGATGGGCTGTTCCAGATTGCCCACCCCGGTGACCTTCCCATTGTTCGCCGCCGTGGACATTGGTTTTCGTGGTTTCACGCTGCACGACATTCAGCCACTGGCTCGCCGAAAGCTTTTCGGCCCATTCCGCCGTGCGCTCGTCCGCTGCGCGATACACGAACTTGATAGGTGTGTTGACCTCGAATTCACGCGCCAACGCCTTGCCGTCGAGCCGCTTGTCATCGGGCGCTTCGAGGTTCGCAATCGACTGCGCAGCAAGCAGCAGATTGCAGCGGTTTTGCCGGATAGTCGCGAGCGCATCATTGATTTTGGCGCACGCAAGGAACTTCAATTCGTCAATGCCGACCGTCACATGCGCCGGCCGTTGCGGCAACAGGCGCTTGATTTCGGCTGTCAGCTCGGCGATATAAGCCTTCGTCGCAGCCTTCACAACCGGGTCGGCAAGGTCGCCGCGAAGTAGACCACAGCGTTATTCAGCAGGCACGTCTCGATTGAATGGCCCTTGCGCTTGATGGACTGAGCGAAGGTATCGACGCGCGACCACTCGCGCAGCGAGTCGCGCAAGGTGGACAGATTGCGGTCGCCCGCATTGCCCTTATGCTTCACGTAGGCCAGAAGCGCCTTGATTGTGCCGTCTGTATTTTCGAGCGCATCATCGAGCAGCGCGCGTTCCTTGGCCTTGTAGACATCGGCATCCGTGCCGGCCGAGTCGAGATTGAAGGCGCGCACGATCCGCGTGCGGCGCTGCCGGAAATCGCCGCCAAGGAACGGATACCACACCCCTTGCCGCCCGGATTCAGGTCGAGGTAGACGAAACGGCGGCCAGCCGCCTTGGCTTCGTTTTGCAGCAAGTAGGGCAGGTAATCGTCGCCTTTCAGATCGACGTAGAAGACGCCGAACCCGAACTGAATGCACTGTTTGAAAACGCTCTGCAGGATACGCTCTTGCCGTAGCTGGTCGGACCAAGGATCGCGTGATGCGTGGTGAAAAACTCTTTCAGGTCGAAATAAATAGGCTGGTCGTTTTCGTCCAGACCGTAAAAAATCTTGCCTTCGACAAAGTATTTCTCCGGTTCAAAGTCTTTTGCCTTGAGCTTCAGCACTTCCTCGCGCGCATCGACCAGCTTGTCAGTTTCCTGCGTGATACGCATCGAGCGCCAGTAGCTGGACAGCCTGGGCGACACATACCGATCCCACACGAAGCGCAGAACCAGCCCGTAAACGAGCGCGCCAAGCAGAATCGGCTAGTACTGGCCGAGGCGATCGGCGAACCACGCGCCGTAGCTCGATGCCGACTCGCCGAACGGCGCGCCGGCGGAAATCGCATACAGGCAAAGCCCGATAAGCGGGACAAAGAACACCAGAACCTCAAGCGCGTAGACGGAAATCCGTCGCGCGAAGAAAGTGAGCAGGTCGAGAAACGTCGGATCGTCGGTGCGCAACCACCACGGGACCGGATGCAGCACGGACACCGTGAACAGCGGCACGGCGAGAATGATCCAGTACCACGGACTGGACCATTGCAGCGCGTGTTCGACCGCTCGGAAGAAAGTCGTTTGCGCTGAATGAGATTCATTGCGATTGGTGGATGCACGGCTTACTCCTTGAATTAGGGGGGAACCGGAGAGACTTGCGTCTCTCCGGTTTAGGGCCGGCGTGTGCCGAAGCACGAACGGATTGCCTAAAAAGGCGCAACACCCTGCCGCACAGATACGGTCTGCGGCCGTCCAGCAATTGAAGGTTTCCTTGATGCAATTGACGCAGGTTTGTGGCCTGTTTGTCGATTGACATACCGGAGTCAAACCCCGGTTTGCCACAGCGAAGCCGACGAGATAACGCTGTTTCCCTGGTTGCGACTGATCCTTGCCCGTCGGCCTGACTGTTGTCGGGTTGACTCGCACGCGCCGAAGCGCGCGCTTGTTGATGACTTTAACCCCGGACAGCAGGCCGACTTGCCAACCGGCCCAACTTCGGCCGGGTTGTTGCCGCCCTTGCGGATCGGCGATTGCACTGCGTTTTGCTTCCACGACAAGCTCCTTTAAAGGGTTCAATTACACGTTGGAGACCGTGGAGACTAATCCCAAGACGGGCACGGCTACCAACCGCGCCCGTTCCAACATTCCATTGCGGGAACCACCCCGTTTCGTTGGTGAACATCGCCACCCAGATCTTGTGAGGATTGAGGTTATCGCCCGTGTCGTCGACAAGCGTTGCGGGGTCGGCTTCGAGGATGCGCGGAATGAAGCGCTCGCGCATCAGCTTGCCCTGACCGTAACGGCCGTTCGAGTTGAAGCCATAACCGGCCACCGGTTTGCCGTCGCGGATCACGTCGGTGATGACGGCGACCAGACTCAGCGTCATTTTGCTGAAGTCGATATAGGCATTGCGGATGGGGGAACTGATCGGAACGGTCTGTTCGCGGATTTCGACGATTCTCACGGCACGGTCTCCAGAATCTTTGAAAGCGGTTCGTTGCAGCACAGCGGTTGCAACACGGGTCGTAGCTTAACCGTGAAAACGGCTGCTAAACTGCACTTCATTCACTTCATTTTTCACATTCGGTGAATACAGAAACCCAGACCGCCACCGATTTCGAATTCTTCATTCTGCTCGCGAAGTTCAGGAACCTGTCGGGCGCGCGCTCGATCTTTCGCCGCCCGCGGTGACCAAACGGCTCGGCGTCATCGAGCAGCGGCTGGGCGTGCGGTTCGTGAACCGCACGACGCGCAACGTGAGCCTCACGCCCGAAGGCGAGACTTATTTGCATTATGCGTCGCAGATCGGCGGGCAGGTGCGCGAGATGGAAGAAGCGATTTCCGGCGCGCAGCGCGACCCGCATGGCCTGCTGCACATCAACGCGACGCTCGGTTTCGGACGCACGACCTGCGCCTTTCGTATCGGAGTTCGCTAGGCGCTATCTGAGCGTCGAAGTGCAGTTCGAAGTGACGGACCGCCCGGTCGATCTCATCGAAGGCGCGTTCGACATGGCGATCCGCTTCGGCGAATTACCCGACAGCCGCCTGAGGCGCGGTGCATCATGAGCAACCAGCGTTTTCTTTGCGCGTCACCGAAGTATCAAGTATCTGGAGAAGCATGGGACACCGGAGCGCGTCGAGGATCTGGCCGTTCACCGCTGCATCATCCACCGGCAGAACGACGATGCGTACGGCGTGTGGCGTTACATCGTGAACGACCACATCGAAGCCATCAAGGTGAAAGGTGCGCTGTCCAGCAACGACGGCGATATCGTGTTGCGCTGGGCACTGGATGGGCACGGCATCCTGATCCGCTCGGAATGGGATCTGGCGAAATACGTGCAGAGCGGGCGGCTAGATCTCGTGCTGCCGAACACGGTGCTGCCGTCCGCCGATCTTTTCGTGTATTACCCGCGGCAAAAGAACCAGACTGCGCCAGCCCGCGCGTTCATCGGCTTTCTGGTAAGCCAGTTTCAGGCGCCGTTCACGCCGGTCGATACAGGCGGCGAGCAGCGCATGCGCAAGCGACAGGCTGTGCGCAATGAGTGAGTGGCGAATGAGCCTTGGCGGAGGGCAACCAGAGTCGAACTGATCTGGGAATGTCTTACATCCCCAACCGGGTTTGGAGCCCGGCCAGACCACCGGGTACGGATGCCCTCCTCGCGAACATCGAACTACTCGAAGCGCGCCAGATTATAATGGTGCCGAGGCATTCCGGCGCTCAGGGGCCGCCATCGTCGTGTGCTTCGCCATGCGGCACGCGACGCCTCATCAGCCGATAGACGAAATACAGCAGCGCGGCCGCAGCCAGCACATCGACGACCGTCGCGCCGTGCAGATGCATCTGTGTCAGCGCGTCGCGGTTGCCGCTCGAACAGCACGCCGCCGAGCACCCAGAACGCAGACCACGCGACGATGCCCGCCGTATCTCACAGAAAAAACGCGAGCGTCGCGATGTGCGTGGTGCCCATCAGCGGCGGCGTGACGAGGCCCAGTCCCGGTACGAACTTCGATACCGCGACGATCGGCGCGCCGTGCCGCTCGAACAGTTCGCTCGTGGTGCGCATGCCGGAATCGACCGCATACGACCGGCGCGCAAGCGCGGCGATGAGCTTTCGTCCATAGATGCGGCCCGCCGTAAACCAGACGCTGTCACCCAGCAGCGCGGTCGCCACTGCCGCCAGCAGCACATGGCCGAACGAGAGCCGCCCGCTCGCCACCGCCGAGCCAGCGAACAGCAGCAACGCCGCGGACGGGATCGGCACGCCCAGACGGGTGAGCAGAACGTTGAGGAACACGGCCGCCGCGCTCCATTGCGCGATGGCCGACGGCGTAATCTGGATCAAGCGTCACTCCCGGTCGGGTTATGCCGCGCGGCGGCGCCGGTTTCGCCGCTTTCGAGCGTCATTCGGGCCTCGATTCGACGAGCATCACCGGCACGCTGCCGCATCCCGCACTGCTTAGCAATTTCGATGCCGCCCCACGGCGAATCATCACCGCGCTCGAACGCCATCGGATCGACGCGCCGTGCCGGGCGCAGCACGTTGAACGGCCAGGTCGAACGGCGTATGCGCTCGTGCACGACCGAGCCGAGCCAGATCGGCCTCGGCGCAGCGCCGGGCCGCTCGCGCACCGCGTAATGCGTGGGCCAGAAGCGCAACACGTCACCCTCCAGCGCATTCAGATGCGAGCGCGCGAACACGAGTTTCGACGGCTCGCCGTTATTCAGGCGGCGGCAGCGCCGGCAAGGCGATAGCGGGCGCATTCGGCGACACGACCGACAAAATGCTCTTCATCGATACGCCGCTCACTTCGGCCTAGCCCCGGTTCGCCAGTTGCGCGCGAATCTGCGAGGGCGTCACGGCCCATTGCACGGTGATCGGCTCGCGCCGGTCGCCCCCCATGCTCGAGCGGTAGCACGAGAAGGTGCGCTACACGCTGTCGGTCCATTGGACCGGCGTGATGACGATGGTGGCGGGCGGCGCGCTGTACGCCTCGGAGTCGTCGGTGAGTTGCAGGCCGACGCTCGCCGCGATCACCATCAGCACGGCGACGGGCATCAGCGGACGCGGTGTCGGCTTGACGGGATGCCGCCACACGGCCGTCAACGCGATCAGAAACACCCAGACGGCGGCGAGCGCGGCGCTGCCGAGCGCATCGGATGTCGTGAAGTGGCCGAAATACAGGCCCGCCACGTCACCGCGGTGACGATCGCCGACACCGTCGCCACGATCACGCCGCTCAACACGCCCACGCGCCGCAGCAGCAAGAACGCCAGCCGTAGATGAGACGACCGTCGCCGCCACATGGCTCTGCTCGGGAAGACGTGGCCGCCGGGCGCGAACTGGCTGAGATCGGGCATCAGGCTCGGCTCGTGGGCGGTGAAGCGAATCGCGCCGGCCAGCAACTGCGAGAATGCGACCACCGCGATCCAGTACACCAGCGTGCGCCAGCGCCGCTCGACGACCATCCACGCGATCACCAGCACCGACAGCGCGAGCAGCGTGGGCGTGCTGCCGAGGGAGGACGCGGCATCGAGAATGGAATCGGCCCAGGTCGAGCGGAACGATTGCAAGAGCCGGTAGATCGACAGATCGACCTGCACGATCGACGAGCCGCTCGCCACGTTCGAGAGCACCGAGAAAAACACCGCCGCCGAGATCAGCAGCAGCACGGAGATCATCACGATCAGCCCGGTCGCTGGATTGTCGGGATCGAGCGCGCGGGCGATCCAGCGCGCAGGCAGCACCTGATGACACTTGCCCCATGCGACCAGCCGTTCGCGCGAGGCGAGCGCCCAGTCCTTCGCATGCAAGACGACGACGCGCGCGAGGTTCCAGATGAGTCACGCAATGGCCGCGGCGATGACGAGAATCACGACGAGCCTGATCGACACCGCGCCCGCGAGTTCTCAATCGACGCGCCGAACACGACGCCCGGCAGGATATACGTAGGCGCTCAGATCAGCGCGCTCAGGATATTAACGACGAGAAAGCGCGCAGGCGTCATGCCGGACAGGCCCGCCACGACCGGCACCACAGCGCACATCGGGTGCGACGAAACGCGCGAGCACCACGCTTTTCGCCCCGTGCATGTCGAAGTATTTGCGGCCTGCGCGCCGGGATGCTGGCGGAACGGCCACATGCGCGCGATGGAGTCGGCATAGCGCTGCCCGAACCAGAAGCTCGCGGCGGCGCCGGCGATGGCGCAGACGAACACCCAGCCGATATTCAGCGCGCCGGTGCCAACCAGCATGCCTGCGACGAACATAGCCGTGCTGTCCGGAACGAACATTCCGATGAACGCGACCGATTCGAGGAACGACGCAGCACGACTGCGAGTGTCCACGCGGGGGGCCGAGAGCAGATGCAGCAGCTTGAAGTAGAAATGCTCCATCGCATCAGGATCGACGCGCGCCGGGGGTCGCCCCGGCATGCGCCGCGAATGATCAGACGGACTCGTGCCAGCGGCTATCGGCACGCAGCAGGTGCAGGTCGCGGTGAAAACGAGTGTACCCAACCCGGTCGAAGAATTCCAAAACCTGAATCGCGCGTTTGCGGCCGAGTGCAGTGGCATCGCAAACGCCGCCGCGCCGATCGCGCCGTTTTGTTGTCGCGCCTGCTCGGCGGCGAGTTTCGCCAGCGTGCCGATAGACGCGCGCGCATAGAACAGATCGCGCACGACCTGGAACACGTCGCCACGGCGCGCGAGTTTCTTCAGCAGGCGGGGCGCATGTCGTCTTCGGCCACGCCGTGCGCCGTCGCCAGATCGCGCACCCACGGCGGATCGAAGCGGCTCTTCTCGATCGACGCGAGCACGCCGGGCGCGAGCGCTTCCTCCTTCGCATCGAGCGCAACGGTATACGTCGGCAGATGCAGCTACGGCCCGCTCTTCGCGATACGCCCGCCGCTCACCGCATCGTCCACCAGCGCACACCACAATGCGTCCGGCGCGAACGGCGCGGCCATACGGCGCAAATACGCGATGTCCTGTCCCTGTTCATCCGGATACCGTTCGTAGAAAGCGGCGAGCGTATCGGCGAGACGCGTGTGCATCGCGTTCCAGTGCTCCGCCGCGATGAATAGCGTATCCTCGGACACGGACACCGCGCACGCATCGTCGGGCGAAGCCGCGCCGCCCAGCAGATGCTCGAGCAGCGAGCGCGGCACGCCATGCGGCGATTGCGCGCGGGCGCGAACGGATCGGGCACGCGCCCGCTGCCGACCGTGCGATTCCCCTGCGCATTGCGCACGATGAAGCGATCGCCCGGCAGCACGTACACCGGTTGATCGAACACGAGCTGCACGCGTGCGGACGTGCCGGCGTGCATCGTGTCGGCATCGAGCAGCGCGACATGCGCCACGCGATGCGTCGTGCCGAGATGCACGTGCAGCGGCGCCCAGTGCGTGAGGGTGAGCGATGCATCGGCAAGCAGCGTGAGTTCGACGTCGATACGCTCTGACGTGCGCGCGAGCCGCGCATCCACGATCCAGTCGCTGCGCGCGAGCGTCAGCATGCCGACCTTCGCGCGCCCCGCGAACACCGTGCGGTGGCGATGGTGCCCTGCCTGCGAGCGTAAACACCCGATCGACCGCGAGCCGGAAGAAACCGTCGTCGCAGCGGCGGCACCAGCTTGCCGCCGCTGCGTGAAGATGCGCGTTTAGCGCGGCGACGCTCGTGTCGCTTGCTTGTGTTGCGTCGGTATCGAATAGGGGCGCGGCGCGCAACGGGCTATCGGCGAGCAATGCCTCGATTTGCTCATGCACTTCGCGCACGCGCGCGGCATCGGCGCGATCGGTCTTGGTGACCGCCACCGCGCCCTGCTTAACGCCGAGCAATTCGAGGATGGCGAGATGCTCGCGCGTCTGCGGCATCACGCCATCGTCGGCGGCGATCACCAGCAGCGCAAAGTCGATGCCGCATGCGCCAGCCGCCATCGTGTGGACGAGCTTCTCGTGACCCGGCACGTCGATGAAACCGAGCACGGCGGCGCTGCGGTCGTTCAGCGGCACATACGCATAGCCGAGTTCGATGGAAATGCCGCGCGCCTTCTCTTCCTTCAGACGATCCATATCCACGCCCGACAACGCGCGGACGAGCGTGGTCTTGCGATTGATATGCCCCGCCGTGACGACGATCATGCGCGCGTTCCTACGCGTCGCCATCGGCGTGTTCCGGCCACAGCCACGGATGCGGTGCGGCACGTCGATAGCCCGCATCGCTCATCAGCAGGTCGAGCGTGAGGCTGGCGAGATCGTCGGCGTAAGGCTCGAAGCGTAGGCCTTGTCCTGATAACCGATCTTGCGATACGTACCGCATTCGTCGCACGACTCGGCTTTCAGCGGTGCATTCTTCGCGTGCCGGGCCTGCTCTTCCTCGCTTTCCTGGGCGGTGTCGTCGGCGTCGTCGGTGCGCATCGCGTGATAGGCGATGCCCTTGGTCGAATCGCAATTGGTGCACTTCGCGCGCACGACGTGATGCTCCGTCGCGCACAGCACGCACTGCGCGTAGCGATAGCCGTCGAACGGACCGCCCACTCGCACGACGCTCGCCACCGGCACCGACCCGCACACCGGACACACGCCGGGCGTGTCGAGATACGGCAAATCCGACACCGCGATGCGGCTTGCGATGTCCGTCCACACGACCTGCAACGCGGCCATCAGAAACGGCGCGGTGGCGGGATCGATCTCCGCGAAGCGCAGCGAAACGATGGCGTCGGCCTGCGCGTCGAGCGAAGCGACGCTCATCGAGCGCAGGCGCGCGACGAGTTGCGCGAGCGGCAGCGTCAGCGCGCCGGCGGCTTCGATGTTGTCGAGCAGCATGAACAGCACGTCGCGCCAGACCGGATCGCGCGTCTCCGGTTGCTGCGGGCGCGATGGGCATCGAATGCTGCTGGTTCAGCTCGATGGATTTGCGCGAGGACAGCGTCGCGGCAAACGTGCTCAGCGCGCGTTGCTGCGCATCGGGGAGCGCAGCCATGAGGCGGCGCAGATAACCGGCGATCGGATTGCTCACGTCCGCGAGTTGCAGAAGGAGACGCGCGGCGCGCACACTGAACACGGTGTGCGCGCTCGGGCACGCGCAGGCGCGGGATCGCCGAAGGATCGAGCGATTCGATCCTGGCGGCTTCGAGAATGCGTTGGACCACGGTTTGTCCTCGGGAGATGCGGTACGGATGAAGATGAAATTTGACACGGGTCCGGGCCGGCGGCGAGGCCTCGCTCGACTAGCATAGCAGCTAACGCCGCGCGGCGAAGCCGTCCCGTGCTGTCGTCGCGATCTTCAATGCAACAGGCGTCGCGCTCGTTGCGCCCATTACACAGGGCGTAAACTTCGCGGGGTTCGCCGTACCCTTGTCCGGCAGCGGCAGCGATACGCAAGGCGTCGCGCTGGTAAACATGGTCCGCACGCTCGATCTGGAAGCGCGAGGTGCGCACAAGATCGAGCGCGCGTCAGTCGAGGTCGTCAACGACGCGCTGGCGCACCTTCAGGGGATCATCGACTGACACGTCCCCTCATTTCCCGATCAACTCCTTGAACCACCTCGGATGGTGCTTGCGCGCCCATCCGTACGTCACCGTGCCACGCTTCATCGCGCCGACCGAGCCCTTGATCCAGATCGCGGCATAGATATGCACGATGATCCCCACGATCAGCACGAAGGCCGCGAACGCATGCACCACGGCCGCCACGCGAATGATCTCGATCGGAAAATAGAACGAGAAGTAGCACCGCCAGATCACGATGCCGCTCGCCAGCAACAGCAAGAGACACGCGACCATCGTGAAGGACAGCAACTTCTGGCCGGCGTTGTACTTGCCGATCTCCGGCAGCCGGTCCTCGCGGTTGGCGAGCACGTCGCCGAGAATCGCGTAGAGCCATGACATCGACGGATGAAACATCGCGAGACCGGAAATCGCGAGCAGGATGAACGAGATCGCGGTGATCCAGTGATTGGTGCGCTCGTTCGGCGTGTAACGCTGGATTAGCCGGTTGCATTTCACATCACGCAGTTCGTTATCGTGTTTCATCTAAACGCTCCTGTCCGCTTTCGCGACGACGACGCGCCTCTTCCACCTCACATTGCGCTTTGAGTTCTTCTTCCTCGCTCACCTCGTTTGGACCGATCCGCGTGTAATGGAAGAAGCCCGCTAGCGCGGCGATCACCATGCCCGCCACCGCCAGCGGTTTGCTGATGCCTTTCCACAGCGACACGAGCGGGCTGATGCGCGGATTGTTCGCAAGGCCGTGATACAACTCCGGCTTGTCCGCATGCTGCTGCAGCACATACATGACGTGCGTACCGCCCACACCCGCCGGGTTGTACAGCCCCGCGTTCTCGAAGCCGCGCTCCTTCAGGTCCTCCACGCGATCCTCGGCCTGCGCGATCATGTCCACCTTGGTGCCGAACATGATCGCGCCGGTCGGGCAGGTCTTCACGCACGCGGGTTCCTGTCCCACCGCCACGCGATCCGAATACAGCGTGCATTTGTAGGCACGATGGTCCTCCTTCGAAATGCGCAGAATGTTGAACGGGCAACCCGTCACGCAATAACCGCAACCGATGCAGTTCTCCTCGTGAAAATCCACGATGCCGTTGGTGTACTGCACGATCGCGCCCCGGCGACGGACACACCTTCAGGCAACCCGGATCCTCGCAATGCATGCAGCCGTCCTTGCGGATCAGCCATTCGAGGTCGCCCTTCGGATTCTCGTACTCCGTGAAGCGCATCACCGTCCACGAGTGTTCGGTGAGGTCGCGTGGGTTGTCGTAAAGGCCGGTCGTGTGGCCGATGTCGTCGCGCAGATCGTTCCACTCCATGCAGTCCGTCTGACACGCCTTGCAGCCTATGCACTTCGACACGTCGATCAGCTTCGCCACCGTGCCCATGACCGGCACGCGGTCGCCGGGCGGCGGCGTGGTCGTCGCGGAAACGCGCTTGATATCGAGCGATTGCAATGCCATTTCCCGCCTCCTTATGCTTTCTCGACTTTCACGAGGAACGACTTGAACTCGGGTGTCTGCGAGTTCCCACTGCCCACGGAAGGCGTCAGCGTGTTGACAAGATAGCCCGGCTGCGCGAGGCCATTGAAGCCTCAGTGCAACGGCAGGCCGACGGTATGCACCTTCTTGCCCTCCACGTTCAGCGGCTTGATACGTTTGGTGACCAGCGCCACCGCCACGATATGCCCGCGCTTGCTCGACACCTTCACGCGATCGCCCGCCACCACGCCCACTTCCTTCGCATGCTCCTCCCCGATCTCGACGAACTGCTGCGGCTGCACGATCGCATTGAGACACGCATGCTTAGTCCAGTAGTGGAAATGCTCCGTCAGGCGATAGGTCGTGCCGGTATTCGGGAACTTGTCGTGCGTGCCGAACGCCGCGCGATCGTCCGCGAAGACACGCGCTGCCGGGTTGCTCGTCACGGCCTTGTTGTCCGGCCAGAACGGGTTGTAGCCGAGCGGCGTTTCGAACGGTTCGTAATACACCGGGAACGGCCCTTCGTTCATGCCGTCGCGCGCGAAGAATCGCGCCACGCCCTCCGGATTCGTGATGAACGGATTCATGCCGTTTTCCGGCGGCTCGTCCACCTTGAAGTCGGGAATGTCGGGCCCGGACCACGACTTGCCGTTCCACGCGATGAGCTTGCGCGTCGGATCGAAAGGCTTGCTGTTGACGTCGCACGATGCGCGGTTGTACAGCACGCGGCAATTCACCGGCCACGCCCAGTTCAGCGTCTGCCCGATACCGGTCGGGTCCGAGTTGTCGCGGCGTCCCATCTGGTTGCCGGCCTACGTCCACGAACCGCAGAAAATCCAGCAGCCGCTCGAGGTCGAGCTATCGTCGCGCAACTGCGCGAAGCTGGCCAACTGGTCGCCCTTCTTCGCGAGCACCTTCGTCTTATCCGTCGGATCGGTGATGTCCGCGAGCGCGCGGCCGTTGAACTCCATCGCGAGTTCTTCGGGCGTCGGGCTTTCCGGATCCGCGTACGGCCACGTCATCTTGAGGATCGGATCGGGATACTTGCCGCCCTTCTCCCGATACGCACGTCGCGTCCGCAGCCACAGACCCGACATGATCTCCAGATCGCTGCGCGCTTCGCCCGGCGGCTGTACGCCTTGCCAGTGCCACTGCAGCACGCGCGGCGAACTCACCAGCGAGCCGCGCTCTTCCGCGAAACAGATGGTCGGCAGACGGAACACTTCGGTCTGGATTTTCGACGAATCGACATCGTTGAATTCGCCGTGGTTCTTCCAGAACTCGGAGGTCTCGGTCGCGAGCGGGTCCATGATGACTAGCCATTTCAGCTTGGACAAACCGAGGCCGATCTTCGCCTTGTTGGGCGCGGCCGCGAGCGGATTGAAGTCCTGGCACACATAGCCGTTTATCTTGCCTGCCGCCATCAGCTAGAACACCTGCAGCATGTCGTAGGACTTGTCGAGCTTGGGCAGCATGTCGAAGCCGAAGTTGTTCTCGGCCGTGATATTGTCGCCCCACCAGGACTTCATGAAGCTCACATGGAACGCGTGATAGTTCTTCCAGTAGCTGAGCTGATTGGGCCGCAGCGGCTGCATCGCGCGTTTCTTGATGTACTCCTCGTAGTCCTGCTCGCCTTCCATCGGCAAGGTTATGTAGCCGGGCAACAGGTTTGACATCAGGCCGAGGTCCGTCAGACCCTGGATGTTCGAGTGCCCGCGCAGCACAAGCACATTCATGCCGCCGCCCGATGCCGATATTCCCCAGCAGCAACTGCACCATCGCGCCGGTGCGGATCATCTGCGCGCCAACGGAGTGATGCGTCCAGCCGAGCGCGTAGAGAATCGTCCCCCCGCGATTGGGCGCGGCGGTCGAGGCGAGCATCTCGCAGACCTTGAGGAACTTGTCTGCGGCGTGCCGCACACCTTCGACACCATCTCCGGGGTGTGGCGTAATGCTGCTTCATCAGGTTGTAGGCGCGCGCGGATGCTGAAGCGTCGGGTCGACCTTGACGAAACCGTCGTCGCCCTTCTCGTAATCCCAGGTGCTCTTGTCGTATTTGCGCTTTTGCGCGTCGTAACCCGAGAACAGTCCGTCCTTGAACGCGAAGTCTCCTCACGGACGATGAACGACATGTCCGTGTAGTTCTTCACGTACTCGTGCTGGATCTTGTCGTGCGTGAGCAGATAGTTGATCACGCCGCCCAGGAGCATGATGTCGCTCCCGGTGCGGATCGGTGCATAAAAGTCGGCGACGGATGCTGTGCGTGTGAAGCGCGGATCGACGACGATCAGCTTCGTCTCCGGTGCGCCTTCGCCTCGGTCACCCACTTGAAACCGCACGGGTGCACCTCGGCTGCGTTGCCGCTCATCACCATGATCACGTCCGTGTTCTTGATGTCGACCCAATGGTTCGTCATCGTTCCACGGCCAAACGTCGGGGCAAGACCTGCCACCGTCGGGCCATGTCAGACACGCGCCTGATTGTCGAACGCGAGCATCCCAAGACTGCGTACAGTCTTGTGTGTGAGATAACCGACTTCGTTGCTGCCCGCCGAGGCCGCGAGGAAGCCAGTGGTCAGCCAACGGTTGACCGTCTTGCCGTCCGGCATCTTCTCGACGAAATTCGCATCGCGGTCCTGCTTCATCAATTCGGCGATGCGGTCGAGCGAGTCTTCCCACGAGATGCGTTTCCACTCGGGCGAGCCTGGGGCGCGATACTCGGGATGCATCAACCGGTTGGGGCTGTGGATGAAGTCGATCAACGACGCACCCTTCGGGCACAGCGTGCCGCGATTGACCGGGTGGTCGGGATCGCCTTCGATGTTGGATGATGCTGGCTTTGGTATTCTTCGCGTTGTCACCGAGTCCGTACATCAGGATTCCGCAGCCGACGGAACAGTGAGGGCAGGTGTTACGCGTTTCAGTGGTGCGCGACAGTTTGGACAGTTTGTATTGACGGACTTCGGCGAGCGCCGGTGCCAGAGAGAAGCCCAGTGCAGCCAGGCTCGAACCGGCGAGCGTGCTCGCGGAGACCTTTAAAAACTTTCGACGTGACATTTCCAACATGGTTGCCTCGACGCGTCGTGGAGTGGGTATCTGAAAGTATATGGCGCATGATGCGTCCCCGTTCGCCCGTGCACTATCGGGTTTGCATGAACACGCCGCGCTGATTGCGATTCGATTCCGATTCACTCGCCGCGCAAGCCGCCGAAACCCGCGCGGCACATCGTCCAAAATCGCTTCAGGCGCCGCAAAGTAAGCACGAATCGTTCCAGGTTCCGCAACAGCCGCGCGATGATAACAATGTTTGGATGAAACCGCTGGCTGATAGCTTCCTCTAATCGCGCTTCTGGAACGCGGCGTGCTCCTCTTCCACTCGAAATCTCCTACGCGCCGTATGTCCGGCGCTCTGCGCCGCATCGAACGAGAGGTCAGTCATGAGTTCCGTGTCCACCCAAAAGATCGAAGCCGCGATGAAGAAAGACACGTCCTGGGCGATGGGCGCGCTCAAGAAGTTCGGCGAGAACCGCTGCGCCGCGAGCATCGCGTTTTATTCAGCGTTTTTGCTGGCGCCGACGCTCATCATGGTGATTGCCGTCGCAGGATGGATATTCGGGCCGGAAGCCGTGCGCGGTCAGCTCTTCCACGAAGTGAACGGATTGATCGGCAACGAAGCGGCGGCGAGCGTGCAAAGTATCGTCGAGAACACGCATCGCAGTAGTGGGACGTGATTTGCGGCAGTGCTGTCGTTCGTGCTGTTGGCGATTGGCGCTTCCGCGACGTTTTCGTCGCTTAACTTAATACAGCGCTCAAAATATAGACAGCGCTCAACGCTCAAAATATAGTGTGGCGGCTTTCCGGCGGACAGCGCTCCAGCGTCATTGCGATGGTGCGCGTGCGGCTGGTGTCGTTCGGTCTCGTGCTGGGGGTCGCGTTTCTGCTGATCGTCTCGCTCGTGCTCGATACCGCGATTCAGGCGGCGGGCATGTGGCTGTTCGGCAACTTGCCGTTCGTCATCGTCGGCGATATCGTGCAGCTCATGGTCGGCCTGTTGATCCTCTCGGCAGCGTTCGGCGCGTTGATGAAGTTTCTGCCGGAGGCGCCCGTCGAATGGCGCGACGCGATGGTCGGCGGCGTCGTGTCGACCTTGCTGTTCTCAGCGGGCAAGAAGCTGTTCGCGTTCTATCTGATGCACGCGGGCACTGCCAGCGCGTTCGGCGCGGCCGGGTCGCTTGCGGTACTGCTGATGTGGCTGTATTTTTCGGCCGCCGTATTGCTGTTCAGCGCGGAGTTCTCGGCGGCGCGGGCGCGTCTGCACGATCCGCGCGGCGCGTGGGCATGCAGAACAATGGCCGCGTGCCGCCGGGCAACCGCGCCAAGATCGGTTCGATGCTCGCCGCATCGACGCGTGCCGCGACACCCGCGCAGGCCGCGGCGATCGCCTCGACGACCGTCACGCCGATCTCCTCCGCCAGCGCCCGTGGCGACCCACCCGTGACGGCTGCGCTCGCCGCTCGATCGGTTCGATCACGGCGCACACGCAACACACAGGCACTGACGGAACAGGCACGCAAAAAGGTATCCGCGATGTCGAAGGCGCTGGAGTGATCGCGCAAGATCAAGCGCGTCGAATCCACTGCCACACGTGCGACCGCCCGCGCGATGATCGGTGCCGGCCGCAAGGCATCGGACGCGAATGCGATGGTGCGCCGGCATCCGTGGGCGAGCGATGTTGGTCGCCGCAAGCGCGGGCATGGCGGTCGCGTTGTTGCGCCGGGGCGATGCTGCCCACGACGAGCAAGTCTGAGACGAGCGTGGTGCACACTTTGAAGCGATCGTTGTACCATCCGGCGGCGCCGCACTGTCACTGTTATTGAATTCGAGGGTAATCGCCTGCGGAATCGGAAGGAATTTTGGACCGCCTCGCCTCATTCCGGAACTTTCCGCATCTAATCTTGTCCCTCGAAATTATCTTCGTTCAAAACACGCGAAAAAACTTGACGCACAGGCGTTCGTGACAACTGTGTGTTTTTCGAGACACACTATTTTTTCAGTTCTTAAGTTTCGAAACGTTGCGTTATTCTCTGCGCCGGCAACAACGATTTTAAACATTCGCGTGGAGAATTCGATGAAGCGATTCGCACTGACGTCCCTCTCGCTGGCCCTGCTCGGAGCAGCAGGCGCGGCACAGGCTCAATCGAGCGTGACGCTGTATGGCGTGATCGATGCCGGTCTCGGCTACGTCAGCAACACCAACGTCAATGGCGACCACCAGTTCGCCATGATCAATGGCAACCTGTCCGGCGACCGTTGGGGCTTGAAGGGTCAGGAAGACCTGGGCGATGGCCTGAAGGCGATCTTCCAGTTGGAAAACGGTTTCGACATCGGCACCGGCCGACTGGGCCAGAATGATCGTGAGTTCGGCCGTCAGGCATTCGTCGGCCTGTCCGGCGCCCAGTGGGGTACAGTCACGCTCGGTCGTCAATACGATCCGCTCGTCGACATGGTGCAAGGCATCACGGCTGACAACTACTGGGGTTCCGTGTTCGCAACGCCGGGCGACGTCGATAACGACGACAACTCGCTGCGCGTGAGCAACGCAATTAAGTACGTTTCGCCGGTCTTCGCAGGCTTCCAATTCGAAGGTCTGTATGGCGTGTCGGGTGTCGCAGGCGCAAATGGCCAAGGCCAAACGTGGTCGGCAGCCGCGACGTACAACAAGGGCCCGCTGGCGGTCGCAGGCGGCTACTTCTACGCGAACAACCCGAACGCCGGCCGCATTCCGCCTACGACGGCAAGCACGTGGAACAGCATGACGTCGGATGCACTGTTCGACGGCCCGATCAACAACGCCTACGCTTCGGCGCACGCCATCAGTATCGCACGTGGCACGGTTCAGTACTCGATCGGCGCGTTCACGGTCGGCGGTTCGTACAGCAATGCGCAGTTCAAGGCTGACGGCGGCTCGCGCTTCGGCTCCGAGCACTTCAACGTCGGCAACGGCTTCGTGAACTTCCAGGTTTCCCCGGCGCTGCTGGTTGGCGCAGGCTACGCCTACACGAAGTCGGGCGGTGATTCGTCGGCTACGTATCACCAGGCCAGCCTGGGCGCCGACTACTTGCTCTCGAAGCGCACCGACTTCTATGCGGTTGCTGCCTACCAGCACGCCAGCGGCGAACAGCGCAACGGCACGACTGGCGGCCTGAGCTCGGCGCAGGCGTCGATCGGCTCGTACGGCTACGATAGCGGCAGCAGCCACCAGGAAATCGTCATCTTGGGCGTGCGTCACAAGTTCTAAGGCAACGCTGATTAAGTCCACCGCTTGTGCTTGTCAGGTGTTATAGAGCGCACGTGCAAGGAGAAAGGCAAACGACGATGAAGCAGCAGACCCTGGCGATGACCGCGGATCAAGGTGCGGGGTTCGAGACTTGCCGCAAGCGCACGCGACGCGACGAGTTGTGGGCATTGATCTTGAGATGCATTAGATGCGCAAGGGAAAGCAGTGGTATTGGGGCATGAAGTTGCACATCGGGGTCGACAGTCAAAGCGGCCTCGCACATAGCGCGGTGGTCACGCCGGCCAACCTCTGCTGCCGAAATTGCTGCACGGGCAAGAGCAAGGTGTCTATGGAGATAGCGCCTATGCGAGCCAGAAAGCGCTGAT